>JALGVE010000004.1 GCA_029820045.1 Candidatus Zipacnadia bacterium | reverse complement strand
TGAAGAACTCTGGACCTTCGAGGTCCCGCGTTACAAGAGCACCGGCCATGTCAGGTGTGTCTTCCCGGCCGACCTCACCGGCAACGGCACACAGGCGGTGATCGCCGGCGCTGACAACTGGCGGTACTATGCGCTGGACGCTGAGGGTAAGGAGCTGTGGTACTACGAGAGCGTCCACCGCTCCACCGCGGGCGCTGCGGCGGACCTGGACGGCGACGGCAAGGACGAGGTCATCTGCGGCACCGAGTACTACTGGTGGCCGGTGGCGAAGCCGGACGGCACGAAGCTGTTCTCATACTCGACGCGCACCGGGCCGGGGGTGAACGACGCCCTCGCGGCTGACCTCACCGGCGACGGCGTGCCGGAGGTCTGTCCGCCGAGGGCAAGCTTCTCTGGCAGTTCAATACGGGAGATGAGGTAACCGCCCTGGCGGCGGTCGGCCCTGAGGAGGGCGCGAAGACGCTCGTCGTTGCCTCGAAGAGCTTCAACCTCTACGCGGTTGACGGCGAGGGGCAACTCGTCTGGCGGACTAACCTGGGCTTCCCGGTCCTGGATGTCGCTACCGTGGCGCGCCCGGAGGGCCAGCGCGTGGCGGCTGTGACTGATGACGGGAGTGTCTACCTGATTGACCCGGCGGCTGGCAGCATAGTGGGCCGATTCGAGGCTGGGGATGCGGCGCTCAAGGTCGTCGCCGCGGACGTGAACGGGGACGGGAGCCAGGAGATAGCAGTCAGCAGCGCGGACGGAAACCTCACCGCGCTCAGGTGACCCCAGGGGTTGGCCTGGCCTACGCCACCATCAATGGCACAGAGCACCTCGCACGTGAGCGAGGTGCTCTGTGATTCCATGCGGTCATGGGGCCTACAGCTCGTCGCGAGTTCCGTAGCGGCGCTCGGCGATTCCCATCTTCTGCAGGGCACGTTCGGCGGCGTTGGCGACCATCGGGCTCGGGTCGCGGAGGGCCTCGGTCAGGCTGGGCACCGTCTGCGGGTCCTTCAGGTTGCCCACCGCGAGAACCGCCGCCCATCGCACGTCTTCATCCTCGTCCCGGAAGAGCCGCACCAGCGCCGTCGCAGCCTTGGGATCAGCAATGCGGCCTAGCTGGGTGGCGGCTGCGCGCCGGACGTCGGCGCTCTTATCGTAGGTCGCGTGTACCAGCGCCATCACAACTGTCTCGCTGCTCTCAACCCACCCCAGTGCCCGCACTGCAGCCCTCCGCACTCGCTCCGATTCATCGTTGACAACAGCGTCCGCGATGTCCGTCACCACGTCACTTGCCGGGACCGTGACGAGCGAGGACGCGGCCCACCAGCGCACTATCTCAGCGGGGTCGTGCAAGGCCTTGCCCAGGACCTTCGCCGAACTCCTCTGCCCCAGATAGCCCAGGCCCTGGGCGGCAACGGCACGCACCTCCGCGGACGGGTCCTCGCTGAGCGCCTGCTCTAAGGGCTTCACACCCTCCAGATTCGCGGGACCGGGCTCGGCAATCCCGTGCTTGTACTGCGTCATAGCGAGCTTGGCGAACTCGTGCTGCTGAGGGCTGGTGCCGGCGCAGATGAGGCCGATGACGCATGCCGCCACCTCTCGCTGCGCCGCCTTCTTGCTAGTCTTCAGGGCCTCAATCAGATAGGGCAAGGCATCCGCGCCTTGTAGCTTCAACTGGATGGCTGTCTGCGCGCTGGCGTCGTCGTTGCGGTCGCCAAGCTGAGCAATCAACCATCTCATGCCGCTTTCCTTGTCCGGATCATTGAGCCGAATGCTCATCTCTGTGCGGAACGCGGCAGCGCGCACCGTCGCGTCATCCGTATGGCGCAACCGCGCGAGTTGCTCGTGCAGCCACGGCGTGGGCGTCGCACCTGCCAGGGCCTCGACGGCGGCCACCCGCACCTCGGGGGCTACGTCATTCCTGGCGGCCCGGAGCAGGTCCCGTGCGGCCTCGTCAGGCATAGCCTTCAGCGCCTGCGCCGCGGCTACCCGGGCATCAGGCGCTTCACCGTTCAGGAGGGTGTCTGTCAGCGCCTTGAGGGCCTTCCGGCGGACCTCCTCCGAGCCCGCCGCCAGCACCCCGCCCAGGTCCTCGATCTCCTTGAGGTCTTGCTCCTCAGGAGCGGGCTCAGCGGCCTCTTGAGTCTCCTCAGACTGGCCTTTCTCCGCGACTTGCTTCTCAGCGGGCGCCTCTTTCTCTTGCGCCGCCGTGTCCGCGGCCTGCTCCCGACATCCCGTGAGATACCAGGCCCCCAGCGCGGTGATGACGGCAATGAGTACGCCAGTCAGGTTCGCTCTCATGCGCTCCCTCGCCCTCTCTGTGTCGTCCGGTGGCGCAGACATTCTTGTCTGTGGCAGTCTCGATCACCAATGATGGCAGTGGTCCCGCCCAGCGGGCGGGATGGCAGACAGGAACGTCTCTCCCATCATCTCGAATGGCATTCCCCTGTCTACGCAATACAACGTTCCCGCAGCCGCGCCGAGTTCCCGTTTGCCCCTGCTCTGAGCCCTACGCGCATACTTCGCGGAGAAGCTCCTGGGCGCTTCGCAGGATGATCTGCTCGGATTCCGGTCTCAGCATCATCGTGCCGTAGTAACGGATGGCGGTCTCAACCTCATAGCCACCCTCAGGATAGGCGGCAGCGGTCGGCACGTAGCCGATGTTCCCGTTGGTGTATGCCGGAACCGCCGTGAGCCGACAGGGCGACTCGCGATCTATGTTCAGGGCGTACTCCACGAACACCTCGCCCGGCAGCCCGACTATCCCGAAGTCGCCGACGCGCACCGCCTGGACTTCGAAGTCTCGCGTCAGGTCCGTGGCGCCGGCCTCGGCCAGCTCTAGCACGCTCTGCGCCCAGTCCACCAGGCCGTCGAGCAAGATGCGCCAGCCGTAGTTCGCCCCGTCCCACTTCTCGTCGCGTTCGCGCCTGATCTGCTCGGCGGTGGCCCTCGCCTCATCCACCGGCGGCGGGTCGAAGAGCGGAAGCTGGAGCGTCTCGCTGGCAACTGCTACCTCCGCGGCGCTCTCGGTCGTCGTGGCGTCCACGGCTTTCTCGACGGCCCTTCCCATCCTCTCGCCCTGCTCCTGCGCGATCTCGAAGGTCCCCTTCGGCTCGCTGTTGATGTTCCCGGCACAGCCCTGGGCAAAGAGCGCCACCGAACCCGGGTAGATACGCTCCACCGCGCGCTGCGCGTAGCCGGGCCAGTCGGCGCTGATGAGGAGGTTGTCGCCGCCCATGGTCACACCGTGCGCCGGATGGCACATCCAGATGGCCATCGGCTCCCTCGAGCCCGCGTCTACCCGCAACACGTCAACGTAGGGGGCCGTCGTGCCAGCCTCGTTGCGTCCGAGCACAATCTGCCCGCTCCTCCTCTCGCGGCGGTTTATGCCCACCAGCACCTCTTCCCGACCCACGCCCCAGCGGGCCGGCGACCGCTGTTCCCAGGCCTCAACGGCCACATCCGCCAGCTTGCGCTTGAGCATCGCCATGTACTGAGCATCGGGCCGCCCAAGGGTGGGCAGGCATGGCGTCGCGGGACCCGAGTGCGTGTGTGAGCACGTGATCATTACGTTGCCGGCCGGGACCGTCGTGCGAGCCGCAATGCTCTCCCGGACCTCCGCTACGCTATCGCTGTCGAGGCCTATGAGGTCGGCGGTCATCAGCACGACGCTCCCCCCCGCCTCCAGACACAGCGCCCCAGCGCGGAGATCATCGTGCACGCCCTCCGATGGGCCCTCTCTTCCGCCGAAGCCGCTGAGGTCTATGCCCACCGGCGGCGTGATGACGCTCTTAGCCGCTCCGGCAAGGAGTTGTGCGGACATGACCCGCCTCCTGCTGCGTTTCCGTCGTCGGGGATAATGTCGCCCGGGGAGTCTTCGCCGACCTCCGACCTCCGACCTCCGACTACCGACCGCCGACCTCCCCTGTTTCTCGTTCGCCGCGTGCCTTCAGCCCCGATTATTCATTGGCGGCATGAGAGGCGGCGGGAATCGGGCACAGTGCCCTGTTGTTGTGGTTGTCCTGGACTGTCCGCCATTTCCGCTGATAGCGGACTGTGTTGCGCCAGCCTCAGCCACCCCTACCCAACGGCCCACCGCCCCGGATAGGCCCCGGGCCTGAGCCGGCAAGTAATGGGGGTTAGTCGGTGATCGGTGGTCGGACGTCCGGTGCAAGCCGGGAGGTCCTAGGTCGGGTATCCGCGAAGCTGCCAACGGTGTCCGCCTTGCGCGTTGACGACTTCGACTATGAGCTGCCACCGGACCGTATCGCTCAGTACCCTGCAGAGCGGCGCGACGCCTCGCGGCTGCTGGAGCTAAGGCGAGACACCGGCGAGGTCACGCACCGCCGCTTCCCGCAGATAGTGGAACTGCTGCGCCCGGGCGACGTGCTCGTGCTCAATGACACGCGCGTCATTCCCGCGCGCCTCAAGGGCCGCCGCCCAAGCGGCGGCGACCTGGAGCTGCTCCTCCTGGAGCCGGTGGGAGGCTCTCGGTGGCGGGCGCTGGCGCGTCCGGCGCGCTGGATGAAGAAGGGGCGGGTGGTCGAGTTCGGCGGTGGGCGGCTGCGCGCCACCGTGACCGCAACTGAAGCGGATGGCGTCAGGATTGTCGAGCTTGCTCACGAGGGCGAACTGCTGCCGCTGCTGGAGGAGATAGGGAGGCCGCCGCTTCCGCCGTACATCCGGCGCGAGGCTGAGCCGGATGACCGCAAGCGTTATCAGACGGTGTACGCGCGCGAGCCGGGCGCGGCCGCCGCGCCCACCGCCGGCCTGCACTTCACGCCGGAACTGCTCGAAGCCGTCGCCGCCCGTGGCGTTACCATCGGCTATCTGACCCTTCACGTCGGCCTGGGTACCTTTCAGCCCGTGCGCGTCGAGCACGTTGAGGAACACGAGATGCACGCGGAGCACTACCGCGTGCCCAAGCAACTTGCCGACGTCATCAACGCCCGTACCGGCAGGCTCGTCGCCGTCGGCACTACCGCCACGCGCGCGCTGGAGACGGCCGCCGATGAGGGGGGCGCGATCCGCGCCGGAGAAGGACGCAGCGAGCTGTTCATCTATCCGGGGTACCGTTTCCGCGCGGTGCAGGCGATGCTGACCAACTTTCACCTGCCGCGCTCAACGTTGCTGATGATGGTGTCCGCCTTCGCCGGGCGGGAGCGCATCCTGGCGGCATACGAGGAGGCCGTGCGCGTCGGCTATCGCTTCTACAGCTACGGCGACTGCATGTTCGTTCACGGCGGGGATCCGACCACCGACATCCGACATCCGACTGAAGGCACAGGGCGAACGACAAACAGCGGCAGTCGGTAGCCGGTAATCGGTGCTCGCATGTATGAGGCCCGATATGCGCTTCGAGATCACTGCACAATCCGCGAACAGCCGGGCGCGCACGGGTGAACTCCACCTCGCCCACGGCACTGTCGTGACGCCGGCGTTCATGCCCTGCGCCAGCCGAGCCGCGGTGCGCGCCTGCGGGGCCGAGGATGTCGCGGAGGCTGGTGTGCAGATCCTGGTCAGCAATGCCTATCACCTCTATCTGCAACCGGGGATGGAGGCCATCGAGGCCTGCGGCGGGCTGCACCGCTTCATGGACTGGAACGGGCCCATCCTCACCGACAGCGGCGGCTTCCAGGTGTTCTCTCTGGCAGCGCCGAAGGACCTCGCGGAGGAGGGCGTGATCTTCCGCTCCCCTGTGGATGGGCAACAGATACTGTTCACCCCCGAACTTTGCATGGAGATTCAGAACCGCCTCGGGTCGGACATCGCCATGCCCCTCGATGAGTGCTGCCCCCACCCCGCCGAACGCGACTATGTGCGGGCATCCCTGGAGCGCACGCTGCGCTGGGCCGAGCGCTGCAAGGCCGCTCATGAGCGCGACGACCGGGCGCTCTTCGGCATCGTTCAGGGCGGGGTCTACGCGGACCTGCGCGAGCTGAGCGCCACCGAGACCGCGAGGCTTGGCTTTCCAGGCTATGCAATCGGGGGCTTATCGGTCGGGGAGAGCCGCGAGCAGATGCTTGGGGCGCTGCGCGCGGCCATGAGCGCGCTTCCCCTGGATGCGCCGGTCCACCTGATGGGGGTCGGCACACCGCTGGACATCGTGGATTGTGCGGCTGAGGGCGTGGACCTGTTCGATTGTGTGCTGCCGACCCGCAATGCCCGGCATGGCAGCGTGATGACCTGGGCCGGGCCGCTGCGCATCCTCAACGCCACCTACGCGACCGACCCTCGGCCCTTGGAGGAGGGCTGCGAGTGCCCATGCTGCCGCAGTCTCTCGCGCGCGTACCTACGCCACCTCTTCAAGGCGAAGGAGTCGCTCGCCTGGCGGCTGCTCAGCCTTCACAACCTACGCTTCTATACGGACCTGATGAGACGCCTGCGTGAGGCGATCGCGACGGACCGGCTGGCCGACCTGCGCAGCCGCCTCAGCGCATGGACGCAGAGGGACCGCTCCTGACGGTGGCTCGCGACCCGGCCACCCGTACATAAACATCCCGACCTCTGCGGGAAGCTCCGGCCTGAGGTCGGGATGTTCTCAAGTGCCGCTGCGTGGCCTACTGGTTTACCTGGAACTTGTAGCCGACACCCCAGACCGTCGCGATGCTCCACGGCACCGCGCGGCCCTCTTCGATCTTCCTGCGCAGACGCTTGACGTGAGTATCTACGGTCCGCAGGTCGCCGCTGCCGGCCGGCCGGCCCCAGATGTCCTCGATGATGTCGTCGCGCTCGAATACCACGTTCGGCTTGGCCGCCAGATACACGAGCAGGCCGAACTCCTTCGGCGTCAGGTGCACCGTCTCGCCCTGCACCGTTACGCTCCGGCGCGGGATGTCTATCTCCAGGTCAGGAAAGGAGAGATGCTCGATCGGTTCCGTGTGCTCGCGGTTGATCTTGACGCGCCGCAGCATCGCCCGCACTCGCGCCACCAGCTCGCGGGTGCCGAAGGGCTTGGTGACGTAGTCATCGGCCCCTACCTCAAGCCCGATCACCGCGTCAATCTCCTCGGTCTTTGCCGTCAACATGATGATGGGCAGGTCACTCTTGCGCCTTATGCGGCGGCAGACCTCAAGACCATCAATGCCGGGCAGCATGAGGTCCAAGAGCAGCAAGTCCGGCATATCCTGCTCAATTATCTCCAAGCCATCCTCACCCGTCTCGGCAATCTGCACCTCAAAGCCCTCGGCACCGAGCTTCGTTGCCACCAGCTTGGCGCACTGCTCGTCGTCCTCGATTATCAGGATCTTCTTAAGTTCCAGAAACTACACCTCCAAACGACGGATGTTTGGGGCGGGAAGCTGGCGGCTGTAAACGACTCAGGACTGCTGCACAGTCGGAGCGCAAATCTCTAGCCTCTCGCCTACCTCTGCTCTACACTATGTTACGACAATGATACCATATCATGTCCTTGAACTCAACTAGAATTGCAGATTACGTGAAAAGAGGCAGCCTAAAGGAATAGGCCTCACTATTGCCGAACATGTCGCAGCCCAGGAAACGATCCGCACCATCAGAACCGGGTGAACGATCATGAGATGGCATCGGTTGTTGTTCATGACGCTAGCCGTGGCAATGTTGTTCCCGGCGACGGCCAAAGAGATCACTGTTACGGAGTTCTTAAGGTCGCCGGAGCCGGCAGGACAGCCGCTGGCGACTCGGGTCCTCGAAGGCCGCGAGGAGGTGCAACAGACCCCCGGTGCGCATGAGGGCCACCGCGTGTTCTACAATCAGGCTCCCACCTTCGAATGCGGCGAACCCGCCTACGCCATCAGATACCAGGCCTGCCTTGACGTTGACAAACACGGCAGCGGCGGCGAGGTCGTGGCCAAGGAGGGGATGTCCGGCATAGGCCTCAGCCGTCCCACTGGCGCCAACTGGTACACCGGCGGCTGCATTGATGTGCGCCTCGCGGGGCAGTCCATCGGCAACTGGCGACCGCAGCTCGTCTACCAGAAGTGGGAAACGCAAGAGCGGCTCAGCGCAACCTACAGTACTCCTCAAGGCCGCGTCAAGCTCACCTTCACCCAGCTCAAGGACGATGACAAGCTCCTGGTAACGGGCGACGTCGAGGCCGAACACGCGGCTTCCCTGGAGGTCAAGCTACGCTGCTTCCCCGGCGGCACTCATGGCGACATGCAGCGCTGGGCGGCTACGGCCACGCGGCGCCAGGAGGCTCCGGGCAAGCTCATGCTCCGGCCCTCGGAGCCGTGGGTGGTATGTGCGGACGCCCTCATGGACCGCGCGGTCAACCCAAAAGGTCAGGGCTGCGCCGCCGCCCTGTTTGACCCGGCCCAGGTGATGGGCGCCTGGCTGGAGGTGACCGGGTATCCGATATACCTTACGCTCAACTACCCGGCCGGGACCAAGTCCTTCCACCTCGCCCTCTGGGAGTTCCCAAAGTTGACTAACGAGGAGGCGCTGGCCCACATGAACGAGCTTGACAGCGGACTAAGCCCCAGCGGACTGCTGCCGGCCGGCGAGGCAGTCAAGACCGACGCGCCACCCGGCGCGCTAGTAGCTGACGGACAGCCGGCCGCCACCATTGTGCTGCCGGCCGAGCCGAGCGATGAACTCGTGCTCGCAGCGCGACAGCTTCAGACGTACCTGGCGAGAATCAGCGGAGCGACGCTGCCGGCCAGGACCGAGAACGATGAGGTCGTCGGCAACCGCATACTGCTCGGCTCGACCCACGCGGCCGCAGCAGCCGACATTGCGGTTGCGGCGCAGTTAGATGACGAGGGTTACGTCATCAAGAGCCTCGGCCCCGACTTGGCGATTATCGGTGGCAGCGATCTCGGCGCCTTCTACGGCGTGTGCGGATTGCTGGAGGACCACCTCGGAGTGCGCTGGTACGTGCCCGGCGATCCACTGGGCGAGTGCGTGCCCGAGATGAAGGACATCGTGCTCACCGACCTCGACGACCGGCAGACACCGAGCTTCCCGATGCGCTGGATCGGCAGGGGCCACTGGTCAGTCATGAACCGCCAGAACCGTGGCGGCGACGGGCTGGAGCCCGGCTTCAAGATCGAGCCAGGCATCTATCACACGCAGGGTAGGCTGCTCCCTCACACGGAGTACTTTAATGAGCATCCGGAGTACTTCGCTCTGGTCAGGGGGAAGCGCTCTGAAAACCGTCAGTGCAAGCTGTGCTACTCGAACCCGCAGGTAGCGCGCGAGGTCGCCCACCACATGGCCCAACTGATGGAGGCGGACCCGGACCTAGACCTGCTGTCCCTCTCACCAACCGACGGGCAGCTCTGGTGCGAGTGCGAGGCGTGCCAGGCGATGGACGAGCAGGATGTGCCCAGAGATCAGAGCAAGTCGCGCCGGAGCCTGCTGTTCTACAACGCGGTCGCTGCTGAACTGCGCAAGACGCATCCGGGGGCTCATATGCTCGTGGGCGCCTACAACGTCTACAACCGCCCGCCGAAGGACCCCGAAGTCAAGGCCGACCCCATGCTGGCGGTGATCATCACTCACTACGAGGACTACTGCATGGCCCATCCCGTAAATGACCCCAACTGCCCGCCCAACCGTATCTACAACGAGGTCATCCGCGCCTGGCAGGGCCTCGGCTGCGAGATCTACTTCTACGAGTACTACTGGAAGGTCAACTGGATGGACCTGCCCTGGCCCATCACCCACTGCCAGGCGGTTGACATCCCCTACTTCAAGTCGGTGGGCGTCAAAGGTGTGTACACGCAGTTCAACACTCAGAACGCGTGGACCCTCTTTCCGGCCTACTACGTCCCAGCCAAGCTACTGTGGAATGTGAATGCCGACGTCGAGCAGATACTCGACGAGATGTGCGATCGGATGTTCGGCGCCGCCGGCAAGGCCATGCGCGAGTACTATCAGGTCACGGAGGACTCGATGGCCAACTGCGGCCATCACTTCCCCGGACATGGTACCACCGCCGGCCGCTACGTCTTCACCGACGAGGTGCTCAAGGTGATGGGCGATGCCCTCAGCCGAGCGCACCAAATCACGGAACGCGGGGGCCTCTCTGCCACGGTACGACAGGCGCCCCCGCCTGTCGAGAGCGCGGCACAGGCGAGAGCGCGCATGATACCGTCAAAGCAGCTCGTCGAGCAGCGCCTGGCGAAGATTGACCTGTCCTACGAGTACACGCGCCGACTGATGAATTACGCCAACCTGCGCGCGCGCATTGACTCCAAGGAATCCGCGGAGGAGGCCCTCGCCACGGCCCAGCAGGCCCTGAATGCACTGGAAGAACTCGTCAACGAGGTCCGAACTGAGCGGGCGAAGTGGAACGGTATCGTCAGCACCAGCGTCGTGTCAGAGAGCGTCTACCTGGGCAGAGAGGTCACCACTCTGCGCAAGCGCGTCGCGCAGTTGCGCGCGCACACCACCGAGGTCCTCGTGGAACTGCCCAAGACTTGGAAGTTCAAGCTCGACCCGGATGATCAGGGCCAGGACGAGAGATGGTTCGCGCCCGACCTCGATGACACGGGCTGGGAGGACATACAGATCGGCAAGCCCTGGGAGGAGCAGGGGCATGAGGGTTACGACGGCTTCGCCTGGTACCGCCTGAAGCTCAAGGTGGAGCCGGCCTGGCTCGAGGCCAAGGCGCAGTTGACCTTCGATGCCGTGGATGGCGAGGCCTGGGTCTACCTGAACGGCGAGCTGCTGGGCCATCACGAGGGATGGGACGAGCCTTTCAGCCTGCCGCTGAAGGTCGAGCATGAGAGGCGGGCCGGACAGGCGTCCGGCCCCGTCTGCCTGGCGGTACGCGTGTGGGACGGCTCCAACCAGGGGGGCATCTACCGGCGCGTGGCCATCACGCGGCAGACGCAATAGCTCGGGGCAGACGGGGGCGTCTGCCCACACAGCTCACACGCGGCGTGCCGGCTAGGGGCAGACGAGGGCCTTGCTTTCGACAAATGCAAGCGGGGTCAGAGGCGCGGCTGCCGCCCACCACGGTCCCGCCCACGGGCGGGATGCCGCCGTGACGGAGGGCCGCCGTGACGGAGGGGCGTGCCGCCCTGATGGAGGGGCCGCCCGAACCCCGCCCGCAGGGCGGGGTGAGGCCGGCCCGCGTCTGCCGCCAGCGTAGGTCGAGCTTCCTAGCCCGACTCCGAGGCCACCTTGGGGCAGACCAAGGTGCAGTGGTTGTGCGTGGGCCGGCCTCGCGCGCTTCTGCAACAGCAGAAGTGCCCTCGGGCCGCCCCTCCGGACAGCAAAGTCCCGGCAGCCGATGTCCGCCGTTAGTCAGAAGTCGGTGCTTGGAGCCTCGCAACTTCCTCAAAGGTCGGGCCCGGCTCGCTGGCCGGGCGGCTGATCCTGAGCGCCGCTGTATCGGAGGCGAAGCGCGCGGCCTCCGACGGTGACATCCCCCGTAAGTGCGCCGTCAGCAGCCCGGCGTGGAAGGCGTCGCCGGCGCCGATGTCATAGGCCACCTCGACCTGGCGCGCAGGCACGTGCGTCATCTCGCCCTCCGCCAGCAGCAGCGAACCGTCTTCGCCCGAAGTGATGATGACCAGGCGAGGACCGAGGTCGGCGATCTCCTTCGCGGCCTGCTCGAGGGGACTTCCGACATCCAACATCGGACGTGGCGGGCTGGAAGCCCGCCCTACTGGATGATGGCGGGGGGCGCCGTCTGTCCGCCGTAGCTTCAGCGAAGGTAGATCGCC
This sequence comes from Candidatus Zipacnadia bacterium, assembly GCA_029820045.1. Taxonomy (GTDB): domain Bacteria; phylum Armatimonadota; class Zipacnadia; order Zipacnadales; family UBA5352; genus JALGVE01. The sequence goes on along the minus strand of JALGVE010000004.1, from coordinate 34,448 downwards.
CCTCGCACGGATACCTATGCGGGGGCTGGGGGCCCGCCTGCGCCAAGGCTTCGGCGGGCAAGCCCCCCCCGCCACGCCGGTGATGAGGCGGGCCTCTTGCTCGTTCATCACCACGATGTCGGCAGCGGCACAGGCCCGGCGCTGGGTCGCGACGATCTCCGCCTCCGACTGCCCGCGCCACGAGGCCGGGCGGTAGTTCACAGCGTAGCAGACCTCGCGCCCCGCCTCCCGCGCAAGCGCAGCCGCGCGTAAGGCCGCCGAGCGCAGCGGCTCGTTGCGGATTGTCGCCTCGGTGAAGTCGAAAAGGCGGCCAGCAGTCACCTCAGCCGCGTCAACTTCGTCCTCGGTGAGCGTCGCCATCGGATCAGAAAAGTCGGGGAAGCGGTAGAAATAGAAGGTCTTTGCGCCCTCCTGGTCCATCCACGCGAAGGACACCGGTGTCATCTGCCCCTCGACCTTCCGCATGAAGTCGGTGCGCAGACCTCGCTCACCCAGACGCCTGACGAGCCACTCGCCCAGCTCGTCATCGCCCACGCGGGAGATGAAGCCGACCCTCATCCCCAGCTCCGCCAGCGCGATGGCGAAGTTCGCCGCCGAGCCGGAGGGCAGCGGCGACATCCCTTCTACTTCGGACAGCGGCCGCCCCATCTCTGCCGGGGTTATCTCGACCAGCGCAGAGCCGATGACGACCAGGTCGAGGCTTGCCTCGTCACTCATGGTGCCGCTCCTGCGGTTCCCGTAGGTCGGGCTTTCTAGCTGGACGCTGTCATCGCATAGCCAACCCTGAAGCGAGTCGGAGTCGGGCTGGAAAGCCCGACCTACAACGGCTCATTGCGCCCGGCGCATCTTGCGCAGACGAGGGCGTCTGCGCGCACAATTCACAGTTCCTGTGCCGGCGGGTCCCCTCACCTGCCGAACGCCACCGAGGACTTCCGGCGCATCTTGCGCAGACGAGGGCGTCTGCACGCACAATTCACAGTTCCTGCGCCGGCAGGTCCCCTCACCTGCCGAACGCCACCGAGGACTTCCCGCGCATCTTACGCAGACGAGGGCGTCTGCGCGCACAATTCACAGTTCCTGCGCCGGCAGGTCCCCTCACCTGCCGAACGCCACCGAGGACTTCCGGCGCATCTTGCGCAGACGAGGGCGTCTGCGCGCACAATTCACAGTTCCTGTGCCGGCAGGTGCCCTCACCTGCCGAACCTCATCATCATGGATGCGCTCAGGTCACCTCCGCAAACGACTCCTCCGGCTGCGTCAGTATCTGTGCCAGCCTCGCAAGAAAGACGCTGCCCTCTGCCCCATCCGCGGCGCGATGGTCCATGACCAGCGTGAGATGTACGCTTCGCCGAGTCACGATCTCCCCCGCCACGACCATCGCCCTGGGCACGATGGAGCCGATGCCCAGGATCGCCACCTGCGGCGGGCTGATGATCGGCGCGAAGGAGTCGATGCCAACAGGCCCCAGGTTCGAGATGGTGAAGCCCGCCCCCATCTGAAGCGTAGCGCGCAGCTTTCCGCGACGCGCCAGGTCTATCAGCTCCGCTGTCTCGGCGGCGATCTCGGTCAGCGGCTTGCGGTCCGCCTCGCGCACCGTGGGCAGCAGCACGCCCTGCTCGGTCCCGACCGCGAAGCCAACGTTGATGCTCTCCAGCAGCTTCAGCTCGTCGTCGTCGCACCACGCATTGAAGCGCGGGTACTCCCGCAGCGCCAGGGCGGCGGCCTTGATCATGAGGTCATTGTACGTCGCCACCGGTCCCTCCCCGCTGGCCTTCAACCCCTCACGAAAGGCGACGAGCGGCTCCATGTCCACCAGGGTGCGCACATGGAACTGCGGGATGGTATTCACGCTCGTCAGCGTACGCTCGCCGATGGCCTTGCGGATGCGCGTGTGCTCGACAGTCTCGAACTTCTCCTCGGGACGTGGCACTTGCGGGCACTCTCCTCAGGAAGGAATTGACTCATCTGCGCTTGCCGGACCCGCGGAAACATTTCGCCGTGCAGTCGCGAGATGCCTCCGTTGCAGGAAGGTTAGTGGGGTAAGGTTGTTGAAATGCCCTGCTGGGTTGCCGGTTAGGTAGGTCGGGCTTTCTGGCCCGACTGCACTGACCACCGCCCAAGGGCCCCGCGGTGTCGGGCTGGAAAGCCCGACCTACGAACTGCCCAGGACCAACGGCGCACGACGCTCCCACAACGAGGGACTGCGTAAGCAAAGGATGATGAATATGCCGATTCGTGATCTGTCGGGAGAGAAGGTCCGCCGCACCGGAGAAGAGCTGGTCAAGCACCTCGAGAGCTTCGAGCTGGACCTCAAGTTCACCGCTGGCGTGTGGTTCTTCTCACCCGCCGGCGGGCGCTTCCATGATCGCTACGTGCCGGAGATGACCATGGAGGAGAAGCTGGATATCGCCGTCGGATTGCAGAAGTACGGCCTGGTCGGGCTGGAGGCGCACTATCCGAACGAGGTCAATGAGGACAACATTGACCTGTTCAAGGACCTGGCACGCGACACGAACCTGCGCCTGATCATGGTGGCGCCCTTCATATTCTTCGACAAGCAGTTCGAGTTCGGCTCCCTGTCCTCGCCGATCGAGAGCGCACGCCAGGCCGCCATCGAGCGCACCATCAAGGCGCTGGAGATCAACCGAGAGTTGGACACCGATTTCGCTGTAGTCTGGCCCGGGATTGATGGCTTCGACAATACCTTCGGGCAGAACCACCCCGCGGCGCGCGACCGCTTTGCCGAGGGCCTGGCCGAGGCCATGGACGCGGTCCCCGGGGTGCGCATCTGCATTGAGCCGAAGCCCTATGAGCCGCGCGCGAACATCATTTACGGCACGACCGCCGAGGCGCTGCTGCTGTGCGAGAAGGTCGAAGCGCTGCTGGGCAACGACGAGAATCGGGCTCGCGTCGAGGCCGGGACCGCGATGATGGGCCTCAATCCCGAGGTTGGTCATGTGATGATGGCTTACGAGGACCTGGCCTCCTCGTTCAGCCTGGTATGCGAGTACGGGCGGCTCGGGCATACTCACTGGAACTCGCAGCCGCTGGGGAACTATGACCAGGATCAGAACGTCGGCGTCATCTCGCCGGAGCAGAACGAGGCCGCGCTGTACGCGCTGAAGATGGCGGGCTACCAGCAGCACTTCGGCATTGACATCAACCCGGAGCGGATGCCGGTTGACCGCGCCCTCATCAACTGCATGGACGCCCTGAAGGCGGCCAACGAGCGCATCAACAAGCTGGATCACGCGCGCATCGTCGAGTGTGTCGAGAACCCGGCGGAGAACCGTGGCATCCTGGAGGCGATCCTCATCCGAGCCCGCCATCCGGACGCGACCGGGCTTTCCGACCTTTCGTAGGTTGAGCTTGCGCGCCCGGTTGCGCGTGGCCTTAGCTCGGCCAACCTCATTGTCGTGCCGAGGGCCACGAACGGCACAACGACAGGGGCTGAGCTGAAGCCCAGCCCCTCCATGGGCGGCGATGTCGTTGCCGTACGGAGCGGCCGGGCTTCAGCCCGGCCGATGTCGTTGCGTATGGAGCGGCCGAGCTTCAGAGCCTCTCCGAAAAAGTCCCGCCGGCCCGGAGACTCTCCCCCTCTTACATAGCCCCCGCCGGCCGGGCCGGCCGCCTAGCTGCCCACAATACAATAGGAACACCAAGGGGAGTTGTGAATGCAAGCCTGGAGCGCGCTGACAGCAATTGCCCGAGCGGCCACCGGCTGGAACTTCTGCTGGGGCATATTCGACAGCATGACCGAGCATGAGGTGCGCACGCTGCCGCCGGTCGCCTTCCCCTCGGATGGTCACCGGACCATCACCGGGGCGGCGATCCGAGTCCTGCCGGAGGAGGACCTCGCCTACCTGGAGCCGGAGGCTGAACTCCTTGCTGACGTGTACTGCGGCTTCCCGGATCAGAACTGGATGACCTACGGGGAGTTCAGCGAGGCGGCGATCTACGACGAGCGCTTTCCCGACTGCCGCCGCGCCTGGGACATCTCAGGTTACTGCCTCTTCCATCCGCTGACCAAGGCCGGGGAGTTCATCGGGCATGGCCCGCCGACCTCGCCCAAGGCCTGCCAGAAGCTGCTGCCGTTCGTGCTGGAGGCCTTTCGCGGCGGGCGTCATCGGGACGCGGTGCGGCACCTCGGCGCGCTGCTCCACTATGTCGAGGACAGCGGCACTCCGGGGCACGTCATCGAGACCAAGGGGGAACTGCACACCGCACTTGACGCCATCCCCGACGACCTCGTGAACATTGACGGCTATGAGCCACGGCTGCTGGCCGATGCCGAGGATGAGCTTGCCGATGCCATCATGGAGCGGGTCGGGGAACTCATCGAGTACGTCAGACCCCGCGCCGAGCGAATGATTGCGAGGTTTGAGACCGAGGGCATCGAGCCGCTGCGAGACCTTCATGCCGAGTGCGCAAACGAGTGCGCCCGTGCGTCCGCCGACGTTGTTCACAGCATCCTCCACCAGGTCAAGGACCTCCCGAAGCGCGTTCACGAGCCGTCGCCCGCCGGTGTCGAGCTGCTGTCCAACGGCTCCTTCGAGTTGGACTACGACTGGGACGGCGTGCCCGACGGCTGGCTGGTGCGCTGGCATGACCTGGATGACCGCGAGGTCGTCGCCGAGCGCACCTCCGAGCAGCGCTATGCCGGCCTGTGGTCGGTGAAGCTGGCGAAGACTCCGGCGGCGGGCGTCGAGTGGATTCCCGCGTGGCCGCACGCCATTGACGTGGAGCCGGGGCAGATCTACGAGCTGGCGGCCTACGTTCGCGCCGAGCAGGCCACGGGCAAGAGCTTCCTCATCGCGTACTTCCATCGCGAGGACACCACCGAGGTCGCGCGCGAGAGGGGACAGCCGCTCAACGGCGGTCCCGCCGAGGCGGGATGGCGGCGCCTCGAGCTGCGCTTGACCGTGCCTGAGGGCGCGGCGCGGATGCTGGTGGGCCTGCGCTCGGAGGGCAACTCCGGGGCCGTCTGGTTCGACAGCGTGAGCCTGGTCCGCCTCGACCTCTAGTGTTTGCTCCTACAACTCACGCCGCCTTGGCAACGGGCCGGCGCGGCGAGCACGGGGCGGGAGTGCCGTACACCGGCGTGTAGGTCGGGCTTTCCAGCCCGACTCGGTTCACCCTCGCCGGAACGACCGAGGAGTCGGGCTAGAAAGCCCGACCTACGAACGGCATCCTACGAACGGCATCCTTTCGTGCCCAATAAACACAACACGAGTTGCGAAAGATAGCACTAGAAAGCAATAGGCCTGCAACGGCACAGGAATATGCGCTTGACGGCGACACCACGTGGCAGTCGTGCCACCTGACTGCCTCCCCACGACGGTGAGCGGGAACGTCCGATCATGCTCCAGGTCTGCGACCTGCACGTCCACATCGGCCGCTCCAGCAGCGGCAAGCCCGTCAAGATCACCGCCGCCCGCGACCTGACCTTCGAGAACATCGCGGTCGAGTGCGCCGACCGCAAAGGCGTGGACATCGTCGGGATCGTTGACTGCGCCTCGCCGCCGGTGCTCGACGACATCAGGGCGCTCGTTGACGCCGGCGAGATGGTCGAGCAGCCCGGCGGCGGCCTTCGCTTTTCAAGAGGTCGCGACCAGGTGACCGTGATCCTCGCGGCGGAGTTCGAGACCCATGAGCCGGGAGGCGGTCAGTCCCACCACCTGAGTTACTTCCCCTCAATCAAGGCGCTCTCCGCCTTCTCCGACGAGATGGGCAAGCACGTCACCAACCTGGAACTCAGCTCTCAGGCCTGCCGGATGCCGGCAGTGGAGCTGATGGAGATCGCGCTCGGCTGTGACGCCGTGTTCGTCCCGGCGCATTGCTTCACTCCGCACAAAAGCCCCTACGGCGCGTGCGTGGAGCGCATGAGCGAGATGTTCGGCGACGCCTGGGAGAGCATCCTTGCCATCGAGCTGGGCCTGTCGGCCGACAGCTACCTTGCCGACCGCATCGCAGAGCTAAGCGAGAAGACCTTCCTCTCCAACTCGGACGCGCACTCGCTGCCGCGCATCGGCCGCGAGTACAACATCCTTGAGGTCGAAGCCCCCACCTTCGATGAGTTCAGCAAGGCACTGCTTCGTGAGGAGGGCCGGAGCGTGGTCGCGAACTTCGGCCTCGATCCGCGCTTGGGCAAGTATCATCGCACCTTCTGCGAGGACTGCGAGCACATCGCCGTGGGCGAGCCACCGGTGCTGGAGTGCGAGCGCTGCGGCTCGACCAAGGTCACCCGGGGCGTGCTTGACCGCATCGTGCAGATAGCCGACTACGGGGAGCCGCACCCGCCCGACCATCGCCCGCATTATCAATATCAGGTGCCGCTTCAGTTCGTCCCCGGCGTCGGCAGCGTCACCCTGAACAAGCTCATCAACCGCTTCGGCTCCGAGATGGGTGTACTCCATGAGGCGACGCGCGAGGAGCTGGGGACAACGGTCGGCGCGAAGATCGCCGACCTGATCATCCAGGCGCGCGAGGGCACGCTGCCCCTGCAGGCGGGCGGCGGTGGGCATTACGGCAAGGCCGCGCCGGAGGACACCGGCCAGCTCGGCCTGCCCGGTGTGAGCTGAGCAGCGAGGTCTCGTACCCCGCCAGGCATGACAGTGATGCGACGCCCTGAGGTGATTGCGAAATGAAACTGCTGTGCACACCGCCCACAGTGCTGAACGATGACGAGATCGCTCAGATAACCGAGGCGGCGATACGCATCGCCGCGCGCGTCCCCTTGCGCGTGGGCGGCGCGTCGGAGGACAACCGGGAAGGCACTTATACTGACCAACTCTTTGCAATGCTTCGCGACTTCGGCTGCGACATCGAGGACAACGAGCGCGTGGTCTTCCCCACTCAGGTCATTGACCGCGTGGTTCAGGCGTGCGCGGAGCATAAGGCGGCCATGCCGACCGAGTTCCCGGACTTCGGGGATGAGATCGTCCCCAGCGCCTCCGGCCAGGCCCTGTGGTGCTGCGACCCGCACGATGATCATATCCGCTCGGCCACCGTGCAGGACCTCGCCGAGTTCTCGCACGTTGTTGACGCCATCGAGGGCCTGGGTCGCGCGCACCCGACCTTCATTCCGCAGGACGTGCCCTCAGGCTCCTCCGATGTGCACGCCTTCGCCACCATCATCCTCAATTCCAGCCGCCCCTACCGGGTGTCCGTCTACAACGCCGAACTTCTCCCGCACTTCATCGAGCTGGACACCATCGCTCGCGGCGACCGCGAGGCCGTTAACAAGGAGCCGACCTTCGCGGCCAAGGCGTGGTTCAACTCGCCCTTCATGCTCACTGCCGAGAACGTGGACATCGGCATGAAGGCGCGCGAGCTCATGGGTCTGCCTATCACGGTCTCGACGATGCCGGTGGCCGGCGCCTCCACGCCCGTGACACTGGCTGGCTCGCTGGCGCAGATGACCGCCGAGGTGCTCCAGTGCAACGTCATCAGCATGGCCGTTGACGACCGCCTGATGGGGTGGACCGCCGGGCCGCTGGCCGTGGACCCGCGCACCGGGATTCACAGTCAGAGCGGTCCCGCCACGCTGCTGCTCGGCCTCGCGGGCCGGCAGATCTCCTGCCACCTGTTCGGCGGACGTGAGCAAGCTGCGGGAGGTCCGACCACTGCCGCCAAGATCCCCTGCGCGCAGTCCATGATGGAGAAGACCCTGCACACGACCTGGGCCATCCTGGGCGGCGTCCGCTCCTTCGGTTCGCTTGCCACCCTCGCCTTCGCGGACATCGGCAGCCTGGTCCAACTGATGCTTGATATCGAGATGGTGAGCCACCTGCAGCGCGTGCTCAAGGGCATAAGGGTAGACGCCGAGACCATCGCGGAGGAGGTCATTGCCGAAGTCGCTCCGCGCGGCGCGTACTTCCTCGGCGACGAGCATACCGCCCGGCACTTCCGGGAAGAACTCTGGTTGCCAGAACTCGTGGATACGCGCGTGCCGATGGCCTGGATGAGCGAGCCGCAAACCATGGTGGACAATGCGCGCGCGAAGGCCCTGCGGCTGCTGGAGACCGCCGAGAACAAGTGCCCGCTCAGCGAAGAGCAGAAGAGGCAGGTGCGAGAGGTCGTCGCGGACGCAGACCGCCTCGTATCCGAGAAGGGCATGGGAGAGCGCACCCGGATGTGAACGGCTTCGGCGCTGTCGCAGACAAGAATGTCTGCGCCACCGTCATTGTCCTTTTCTGGTGGGGCAGGCATTCCTGTCTGCCAACGCCGTGAACGGAGTTGCCTCAGACACACCGACAAGCGAGAACCACCCCTCGCGCCTCACCCCGGTTGCCTTGGCCGTCTGCCGCGTGATATACTGACGCCAACCCTCGGCGACGAGGGGGGATTGTTATGCCGCCCAGGCATTACTGGATAAACACAAGCGGCTGTCAGATGAATGAGCGCGACTCCGAGACCATCGCCGCTATCTGCGAGGGCCTCGGGATGCGCGCGTGTGCCTCTGCCGAGCAGGCCGACGTTGCCATCCTCAACACTTGCGCCGTGCGCGAGAAGCCCGTGCAGAAGGTGTACAGCAAGCTCGGCGAGCTGGCCCGCCTCAAGCGCGCCCGACCCGAGATGCTCATCGTGGTCGCGGGCTGCGTCGCGCAGATAGCGGGCGATGAACTGTGCCGCCGACATGCAGACCTGCTGGTAGGGCCGCGCTGTTATGACCAGCTTGAGGAGGCGCTCGTCTCTCTGCAAGAGAGGCGCGACGGCTGCGTGAGTCTGCGCGATGGCAAGAGGCCCATGGGTGAGGGGTTGCCGGTGCGGCGGGCCTCGCGGCTCACTGCCTTCGTCAACGTCAACTACGGGTGCAACAACTTCTGCGCATACTGCATCGTGCCCTACGCGCGCGGGCCTGAGCAGAGCCGCCAGCCTGAGGCCATCCTCGCCGAAATCGAGGGCGCCGTGGCGGAGGGCTGCCGCGAGGTGACGCTGCTTGGTCAGAACGTCAACTCGTACGGGCACGACCTGGAGCGCGACCTTGACTTCCCGACGCTGCTGGAGATGGTAGACGCCGTCGAGGGGGTGGACCGGGTGCGCTTCACCACCTCCCATCCGAAGGACCTCACCGACCGCCTCATCGAGGCGATGGCGCACCTTCCGAGCGTCTGCGAGCACCTGCACCTGCCGATGCAGGCGGGCGCGGACGGCGTGCTGGAGGCGATGGGGCGAGGGTATACCTACGAGCACTTCCGCTCCCTGGTTGAGCGCGCGCGCGAGGCAGTGCCCAGGCTTGCCGTGACAACCGACGTGATGGTCGGCTTCCCGGGCGAGAGCGAGCAGGAGTTCGAGGAGACGCTGCGGGCCTTCGAGGAGCTTCAGTTCGACCAGGCCTTCATGTTCAAGTACAACGACCGTCCGGGCACGCGCGCGGAGAAGATCGAGCCGAAGGTGCCGGAGGCGGAGAAGCAGCGCAGGCTTGTGAAGCTGGTGGCGCTGCAAAACGACATCGGCCGTGAGAAGAACCGGCGGTCCCTGGGCGAGAGCTTCGAGGTCCTAGTTGAGGAACCCGATCACCGCAGCCCGGGGCATGTGCGCGGCCGCACGCGCACCAACAAGCTGATGATCTTTCCCGGCGGGCCGGAGCTCATCGGGCAGTTGCTCACAGTGCGCGCCGAGGAAGCGTACCTCTGGGGCTTCATCGGGCGGAGGTAGTAGGACAGACGCCTCGTCTGTCTGAGGAGGCGCGCAAAGGGGACAGGTGAGGGCACCTGTCCTACTGGCCGGATCGTGGCGAGCGGACATATGGCGCTCAGCACCGTGACGAGCGCCGGAGGTTAGAGGATTGCCGGACCCGAAGGACTTCACTCCGGTATTCAAGCAGTGGCACGCGGCGAAGCAGCAATACCCGGACGTGTTGCTGCTCTTTCGCATGGGCGACTTCTACGAGCTCTTCGGCGAGGACGCGGAGATCGCCGCCCGCGAGCTGGAGTTGACGCTGACCAGCCGCAAGGCGGGCGCGATGGCGCGGCTGCCCATGTGCGGCGTGCCGCACCACGCGATAGACCGCTACCTTGCCCAGCTCATCCGGAAGGGCTACCGCGCCGCGCTGTGCGATCAGGTGGAGGACCCGAAGAAGGCCAAGGGCCTGGTGCGCCGCGAGGTCACGCGCGTTGTCACCGCCGGCACCCTGGTCGAGGACGAGCTGCTCGACAAGAGCGATCATAACTTCCTGCTCTCGGTGGCCCGCGCCGAGGACCGCTACGGGCTGGCAGTCGTGGACGTATCCACGGGCGACCTCCTGGTAACTGAGCCTGCCCCGTCGCGCACTACCGCTCAGACAGAGCCGCCTCTTCCTCAGTCTGACCATGCGAGGGTTTCGCCCGAACTCGCCGCGATAGTTGACGAGGCAACGCGGCTGGCTCCAACCGAGATCCTCCTCTCCCCCGATCTCGCCCACGAAACGCGCCTCAGCCAACTGCTCGACAGCGTGCTGAGCGCCGCGGTCACAGTCAGTGATGACGAGGCCGTGCGCTTCAAGACCGCCGAGCAGGAGCTGCGCGAGCACTTCGGCGTGGAATCCCTGCGCGGCTACGGTTGCGAGGACCTGCCGGCGGCCATCGAGGCCGCGGCCCAAGCCCTGCGCTACCTCAAGCGCACCTACCTGGAGGGCGTCCCCCATCTGTCCGGTATCACCACCTACTCCACCGCGGACTTCATGATCGTGGACGCCTCCACGCGTCGCAACCTGGAGTTGACCGCCACCCTCCGCGACAACCGCAGGGAGGGGTCGCTGCTCGCGCTGCTCGACCGGACCCGCACCGCCATGGGCAGCCGGATGTTGCGCTCCTGGCTGCTCCAACCGCTGCTGGACGTGAGGCGCATAAGCGCGCGGCTGGATGCGGTGGACGACCTGACCATCAACCGCCTCATGGCCGAGGAGCTGGCCGAGCAGTTGGGGGAGGTCGCCGACCTGGAGCGGCTGACCAGCCGCGCCTCGGCGGGCCGCGCCAACGCTCGCGACCTGGTGGCTCTGCGCAACTCCCTCAGGCGGCTTCCGTTCATCAGGGAGACCCTGGGGGGAGCCGAGGCGGCGCTGCTTACCACGCTCCGCGCCGAGGTGGACGAACTCGAGGAACTGAAGGCGCTGCTGGAGGCGTCTCTCGCCGAGGACCCGCCCCAGCTTCTGACCGAGGGTGGGCTTATCCGCGACGGCTACGCACAGGAACTCGACGAGCTGCGCGACATCGCCTCCGGCGGCAAGCGCTGGATCGCCGAGCTGGAGGCCACGGAGCGGGCGCGGACCGGCATCGCTAACCTCAGGGTCGGTTACAACAAGGTCTTCGGCTACTACCTGGAGGTCAGCAAGGCCAACGCGCACCTGGCGCCTGAGGACTATGACCGCAAGCAGACGCTGACCAACGCCGAGCGCTACATCACGCCGGAACTCAAGGAGCAGGAGGCCAAGATCCTCGGCGCCGAGGAGCGCATGCAGGACCTGGAGTACGAGCTGTTCTGCGAGGTGCGCGAGCGCGTCGCGGAGCAGGCAGAGCGGCTGCTGGGCACGGCCCGGGCGCTCGCGGCGATAGACGCGCTGGTCTGCCTCGCCGAGGTCGCCATCGAGTACGACTACGTTCGCCCTGAGGTCGAGGCTTCAGAGATCATCGAGATAGCGGGCGGCCGGCACCCGGTGGTCGAGCGCGCAGGCGACCAGGAGCCGTTCGTGCCCAACGATGCGCTGCTCGACCATGACCGCCATCAGATGCTCATCGTCACCGGCCCGAACATGTCCGGCAAGTCCACCTACCTCAGACAGGTGGCGCTGATTGCCCTCATGGCTCAGATGGGCAGCTTCGTTCCGGCCGACGCCGCGCGCATCGGCATCGTGGACCGTATCTTCACCCGGGTCGGCGCCTCCGACGACCTCGCCACCGGCCGCTCGACCTTCATGGTGGAGATGAACGAGACCGCCAACATCATGAACAACGCCACCGACCGCAGCCTGGTCATCCTCGACGAGATCGGCCGTGGCACCTCAACCTTCGACGGCGTCTCCATCGCCTGGGCCGTGGCCGAGCACCTCATCAACAACATCGGCGCACGCACGCTCTTCGCCACGCATTACCATCACCTCAACGAGCTTGAGCAACTCTTCGACAAGGTTGAAAACCTCAAGATCGTGGTACGCGAAGAGGGCGACGAGATCATCTTCCTGCGTAAGATCGAGCCGGGTGGTACCCAGCGCTCCTACGGCATCCAGGTGGCGCGGCTGGCGGGCCTGCCCCCGGCCGTGGTCGAGCGTGCGAAAGAGGTCCTGCACTCGTTGGAGCGGGAGGACCTGGGGCGCGAGGTCGGTCCCAGCCAGGAGGCGGCCGGCAAGATCGCGCCGTCCGTCCAACTCCAACTGTTCGAGGCCGCGCCGCACCCGGTGGTGGAGGAGCTGAAGGAGCTTGACGTCGAGAACATGACGCCAGTGCAGGCGCTGCAGGCGCTGGCGGAGCTACGCAGGAAGGCCGAGGAGAGCTGATGGTCGAGCTGGCTGACGTCCAACAGGCGGCTCGTCGGCTCGAAGGGATCGCCCGCAAGACGCCGGTGCTTCACTCCGAGCGGCTGAGCGAGCGCCTCGGTTGCCAGGTCTACATAAAGCTTGAGAACCTCCAGGTCACCGGCGCCTTCAAGATCCGCGGGGCGACCAACTGCATCGCACAACTCAGCGAGGATGAGCGGGCCCGCGGCGTCATAACCGCCTCCGCCGGCAATCACGCGCAGGGCGTGGCGGCGTCCGCTGCCGCCGCCGGTATTCCAGCGACCATCGTGATGCCGGAGACGACGCCGCTGGTCAAGGTGCAACAGACCGAACACTACGGCCCGGAGATCGTCCTGTCGGGGGACGACTTCGAGGACGCACAAACACACGCATACAGCCTGGCTGAGGAGCGCAGGCTGACCTTCGTCCACCCCTTTGACGATGACCGAGTGATAGCCGGGCAGGGCACGATCGGCCTGGAGATCGTTGAGCAGGTGCCCGACCTCGACTGCGTGATCGTGCCGGTCGGCGGCGGCGGGCTGATCTCGGGTGTCGCTACGGCGGTCAAGGAGCTGCGACCCGAGGCGCGCGTCATCGGCGTCCAGGCGGAGAACGCCCCGGCCATGTACGAGAGCTACAGGCTGAAGAGCCTCACGCAGGTGGACGCGCCTGGCACCATCGCCGACGGCATCGCAGTGTGCGAACCATGCCGGCGGACGCTGGCGGTCATCCTGGAACGCGTGGATGACATGGTCACGGCGGGCGAGCGAGACATCGCGCGGGCGATGCTCGAACTGCTGGAGCATCACAAGCTGGTCGCCGAGGGAGCGGGCGCCACGCCCGTAGCAGCGCTGGAGCAGCGCCGCTCGGAGCTGTCTGACCGCACGGTGGCACTCATCGTCAGCGGCGGCAATGCGGATGTCACGACCCTGGCCGCCATCATTGAGCGCGGGCTGGTGGAGGCCGGCCGCGTCGTACGCCTGCAGGTGACTCTGCCCGACCGACCCGGAAGCCTCGCAGCACTGACACAGGTCATTGCGGAGGCCAAGGCGAACATAGTGGAGATATTCCACGACCGGTTGGGGGTAAGTCTGGAGCTAGGGCAGGCCGAGGTGGAGATCGCGCTCGCCACCCGCGGCCCGGAGCACATCGCTGAGGTACTGGACCGCCTCTATCAGGAGGGATTCGATGCGCGGCGCGGCGACTGAACAGCCAACGACAAGGCGCGCCGCAGAGACGCGGACAGGGCAGAGAACACACAGAACGGCACGGCATGGGTACTTGGGAAACGGCGGACGACGATGCGGCCTCATCGGACACATCCGTAGTTGTGTGCTCCTGGGGGCGATCATCGCGAGCGTGGTGCCCGGCTTCGCGGAACTGTACAGCCCGATGGGCGAGACCGTGGGAAGCCTTGCCCGTGACGGACAGGCGACGGCCGTCATCCTGCTCCGCCCTGAGGCCAGCGAGCATGAGCGGGCCGCAGCCGCAGAGCTTCAGGCACATCTCAAGAAGATGAGCGGTGCTGACCTCTCCATCGTGGACGAGGGCGGCGATTACGAAGGCTATCCCGCAGCAGTCGGGCGGACGAGGCTGGCGGCGCAGAAGGGCCTCACCGAACGCGCCGACGGGCTGGGCGAAGAGGGCCTGCTGATATACGCAGATGAGGATGGTCTGTGCCTGCTCGGCGGCGGAGACCTGGGGACCTACTACGCCGTGTACGCCTTCCTGGAGGAGAAGCTCGGTGTCCGCTGGTTCAACCCCGACCCGCTGGGCGAGATCATTCCTACGAAGCCGACCATCGAGGTCGGCCGCATGGACGAGACCCAGCAGCCCGACTTCAAGATGCGCTGGATCGGACATGGCGAGTGGGCGCTGCGCCTCAGGCAGAACGTCAGGCTACCCGATGACAGCCTGGGCCTGAAGGTCTTCGCTTCGGCGCACACCTTCCGCAGGTTCATCCCCACGGCGAAGCACTTCGACGAACACCCCGAGTGGTTCGCGCTGGTGGGTGGCAAGCGCCAGCAGTTCGAGGGCAGCCATCGCAACCAGCTCTGCACCTCGAACCCCGAGGTCCTCAACCTCACCGTAGCGCGCATGAGACAGACGCTCGATGAGGATCCGAATCTCGACATCATCACTCTCTTCCCTAACGATGGCCTGGGCTTCTGCGAGTGCGATGCCTGCAAAGCCCTCGATGAAGACACGGCATATACCGTCGAACAGGTCAACGGCCAGTGGTCTTGGATCGGCCCCGAGAAGGGCCGCATCTTGTCGGGTCGCATGACCATCTTCTACCGGGAGGTGGCGAAGCAGCTCCTGGAGAGCCATCCGGACAAGTACATGCAGGCGGGCATATACTCCTGCTACCTGCTCGCGCCGCTGGACAAGTCGCTGAGAATGCCCGACAACTGCCTCGGTCAACTCTGCCATGGGTGGTGTCACAACCACGCCATCACGGACCCGAACTGTGAGGTGAACGCCGCCTTCAAGCAGGCCATGGAGGAGTGGGCCGAGGTCTGCCCGAACCTCTGCTTCTACGAGTACTACTACAAGGTGGCGGCGCTGGACCTGCCCTTCCCCATCATCCACTCGATGCGCCAGGACCTGCCCTGGCTGCGGGACATCGGGCTATTCGGCATTTACACGCAGTACAAGAACAACTACTGGACCATCGGCCTGAACTACTACGTGGCCGCGAAGCTGCTCTGGAACGCTGACCTCGACGTGGACGCCCTGCTGGAGGACTACTACCGCAACATGTACGGCGCGGCGTGGGAGCCGATGCGCGATTACTGGGAGGCATATGAGCAGGCGGCCATCGCCAGCGACATTCACCTCGCGGCGGAGTACGCGGACCTGCCCAAGCTTTTCCCGGCCGACCTCATCGCCGCTCAGGCCGAGCGCATACAGCGGGCGGCGGCGTTGGCCGACACGGAGGAAGTCGCGGAACGGGTTCAGCGCGCGAGGATCGTGCTCGATTACGTCACCGTCTGCATGGACTACATGGCCCAGGTCATGGCGCTCGCTGAACAACTGACCGCGCAGCGCTGGCAGATGCAAGGCGCCGACTGCTCCACGCTCCAGCCGCACGCTGAGAGGATCGAGGCCTTCCTGGCCGAGCACAAGGACACCAACTGCTTCGGACCCAAGATGAGCAGCTATGTGGAGCGCTTCATCAATCCAGCTAACGCGGTGAATCGGGTGCTGGGGAGGATCAGCGAGCAGGCGGGCGGCCTCGACAAGCGGGCGTGGCTTGAGCAGTCCGGCAAACAGCCCACCACCAGCGCCGCGCCCGAGACCTTCGACCTCTGGCTCTACGCCAACGACATAGACGGCGAGGATGACAAGCCGGAGCACGAGCTGTCGCTCAGGGACGCCGCGGGCAACTACCGGGTCGTGGCCCGGCTGGTGACCTCCGCGCAGCGGGCGGGGAACCGCACGAACAAGTGCTTCGTTATCGCGGGTATCCCGGCCGACGAATACCTCGTCGGCGGCAAGCTGCAACTGAGACTTGTGAACTTGCCCGGAGACTGGACGGACTCAACCATCTATGCGCACTATGTCATGCCCCACCTGGAGGGAGCCGATGACGCGCAGGCGACCGGCCTGGTGGAGACGAACCTCAAGTGGGTGCGCGCGGCGGCGGCGGGGTTCCTGGAGTACGGCTTCCGCGGCGAGCGCAACAACGAGAGCAAGCCGCTTGAGGCGACCATCGAGGTCTTCGCCTTTGAGCCGGTGACGCTGCCTGACTGAAGCGGGCGGTCCCAAGATGCCCAGGATCAAGCTGCTGACCGAGGAGATGGCCAACCGCATCGCGGCCGGCGAGGTCGTGGAGCGGCCCGCCAGCGTGGTCAAGGAGTTGCTGGAGAACTCGCTCGACGCCGGGGCGCAGCGCGTCGAGGTGGAGATCGCCGAGGGCGGCCGGCGCCTCATCAGGGTCGCCGATGATGGCTGCGGCATGGACGCCGAGGATGCTGTGCTGGCGGTGCACAGGTTCGCTACCTCGAAGGTCGCCGAGCCTGAGGACCTTCACGGCATCGCGACCATGGGCTTCCGGGGCGAGGCCCTCCCCAGCATCGCGGCGGTCTCTCAGATGCGCATTACGACCCGTCCGCACGACGCCGATGAGGGCACCATGCTAACCATCGAGGGCGGCGAGATTACCGACGCCCGAACTACCGGCTGTCCACCCGGCACGACCGTGCAGGTCGCGAACCTCTTCTACAATACTCCTGCCCGCCTCAAGTTCTTACGCGGGACGGCCACCGAGCGCGGGCATTGCTCAGACTGGGTGACCAGGCTGGCGCTGGCGCGCCCGGACGTGGCCCTCAAGTTCTCCCACGATGACACCGTCCTGTTCACCTCGTCCGGACGCGACGACCTGCTTGCGGTCCTCACCGAGGCCTATGGCTCCAGCGTAGCGCGACAGATGCTGCCCGTCGAACTGCACTCGGGCGTGATACATATCAGCGGGTATGTCAGCGGCGCCCGCCTCACCCGCTCCACCCGCAAGCACCAGCTCTTCTTCGTCAACAAGCGCTTTGTGCGGAGCATGGCGCTCGGCCATGCGCTGAACGAGGCCTACGGCATGCTGCTGCCCTCCGGCAAGCAGCCCATGTGCGTGCTGCACCTTGAGCTGCCGCTGGAACTCGTTGACCCGAACGTGCATCCGACTAAGATAGAGGTCCGATTCAAGAACCGGGGCGAGCTTCACAACCTCATGCAGGAGGCTGTCGAGACGGCCCTGGCGGAGGCTGGCCTGCGGGCGCCCTCTCTGAGGCCCGCGCGGGGCAGAGCAGGAACGCTGCCTGATGCCGGCGCGGCAGGCAGATGGGAGGGCCCCGGCGCCGAGGCACGCGCGCGAGCGCGCCGTCTCCGCGTCAACCCTTTCGCCGAGGCGGTGGACGAAAGGCAGGATGGCCTGGAGGTGCATGGCCCCGGTCCAGCGGAAGAGACCCGAGCCGTCCCCGCTGCCCAACCCCTCTCGCCCGAGGTCGCCGACGGGCTGCTCGAGCCTCTGGGCCAGGTCGCCGGGACCTACATCGTCTGTCGCGCCGGGGATGACCTGCTGCTCGTGGACCAGCACCGTGCCGCCGAGCGCATCATTGCCGATGAACTCTCCCAGCGCGAGGACGAGATCAGCAGGCAGATGCTCGTGCTGCCGCTCACGCTGGAACTCACCGACGCCGAACGCGCCGCCATCGAGGAGTGGCGCGAGGCGCTCGGAGCGATGGGCTTTGAGATGGAGCCCTTCGGCGGCAGTGGCTACCTCGTCCGCTCCGTGCCAACGATGCTCGTGGACAAGAACCCTGAGCACATCCTGCAGGGACTGATCGAAGAGATCAGCGAGTGGGGGCAGGCCGGCACCGATGACCTCCGCGAGCGTCTCGTGGCGACGGTCGCCTGCCACGCAGCAGTCAAGCGAGGAGAGTACTTGAGCGATGGCGAAATCCGCGATCTGATAAGCGCGCTCAATCGAAGCCCCACTCCCGGGGTTTGCCCACATGGCGACCCGATAATCGTGTGCCTTTCTCACGAGCAGCTTGCCAGGCAGTTCCAGCACTGACAAGAGCAGTCAGCCGCAGACAACCTGCACCCAGCGCAATGGGCGCTCACTGATCTTCGCTTGCGGTGAGGCGGCATGACACAAGCCCTCGTCAAAGAGTTACGGCGCATACTCGGCGATGCGAACGTGCTTGATCGCCAGCATGACCTGCTGACGTACGCCTATGACGCGGCGCTGACCAGGCACGCGCCGGAACTCGTCGCGCTTCCCGCCACCACCGCCGAGGTCCAGGAAGTCTGCGCCCTCTGCATGGACGCCAGCGTGCCGCTGACCGCGCGCGGAGCCGCGACGAGCCTCTCAGGAGGGCCGGTGCCCGTGCGTGGTGGCGTTGCCTTGGCGCTGACGCGCATGGATGAGATCCTGGAGCTGGACCTGGAGAACCGCTGCGCCGTCGTGCAGCCCGGCGTGGTGAACACCGATCTGCAGCAGGCGCTGGAGCCGCACGGCTACTTCTACGCGCCCGATCCCGCCAGCCAGACAGTCTCCACGTTGGGCGGCAACGTGGGCATGAACGCCGGCGGGCCGCACTGCCTCAAGTACGGCGTTACCGTCAACCAGGTGTTGGGCCTGCGCGTGGTCATGGCGGACGGTCAAGTCCTCGATATCGGTGGCAAGTCGTTGAGATGGCAGGGCGCGGACTTCGCAGGCCTGGTCGTTGGCAGCGAGGGCACGCTGGGGATCGTCACCGAGATAGTTCTGCGGATCCTGCCGTTGCGCGAGTCGCTGACAACGGTGCTAGCCGTGTTCGAAGGTGTCGAGCAAGCGAGCCAGGCAGCCTCGGAGATCATCGCCGCCGGCATCATCCCGGCGGCCCTGGAGCTGATGGACCGGCCGCTGCTCGAGGCGGTGCAGAAGTCATTCGATGCCGGCTACCCCCAGGACGCGGGGGCTGTCCTCATCATCGAGGTAGACGGCCTGGAGGCCAGCGCCCACCGCGAACTCGACGAGATTCAGAACCTCTGCCGCATGAACGAGGTCATGCGCTTTGACTGGGCGCGCGACGAGGAGATGCGGGAGCTGCTCTGGCGCGGCCGTAAAGGCACGACGGGAGCCGTGGCGCACATCGCTCCCAGCAAGCTGTGCAGCGACATCACGGTACCACGCCACGCCGTGCCCCTTGTCGTCAATGAGATCATCAGGATCGGCGAGCGCAATTCCCTCCCCGTGGGCAGCCTCGTCCACGCCGGCGATGGCAATCTGCACCCCCAGCTCATGTTCGACCCGCGCAGCCGAGAGCAGGTCAAGCGCGCGCTCACCGCCGACGACGAGATAATACAACTCGCCATGGACGTCGGTGGGGTCCTCAGCGGCGAGCATGGCATCGGGGACCAGAAGCGTAAGTGGATGACGCGCATGTTCGGCCCGGCGGAGCTCCGACTGATGTATCAGCTCAAAGAGCTGCTTGACCCCCTCGGCATCCTCAACCCGGGCAAGGTCCTGCCCGACGAGGCCGGTGAGCACGAACCCCACGAGCCGAATCTGCCCTCAGGCGACTTCAAGACGGCGGCGCCGGAGCTGGCCTGGTACATCGAGGGCGTCCTCACCCCCCCACATGAGGCGGAACTCGTCGGTCTGCTGGCGCTGGCCGCGCGCGAGGGCGTCCACGTGGCGCCCCGTGGTGGGGGCACTGCCAGCGCTGTCCCGTCCGAGGGGGTAGTCGCGGTGAGCACCCGGGGGCTCGCTCACCTGGCAGAGCATGACCACCTCAACCTCACTGTTACCGTCGGCGCGGGCATGCCTCTGGCGGAACTGCAAAGCATCGTTGCGGGCGAGGGCCAGATGGTCGCCCTGCTCGCAGCCGAGCCCGAGGAAGCCACTGTGGGCGGCATAGTCGCCTCGGATGACCAGGGACCGCGCGGCCTGGGCTACGGGCGATGCCGGGACCTCGTCACCGGCCTGACGGTAGCGCTCAGCACGGGGGAGGTGGTGACCTTCGGGGGCAAGTGCGTCAAGGATGTGGCCGGCTACGATCTGAAGAAGCTCTTCATCGGCTCGCGCGGGGCATTCGGGGTCATCACGGAGGTCACTCTCCGCACCCTGCCCCTGCCCGAGGAGCGGCAGAGCTTGCTGCTGGTGAGCGATGACCCGACGGTCATTGCGAGCGCGGCTGCGAACATCCTCGCAGCGCCGCTGCGCGTCACTGCCATCGAAGCGAGCAGCGGGGCCGTGCTGTCCGAGATGTGTCAATCACCGGAGCTTATGGACCTGGGGAGCCACGCTTGGGCTCTGGCCGTGGAGTCCGCCGGAATACGCGAGGACGTCGAGGAAACGGCGCGACGCGTCGAAGGCATCGCGCACGACGCCGGCGTCTCCGAGGCGCAAACGTTGATCGCTGACGCTGCCGACGAGCTGTGGAGCGCACTCGCCTTCCTCCGCGGCGGTGTGCCGCCCGAGGTGATAGGGGCTACCCTCGCTCTGCCACCGGCCGACGCCCTTGACGCTGCCGCCAGAGCCACAGACCTCGCCGCCGAATGTGGTCTGACCATCCTCCTTCGGGCCAGCCCGGCCTTCGGAGAGGTGAGGCTGGCCGTGGAGGCAGAGGCGAGCGACGAGCAACTCGCGGCCTTCGGGGCGGGTCTGCGTGATCTCGCCCCCGACAGCAACGGTTCCCTGCGCACCGTCGGATTACTGCCTGACGACGAAGAAGGCCCCCTGCTGCGACTGGCGCGGCAGATCAAGGGCATCTTCGACCCCGCCGGCGTACTACCGCCAGTACCGGGGGTAGCGATGTGAGCGATGACACCCATGTAGCAGATCAGGGCATGGCCTCCGCCTTCGTGGGCGAGGAGTTGGTGCGGTGCAATCGCTGCGGCCTCTGCCTGATGGCCTGTCCTACCTACCGGCTGAGCGCGGTTGAGACGGACTCCGCCCGCGGCCGCATTGCGCTGCTGGAGGCAATGCGCGAGGGCCAACTTCCGCTCAACGCGGAGACCGCGAACCCGTTCCTTGAGTGCCTGGCGTGCGGAGCTTGCACCGAGACCTGCCTGACGAGTGTTGATGTCAATGAGCTGGTCGCGCTGGTCCGGGAGGAGTGGTACCGCATCAAGGTGCCGCCTCTGGACGAGCAGTTCGTCTTCAACAAGCTTCTGGCGCGACCACGGACGCTGGCTTTCATCATGCGCGCGCTCTCCTCGGCCAAGCGCAGCGGCCTGGCTGAGATCGCCCGTCGGCTTCGTCTGGTGAGACTTGTCAGCCCCAGGCTCGACACCGCCCTAGGCTGGGTTGACACCATCCCAGCGTACTTCCTTCGCGATCGTCTGAAACGCCTCGGCTTCAGGAAGCGGCGCCATCCCGCCGGGAAGTACTGGCTGCGGACCTTCGAGGTCGAGCCTATCGCGCCGGGGCCTCAGGTCCTGTACTTCGTCGGCTGCGCCAGCAACTTCAGCCAGCCGGATGCGGCAGAGGCAGCCATCAAGGTCCTGATCCGAGCCGGCTGCGAGGTCATGATAGTGTCGCACTACTGCTGCGGCTTTCCCGCCTATGTCGCGGGGCAGCGTGAGGCGGCCAGGAGGCTGGCCGCCCTCAACGTCCTCGCCTTGAGCCGGTACTCCTTTGACTTTGTCGTCAGCGAGTCCGCCGAGTGCAGTCACTTCCTGAAGAGGTACGGAGAGCTCCTGGACGGCAATGAGGAGGCCGAGCGCCTCGCGGGCACAGTGCGGGACTTCACCGAACTCGTTGCTGAGCTGCGCCTGCCGAAGGGGCAAACCGAGGAGCGCGTTACCTATCATGACCCCTGCCACCTGGGCCGCGGTCAGGGCATAAGGGAGGAGCCCCGCCACCTGCTCACCGAGGTCGCCGGGGCCGAGCTTGTTGAAATGCGCGAGGCCAACTCCTGCTGCGGTGCGGGAGGATTCCAGAGCATCACGCAGCCCGCCATCTCGCAGGCGGTCCTGCAGCGCAAGCTGGAGGCAATCCAGGAGACGGACGCGGACATCGTGGCGACCGCCTGCCCGTTGTGCATGACGCAGATTGCCCAGGGCCTTCGACGCGCAGGGAGCAGCATCGCCGTGAAGCATGTCGCGCAGGTCCTCGCAGACGCCCTGGAGGAGGATTGAGCCCGAGGGCAGGGAGGACTATGCGCTCGCATGTGCAGGGTACGTGTGGCGCCCGTCTACATGTTGTAGTGAGTCGTGAGCACGAAAGGGAGGTTCACTTAGCATGAAGCCGCAACGCTACATCCTCATGGTGCTGGCTATCCTCGCGGTCCTGGTTGTACTGGCCCTTCAAGGCTGTCTGTTCGGCGGCGGTGCGGAGGAAGGCGGCCAGGAAGGCGGCGGGCAAGTCGGTGAAACGCCTGAGGCAGGCACCGGCCAACAAGGCATGATGGAAGGGCCTGAGGGCGCCGGCACGCCCCAAGCAGCCCCAGCCGAAGGCGCGATGCAAGGCGCTGAGGGCGAGGGCCCCGGCGCGCCCTCAGGGGGCGCCGGCACGGACGTCGCGAGCCTCGTCGCAGCCGGCATGAAGGCCAAGCACGCGGGCGACCTTGACACCGCCGCTCAGAAGTTCGAGGCAGCCGCGGCCGCTAACCCGACCAGCATTGAAGCCCACTGGGGTCTCGCTTGGGTCTACGCGCAGAAGAAAATGACGGAGAAGGCCATCACCCAGTTCAACAAGGTGAAGAGCCTTGGCGCCGATGAGCAGAAGGTCGCCGAGGCCGACAAGGCCATCGCCCGTCTGAGCAAGTAACGGCGGGCAAAGGGGGAACAGCACAGCCGCAACCGCGGCCAAGGCGGGACCTCGCGACGGAGGAAACGCCGGTGGGACCACCTTGCTGACACATGGTTTGGAGGGGCCCCCGGAGGGGTCGCGCAGCCAGGCCGAAGTCGGCCCGTTGTCAGGACCAAGACGACGGGCCGGGCTCGCCCTCTCGCGTAGCGGGAGGCCTCGCACGGCCCCTCCATCGCGTGCTGCTTGATGGCTCCCTGACTGCCCACTGCTTCCCGTCGGGCCGTCTTCGCTGGCTGTCTGTTCAGCTCGCAATGGTATCGCTAACGAGGCGAGCGCTGCCGGCACGGCGGTCTCAGTCTGTGATGTCCGCGACAGGGACCTGCTGACCGGTCTGCCATGAGCGCTCGATGGCCAACAGCGCCTGGCTGATTGCCGTGGCCTCCTCGGCGCCCGGCTCGGGCGTTTCTCCCTGGGCCACGCAGTGCAGGAAGTACCGCACCGATTCGGGCCACCATCCTACGAGGCGCCCCGACGCCATCTCCACGGCCATTGTGTAGTCATTCACAGCGCTGCGCTCAGGCCTGTGCACCCACAGGTCATGAGCGAGAAGGTCCATCTGGATAGCGCCCTCAGTGCCGAGCACCTGCAAGAAGAAGTCAATCTCCTGCGCATAACCGTCGGGCAGGCTCCAGCAGCTTTCGAGATTCACCAGCGTGCCCGCCTCAGTCGTGCAGGAGGCGGTGACCAGGTCCGGGACGCCCGGGGCTATCTGTGCGACCGCGCCGAAGCTCGCCCGCGCATGCACTTCCGCCAGCCGCTGTCCCAGCATCCAGCAGATGAGGTCGGTGCAGTGGGACAGTAGAAACCAGGTCGGTGAGGTGCGCTCCAGCCAGCTCAGTTGCTTTGTCTTCGACAGCTTCTCATTGAGGCGGAGGTAGGCGTACTGCGGCCGGCCGATGCCGCCCCCGGCGATGATCTCGCGCGCGCGGCGAGCGTTGGACCGATGCCGGTTGCCGTAGTTCACCATGAGCAGGGCGGCCGCGCGCCGCTGAGCCTCGGCGATCGCCCGACAGTCCTCCATGGTCTGAGCCAGCGGCTTCTCGCAGAGCACGGCCAGCCCGCGCTCCAGGCAGGCGACCGCTGGTTCGCGATGGGCGAAGTCCGGCGTGGCCACGACCGCCGCATCAAGCTCCTCGTGGTCGAGCATCCGCTCGACGCTGTCGTATGAGCGCGCTTGCTCGCACCGGCTCGCGAGACGCTCCGCGCGCTCCGGTGCAAGATCGCAGACAGCCACGATCCCTGCGCCCGTCGCGTTCTCGATCACGCGCACGTAGTGCTCCCCCATCGTCCCCGCACCAATCAGAGCTACTCTGAGGTCATCACACATCCGCCTGCCACCTCGCTTCATCACGAGCCTGTGAGCATTTCACGCGCAATCTGCTTGACGTAGCTTTCATCCTCATAAGTAACATCTTCTGTGTCGTGATATATCACCTTATCAGCCTCAGCGAGGCAGCGGCTGGTGAAGGCCCTCAGACGCCAGGCGACCCGGTCTGATTCGTAGTCCTCCTGCGTGGGAGCCTGTGCGGCCACATGATCCACGACGACCAAGTGATCGCAGACACCAACCAGGCGAGCATACTCCGAGTAAATGCGCTCCACGAACTGCGCCTCGTCGGCCATGGTTGGGTCGGGGTTCTCGCCGCCCCAAACGCGGGCTCTCCCGGTCACGTATACCCCGGACCCATCCAGGAGGGTAGCTACCGCCTCGTTCCTGCGCACCCGCGCGATAGCATCTGTCGCCATCCCCAGGTCGTCAGTGATCTCAATAAGCTGCCACTCACCGGGCCGTCGTTCAGCGTGTTTCCGAATCGTCTCCTCGTATTGGGGTGTCTTGGGCAGGGTGCCGATGTAGAACTTCGTTCCCGGGAGGCGGGCGAAGATCTCCTCTGCCAACTCCGATTTGCCCGACTTGGCCTCACCTAGTATCCACAGGACAGGCATCAGACCACCTCATTCGAGGGTGGCTTTGATGATGTCGTCGAAGCTCTCGAACGACAGGTACGGCACATCCCTCTCGGCGAGGAGCCGGGCGAGGTTGTGCTTGGCGAAGACCACGTCCGCGTGTTCGGCCGCGCACTTGTCGGAGTACCCATCGCCGATGTAGATGATGCGCTGGTAGCTCCCGCGCAGTCTCTCGAGGTGCGCGGTCTTGCAGTTGCCGCACAGGTCGCAGTCCTCGTTGCGGTGCGGGAAGCTGATCTCGATGCCCTCGTCCGTGAGGGCCGCGTGATTGACGAAGCGCGCCAGGCAACTGTCGTCATCCGGCTGCGGGTCTCCGGCGCAGATGACGAAGCCCAGCCGCTCCAACATCCGGTCCAGGTAGAAGTCCAGGCCATCGCTGACGATGACGACCTGCGCGCCGGCCGCCCGCGCCCGCCGCACGAACTCCGGGAAGCATTCATCAAGCGCCAGGCTGTCAATCAACTCGAGCAGCTCCTCCGGCGGCAGCTTCACCAGGGCCCACTGCTCGGTGAGACACCGCATCGAGTCTATTTCGCCGGCCCGCCAAAGGTCCTCCCAGTACCAGGCCTTGGCGAGCTTGAGCGCCTCGAAGACTGCGAGGCCGGTGTCAACCAGGGTGACCGTGCCGTCGAAGTCAGACATCACCAGGTCGCCGGAGCGGAGCTGGACATCGGCTGTCTGCGTCGCGTTCGTGTTATTGTCCCGACAATCGCCCATTGTCCGTTCGAACGTCCTCTCTGCTTTCGAGGAGTCGCGTGAAGAACCCCGACTACGAATGACAACCCCTGGAGTGAGGCATTATACGCGAGGGCATGGGGAGTCGGCAATGGTACGAGAGGCGCAGTGTCACCCCTCTACAGGAGGCGCGACATTCCTGTCGCGCAAGGCTCTTGGCGCCCCGACTGATGGACGACCGCCGACAAGAATGTCGGCACCTCTGGTGGTTGTATGACTGCACAGGCGAGGCGGCCTGTCCCACGAACGGCAAGGGCTACATCACGGCAGGTCGGCAGCATGGCAAGGAGGAACCCCACCGGCAAGGAGGCGCCCGAATGAAGAACCTCGTATGCCGCGAGATGACCTCGGACGACGTTGACGACATGCTCGGCGTGCGCAACAGCATCTTCCCCCCCATCGCGCGCGAGGACTGGTTGAGATACCCGACGCAGACAGCCTCGATGGCGTGGCTTGACGGCGTGCCGGTGGGCGCGATCCCCATGGACCAGCGCCAGTTCCTGGTAGCGCCCAACACCCCCATCTGCGCCGCGTTCGAGCACGCCGTGGGCGTCCGCGCGGACTTCCGCAGCCGTGGCATCGGGACCGCGATGATAGAGGCCGCCCGCGAGTTCCTGATGGACCGCTGCGAGTGTCTCATGGTCTATCGCGGGGCCGAGCGGAGCATCGGCTACAATTTCTACGTGAAAAGCGGACACCGCGACCTCATCTATCTGCGCAGCCTCAAGTGGGAGCCCGGCGAAGTCGAATCCGCAGACGTCAGCGTCGGCGACTGTGAGGAGGCGATTGCGACCCAGGAGCAAATGCTGCCGGTATTCGAGACGGCCTTCGGCGACTACGGCGGCTTTCCGCCGCGCTCGGTAGGTTACTGGGAGCGCGCGCTGAACGACCTGATATTCGTCGTAATCCCCCAGGAGATCATCTTCATCCGGCACCCGGCTCAGGGCAAGCTGGCGGCCTACTGCATCGCCTCCGCGCGCACCGAGGTGCGCCCCGATAATCGGGTGTCCATCCAGGAAATCGCCGCAACCAACGAGGAGGCCGCGCGCGAGGTCATCAAGGGCGTGTGCGCGGAAGGGGCGAAGCGCGGCTGGCCGGTGACCACGATTGCGTCAGTTGACAGTCCCTATCGCATGATCATGCGTGAGATGGGCTTCCAGGAGGACGGTCGGCACACCATGATCATGGGACAGGTCATCGCGCCTCAGAGGCTGTTTCAGAAGGTGTGCGCAGATTTCGATGCGGTTGCCGACCTGAGAATCAGCGTCTGGTCGCCGAGCTTCGACTACCTCGTGTACGAGGGCCCCAACGCAAAGCGGGAGATTGTCGTGGAGGGCAAGGAGATACTGCTGCACCGGCTGCTGAACCGCAGGCTGGATGTGAAGGCCGCCATCGCCTCGGACCTGGTGACGATACGGAACGAGCAGGCCGATGACCGGGACCGCCTCGCGGCCGCCCTCCCCTACGTCAGGTGGGAGTACCACCACCTCGACTGGACCTAAGGCCACCTCGCCACCACCGCGGGCAGAGGAGAGCAGGCAATGGGCAACGGGGAACACCTGACGACAAGCCCGAGGCAGCCCAAAGAAGGTGAGGGCCGAGGGTGGTGCTGCGGCCCCATTGCCGATTGCCTATTCCCCGTCATTAACGTCCAGCCGACGCACTCGGATGTCCCCGGCGACGTCAGCGTCAAGCGCCACCGTCGTCTCGCCGGCCTGGATGACGCACGCCGGGCTCTTCTGTACCAACATTACCTCGTCACCTGGGAAGATACCCAGCCCGCTCAGGCGGTCCAGCCTGCCCCGATCCACGGTTGAGATGTGAGCGATCACGCCGCGCTCGCCGGGCGCCATCTGAGTTAGGGGCAGCACCGCGGTCTCCAACTCGCGCTCGTGGGCGGCGCAGCACGGCCCCGGCGGGATCGGATGGCCGCGTGGGCAGGTGGTCGGATGGCCCAGGAGCGTGCAGATGGCGCGCGTCAATTCCGGGCTCACAATATGCTCCAGCTCGCAGGCGACCTCTTCCTCGGTGCCCAAGTCGAAGTCCAGCACATCGGTGAGCAGGCGCTCGGCCAGGCGATGTCGCCGCACCACGCCGCGTCCGAGGTGTCGGCCCAGCTCTGTGAGTCTCATCCTGTCGCCATGCAGCGTAATGTAGTCGGCCGCCGCCAGGTCGTCCGGGACATTCTGCGGCAGCTCCGATAGCTCGGGCGCGTCGCGTGGCACCTCCTCCATGCCCTTTTCCTCGGTGAGCACATAGAGCGCCTGCAGCATCTCCTCCATGACATGTGTGACCCTGTTAGTGGGCCCGAGATCATCGGGCCGATGCGGGCCCTGGGGTCGGCGTATCCCCAGGCCCATCCTTCGTCCCCCACGTACCCGCCTTGCCATCTCTGTACTCCTCCCGGGCGGCGACCGCCGCCGCCACGCTAGAAAGTCACATTGAGAGACCTAAGCGCGAAGTTCACCAGGCCGCCCGTGGCGAACGCGACCACCAGCACGAAGCTGACTATCTGCGCCGCCCGCTTGAGGCCCTGTTCCTTGATGATAATGAAGAGCTGCGCTACGCATGGGACGAACAGCGTGATGGTGATCATCGCGACGACGGTCTGCAGGTTGGTCAATAGCCCCTCGAGCCGCAGGTCGAACAGGCCGGCGGCCCCGTAGTCGCGCCGCAGGAAGCCCACCAGGAATGCCGGCGTCGCCTCCTGCGGCAGCCCCAAGAGATGCACCACCAGTGGTCGCGACAGGTCCTGAATGAGCGCCAGCACTCCCAGCCGGTCCAGGAGAAAGAGCGCCAACGCGCCCAGCATGAAGAAGGGCACGGCCTCCTTGAGGAACCACACAACGCGGTAGTAGGTCTTGGCCGCGATGTTCCTCAGGCGGGGAAGTCTGATAAGAGGTATCTCGATGATGAAGTCGGACTCCTCGCCGGGCAGAATGCGGTTAGCCAGGTAGCCGACGAGCACCAGTTGCCCAAGCACTACCCCGAGGCACGTCGCCAGCGCCGCCGGGCCGATCTCGCCCAGCATGCCCAGGAGCACCCCAAGCTGCGCCGAGCACGGCACGCCCAGGGCCAGCAGCAAGGTGACGATGAGGCGCTGCTTCCGCGTCTCCAGGATACGTGCCGCCAACGTCGCCATGGTATCGCATCCGAGGCCCAGCACCATGGGCAGCACGGCCTTGCCGTTGAGGCCGATCACCTTAAAGGCGCTGTTGGCCATCACGGTCAAGCGGGCGAGATACCCGGAGTCCTCAAGCAGGCCGAAGCAGAAGAAGAAGGCGGCGACGATGGGTAGCACAAGCGCCACGGCATACGTGACGCCGATGGTGATGAGGCCGTAGTCTCCCATCAGCAGGTCGTACACAAAGCCCCTGGACATGTGCGTCGAGAGCACGCTCGACAGCCAGGGATTGACGTAACCGCTAGGCAGCCGCTCAATGCCGGCCTTGAGGACCTTCACCCGACCCTTCGGCGTCCGCCCCGGCCCAAGCAATACCAGGCTGTACTGCGCACCGCGCGCTCGCGGCGTGAAGACCGCCTCCGCCGTGCCGTCCGCTCCGACCCTGGCCAGCTCCAACTGCGACTCGGCGCTCTCGACGTAGTGCAACTGGCAGGCGAGGACCATCCCCGCAGTGTCGTCGGCCGGGTCCAGCCTTATGTAATAGCGGTAGCTCTCCTCGGTCCGGAGGAAATGCGGCGCCGGCTTGCCTGGGAGCAGGCTGGCGAGGCCCGCTGGCTGGTCCGGGTTGCCCTGCCTCAGCGTCAGCGCGACACCGTGAGCCTCCTCGGTTGCGGGAACGTGGAACTCCCACCGTCCGCCTGCCCCGTCCGGCGGATAGGCGACAAGCGCACCGCCGGCATTGCCGAACACGGTGCCTTCCAGGTAGTCCACCACTGTGCCCGCCGCGAACTTGCCCACTGCGAGGTAGACCAGATACAAGACCCCAAGCAACACAATCAGGCCCAGTATCGGGTGCATGCAGGCCGCGCTGATGGTCTCGCGCACCCGGCTGGACGACACCGTGCGCCTCGTGACCACCTGATCCGTCAGGTGCTCGACCTGCTCGCGCCGGGTGGATGCGATCAGGTGGCTGAGTGGCCTCTGGAAGTCGGCCTGGGCCTCGGCGACAATCCGGTCAATCTCCTCGAGCTGCTCGGGCGTGACACGCTCGGCCAGCCAGCCCCGCAGGCTTGCATCCTCGGCGAGCAGCATCAGGGCCAGCGAACGCCTGGAGATAGGGGCCTCCGGCAGAAGCGCCTCCAGCAGTTCCGCTGATGCTTCTATCTCCGGCCGGTAGGCGACGTCGAGGCGAGCGGGGCGCGCATCACGAAGCGACCTGAAGAGGGCGGCAATGCCCCGACGCTCGACGGCAACGGTCGGAATGACCTCGACGCCGAGACGCTCCTTGAGGGCGGCGACGTCAATCTCTATCCCCGCGCGCCGCGCCTCGTCCATCATGTTCAGACAGACGACGACCGGCACGCCCATGTCGGCCAACTCCGCAGTGATGCTCAGGCCCCGCTCGAGGTTCCGAGCGTCAATCACCTGTACAACACGCGCGGGCTGGTCTTCCAGCAGCATGTCGCGGGTGACCATCTCGTCCAGGCTCAAC
This sequence comes from Candidatus Zipacnadia bacterium, assembly GCA_029820045.1. Classification (GTDB taxonomy): domain Bacteria; phylum Armatimonadota; class Zipacnadia; order Zipacnadales; family UBA5352; genus JALGVE01. The sequence continues at coordinate 4,363 of JALGVE010000004.1, read as the reverse complement.
GGAGTGAGGTCATTGACGCCCGGAGTATCCACGACCTCGACCTCGCGCCTGAGGCCACGCAGCTTGCCGCGGGATACCTCGACGGTCGTGCCCGGGTAATTCGACACCACCACGTAGACGCCAGTGAGTAGGGAAAAGACCACGCTCTTGCCCACGTTGGGGTTGCCTATGAGCAACAGCCGGCGCTCGTCCGTGGCCACGCCTTGGTGGCGGTCCTCCTCGGCCTCGGGCGGTGGGTGGTCCGCGGCCCTCTCGTCGCTCAAGAGCGATCCTCCTCAGCCCGCGCCTGCGCTCTGGCGCAGCGTGGGCAGAGGCCCACCATCTCCACGGAGTGACGGTGCATTTCGAACCCGCGCTTGCGGGCCGCTGACTCGATGGCATCCTCCAGTGCCTGATCCCGGAACTCGATCACCGCTCCGCAACGCTCGCACACGAGATGTTCGTGGTGCTCTGAGGCCTCGACAGGTTCAAACTCCCTGCGGCTGCCGAAGCGCATTACCTCTCGCAGCACTCCCACCTCCACCAGCACAGGCAGCAAGCGGTAGACTGTAGCGCGCGAGACGCGATCGTCGCCCGCAGCCAGGCTACTAACCAGGTCCTCCGCGTCGAAATGGGCCTCTTGTGCGCCTATCTGGGCCACGATACAACGGCGTTGCTGGGTCAGACGCAGGCCTCTATCTGCCAGCCGCTGCAAAGCATCTCTTACCTGCACGCTACCTCACCCGGGCTAGATTTGAGACACAGTCTCAGCTAGGATACCATCCGCTCCGGTGAATGTCAATGCGTTGCTCAGGGGGAGCAGGAGCATCGGTTTTGCTACCAGAGGGGCCGACATTCCTGTCGGCGCACAGGAGCATCGGTTTTAGAGTAAGTCGGCTTGTGAGTAGTAAGGCTGGGTATTGCCAGGGTCTGAGCGGGCGGGCAGGGCGCAGGTCTGCTAACAAAGCGATAGCGTACGGAGGGCAGGACTTCAGTCCTGCCGGGCGTTGCCGTTGTGAGGCGTCTCTGCCTGGCGGGGCTGAAGCCCCGCCCTCCGTACGGCGTTCCCATCGCGTCTCGCGGGCCGGGCTGCGCTCTGTTCCAGCGACCTTCTCCCCGTGAGCAGCGCAAGCGTTAAAGGGCGGCCGCGGCCAGGCCGATGTAGTCAGTGCAGACGTTGGGTCTGTGGCAGGTGGCGGGGCGCGGAAGGCGAGGAGGCAACCCAGCCTCGCCACTGTGTGACCGACTTACCGGCGTGAGAGGTCAACATGACATGTCGTCTTTCAAAGTGCGCTACGTTCTTGCCGTGGCGTGTATGCTTGCGGCGCTCTCGCTCTGGTGCGCCTCCGCTGTTGCCGCGCAACCGAAGACCGTATCCTGCGAGATAACCTCGAAACGGCCGGCACGCACCTTCTTCCCAGGCGAGCCGATCCAGCTCACTGTACGCCTGGACGGGCCGAGAGACGTCGCGGTCTTCACTATCACCGACTACCGCGGGCGCAAGCGCGCCGGCGGCTACCTGCGCGCCGGCCGCGGCCACCCGGCTCTGCTGAAGATCAACCGCAAGTTCCTCACTGGTATCTACTTCCTCAGGCTTGCCTTCCGATCCGGGCTGATGGTGACGGATGCGTTCTGCGTCCTGCCGCGCCCGGATGAAAACGTCGGTGACCGCCGGCTGTTCGGAGTCCACTGGCGCCCGCGCAATGACGCTCAGTGGCAGGCCCTGGCGCAGATGGGCGCGCGCCATCTGCGGGCTGAGGTCACCTGGCCTGACACCGAGCTCGCGCCCGGCGAGTACGACTTCAGCACCGCTGACATGTATGCCGAAGGGGCGCGCAAGGTGGGCCTGCAACTCACCGTGCTCTCCGGTCACACACCCAGGTTCTACAGCATGAGGCCCCTTGATGGTGAGGGGCGCGTCGCGACCGCCTGGCACACCTGGCCGCCCGCCGACACCATCGAGTGGAGCCGCTTCACGGAGGCCTTGGCCTCCCGGCTGCTGCACCAGACAGTCTCAAGCCCGTTGCCCGACCTGCGGCCCAAGGGCTCGCAGCGGCCCCTCGTCCTGGCCTGGGAAGTGTGGAGCGAGGCCGACCAGAACTTCTACTACGGGACCTGGGAACGCTACCTCGACATGCTGCGCATCGCCTACTGCACGGTGAAGCGCCACGCCCCCCGGACGCCGGTCATCTACGGCTCCTGTGGCCACTGGACCGAGGCGGTCCTTACGGTCCAGGCCGGCTGCGCGGACTATTTCGACCTGATGGCCTACCATCCAAACGGGCCCGACCCGGACTGGGCGCTCGAGAACTGGCTGGTCAACATGCCGCAGGTCATGCTTGCCCGCGGCCGACCGCGCGAGAGCGCCTACACTGAGACGCACTTCATCCCCGATAACCCGGACCTGGAGGCCAGCTTCCAGCTTCGCCTCTATGCGACACTCAAGGCGTGGCGCCAGCGCTTCTACATCCGCACCGGCTGCGTGGGAGCGCTCATCGGCCAGCCGAACGTTGACGAGCACGCCTTCCTGTGGGAACGTGAGGAGCAACTCATCCCACGGCCCGGCTACGTCGGCTTCGCGGTCACGCGTTGGCTGCTCGAGGACGCACACTATGTAGGACCTCTGGACCTCGCGGAGGGTGCCCGGCTGGAGCTGTTCCTCAAGCATGGTCGCCCCCTGGTCGTCGCCTGGGGCGACCCCACCACCGCAGGAGTGCGCGTGCCCATGCGGCTCTTGGAGGGCGCCCAACTCATCAATGCCATGGGAGAGGTGCGCGAGATCGAGCGCGCCTCTTACCAGGTGCCCGCCGGACCGGAGGCCGTGGCCCTCTGGGGCGTGGACTACGATTACGTCCGCCTGGCGGCGCGGCTGGCGATGGAGCGTGTGCTGACAACGGAGCTGGGGTTCTACTCCGATCACAACTCCTCATACGTGGACCCGCTGGAGCAGGATGCGGCCCGCTGGGTCAGTCCCAGCTTCCCTGCGCAGGTGCGCCACGCTGTGCGCACGGCCTGCCGCGAGAGCAGGCACAATCCGACCGGCGGCCCGGCGGCTTTCCGTACGGCGGAGCGCGTCGTCGGGGCCGGGATGGTGGGGGTCGTGCACACCTGTCAGTCCGAGGGGGACTTCGACCGCGGCGCGCGCAACACGATCTGGCGCCTGGGGCAATACGTGGAGGACCTGGGCATGATCGCCGACGGGCTGGCCGAGCGCTGGCCGGGGATACGCCGCGTCTCCGAGCAGGAGATGAACACGGTCCGGTGCCGCGCCAACAACTTGAGGCGGCACATCCGCGAGGAGAACTCCCAGGCCGAGTGCGCCTATGCCGAACGCCTCATAGACCGCGCCCTGGAGCAGCTTGCCTGGGCTGAGGAGTCCTCAGGTCTGCGCCGTGGCGCGTGGCAGGCGGCCAAGCTGCACCTGGAGGCCGCCGAGGCCGTAGCGGAAGTCGAGCCTCCCCTGATGCGACGAGTATTTGTCGCCTCCAACTTCCCCACCGGCCAGCAACTCACCAAGGCCACCTTGCTGCAGCCCGACCCAAGCCATCACCTGGGCTCGAGGGTCTACAACTTCCTGGATCGCCCGGTGTCCGGGACGCTCAAGCTCCAGGTGCCGGATACGTGGGCGGGCGCCGGACCGACCGTGGCCTTCTCCGTCCCTGCGCACGGTGTCACCGAGCCGCTGCAGATGCCCTTCAGCATCCCGGAGCAACCGAGGCCCTGGGTAACTAAGACCGCCTGGCGCCCCTGGAACGACGGACGACTGCTCGTGCACCTGCCGCAGCCGATCGAGCCGAACGCAGACCTCTGGGTGTCAGGGGAGACCAGCGTGGGGCCGGACCTGCCCGATATGCGCTACCGCGTGTGCGTGGGCGCGTATGCGCTTCAATCCCAGCCGGTGCAGATAGCGGTCAGATAGCTGCTGCGCGCGATGCGATCCCGCGCCTCCGAACGTCACCTGCGGGGCGCCGAACGTGACCTGCGGCCACCCACCAGGGGTCCTTCCCGCGAAGGCTGGTTATCTCTGCTCCACGAAGATCGGGCTTGACCAGGCGCGATTGCCGCGGGCGACCGCGACATTGCTGGGATACTGCTCCGGCGTACCCTTCATCGTGACCGCGGCGTAGTAGTAGTTCGGCCCGACCGGCGCCGTTTCGTCCTCGAACTCCACCCTCGCCTCCGGCGTCTCCGGCGCCTCCTCGTGGATGACCTCACCGTTGCGCACGATCTGCACCTGTTCGACAGGCAGCGGCGCCCGCACGGCAACGGACATCCGCGGCAAGCCCTCGGAAACTACCTCAGAGCCCATGATGGCGTCGCCGACGCGGAAGTCGAGGAACACCCGCTCGCCCGTCGTGGCGTAGCAATGCCGGGACATCAGCGC
>JALGVE010000072.1 GCA_029820045.1 Candidatus Zipacnadia bacterium | reverse complement strand
CCTGTCGGGGGCCGTTGGTCGTGACCCGGAGGGTGACAATAACGACTTTGCGCGACAAGAATGTCGCGCCTCCTGCACATGCCCATTGCTACCTTCCAGGGGCCCCGACATTCCTGTCGGGGGCCGTTGGTCGTGACCCGGAGGGTGACAATAACGACTTTGCGCGACAAGAATGTCGCGCCTCCTGGGGACAGTCCCGCGACAGGGATCTCCTGCCTCCTGCGCGCCCTCCCGCGTCCGCCGTTCAGGGCTCAATCTGCAACAGGTCGTCGTCCCCGAGGTCCTGGCCTGAATCAACCCACTGGTGAAGGAGCTGAAGGGCCTCCGCCCGACTTAGCGTCCGTCCGGCCAGCAAGCGCCGAAGCTCGCCCAGGCTGCGCGGGGCGATCTGCTGCCCGGAGAGCGCACGATGAAGGTGTGTTAGGACGTCCTCTCCGAGCAGCGACATCAGGTGGCGCGCGCCGGCTTCCTCGGGCAGGCGCAGGATCGCGGCCAGCTTGCGCACGGTGTCGCCGCGGTGTGGCTGGGTCTGCAGGTACTGGGCCATCGCCTGCTGATTGCGCGCGTTGTGCAGGGCGGCCACGCACTCCGCGACCCCTCGTTCGGCCAACTCCTGCAACTCCTCGGCCGGCCGCAACCTCAGTTCCTCGCCAAGCCTTAGCCCGCAAACCGGGCACACTGGGCTCTCATCCAGCGCCTGCGAGAGGTTCAGCTCGCGACAGTGCTTGCTCAGCTCGCGCTCGATCTGCTCGTTGACGTAGTCCACATCGTGCTCGATGTCGAGGTCCAGGCGATCGAGCTGGGCCAGCACACGCATCTCCGGGGAGGCGCGCAGACTCTCGTAGGGCTCAAATTCCGAGGAGCGATGGCAGGCGGAATGCCAGGCCGTGTAGCGCCGCTTGTAGCGCGTCATGAAGACCTGCCGGAGGCGCACGAAGTTGCGCTCCTCGCCCACCGCCTGCTCGCCCGAGAGGATCAGTTGCATCAGCCCCTCGCGCAGTTCAGCCAGGTCGGAGTCGTCGGGCAGCCACAGGTCCTCGCTGGTCAGATACTTCTGCATCTGGACAAGCTGCGGCCCGACCTCATCCACGAAGTGCTCCAGCAGGGCGACGAGGCGGAGCAGGTCACGCAGCTTGCTGATACCGTTGCTGGTCTCCAGGAAGGGGCCGGCCCCGGCCAGCAGGCGATTGAGACCCTCCGAGGCGTAGCTGTTGGGGTCAATGAGGTCGAAGAAACGCTCGGTGTGCTGGAGCGCAGCCGTCGTCTGGCGCCAGGCGCGCACTGGCTGGCCCAGCCGCTGACGGAGTTGGTCCGTGCGCTCTCGCACCGACTGTATGCGCGTAAGCCAGCGCTCGCGCTCCTCCACGAAGGTCTCCCAGATTGAGGCCTGAGCGACATGGCCCGGGCTGGCAATAACGCGGTCGAGCACGATCCGGCAGATGCGCGAGAGCACACCCCATTGCTCGTAGGACAGCAGCGCCGGGCGGGCCACGAACTGCAGGTGGCGAGAGACGGGCGAGGGGATCTGTTCCAGCTTCACCGGGTTATGATTCCGGTCCAGCCCCACGAGATGCCCGGTGCGAATCAGCGCCGTGATGAGCAGCTCGAACAGCTCCGGCGGCAGGCCGTGCTCCGACTTCAGCAGGTGCTGGGCCAGGTCGGCGCAGGCCAGGGGCCGCCCGCGTTGCGTCTCCGGGGTCTGATCGCGCGCCCGGATGCAGCGCATGACCTCATCGGCCGGCTGGCTCTGGGCCACGTCCAGCACCCAGCCCTCCTCCGATTGGCGCACCAGCCCCAGCGGCACGAGAAAGGCCACGATAAGGTCGCTGAGATGCGCGTCCGCATCCGCCGCCACGAAGCCGCGGCGAATGAAGTTGTCAACCAGGGCGTCAATCGGCTCGCGGCTGCTTAGAAAGTGCCGCGGCGCGATGCCCCGGAACTGCGGGAATATGCGCTCCAACGACCAGGAGGCAGCGGCGTTGAGCGTTCCCGCCCAGTCCCCGTCCAGGGGCACGAGGTCCTCGGAGTGCAGCGCCTCGCCGAAGGCCGACAGGATTGTGCCCTCGTAGTAAGCGGCGCGCACGAGGTCCCTCACCTGAGCCCCCAGGCGGCTCTCCTCCTCCTCCAGGCCCTGGATCAGCCCCGCCTCCTGCTCGGCGGCCGCCTGCCGCTCCTGCTGCAGCAACGCCCGGCAGGCGGTGCAGTCGAGCAGGACATCCAGCTCCCGCTGTGCCAGCGGCCGCGGTACCCATGCCAGCACTCCCGCCGACCAACGCCCGCCCATCAGCCCCGAGGCCAGTTCCTGCCAGCGGCTACGCTGTGCCCGCGACTGCACCAGGTGTGCCACGTAGAGGTGAGCGTCGTGCACGGTCGCCGTGTCAGAGATCTCCTGTACCTGCTGGTCAAGCTCAAGGGCCGTGAGGGCGAGCAGGTTCTCGCATGAGACCCCCAGGCAGCGCGAAGTGTTGCGCCAACGCACCTCCAGGGTCTGCGTTTCGCTGAGTTCAGCAAGGGGCAGAGCCGCTCCCGCGTGGGCCGCGGCGCACTGCATCAGCGCCGGATCGTCCTCGCGCAGCCTCTCTCTGGCGGCCGCCAGGCGCTCGCGCAGGGCCTGCGTCACGGCGGTGCGCATCTCGACGTAGTAGACGTCCTCACTCTCCTGCCGCCCGCGGCGCACCTCGACAAAGCTCCCCCGGAGCCGCGCGGCCTCCAGCACATCACTGACTACCTGCCCCTCGGCGGCAGCCTCACCGGCGGCGGTCAGCCCCAGCGCCTCTCTGATCGCGGTCGGCCCCAGCCAGAGGTTCGCCAGCCGAAGCCCGACCAGAATCCGCGCCACCCGTCGCAGCAGTTCCGGGTTCGCGGGCGCCACCTGAGCCGCATTGCGCTCGTAGTATTCCAGCGCCTCGCCCACGTAGCTGGCGGCCTCCGCGTATGACCGCAACTGCGGCAGCAGCAAGTCGAGCACGCGGTCCAAGGTCACCGGCTGCACCTGCGCGCGCTGCTCAAGCTCTCCCGACTCCGTCAGCTTCTGCATCACCGTCAACAGCCCATCGGCTCGTCCCAGGAGCCGCGACGACATTGCCTCAGCGCAGTGCGCCGCGAGCGGGTCCAGGGGATAGCTGTCAGTCAGCTCCTCCAGCGAGAAGGAGGGCGTGCCGAGCGCATCCTGGTACGCTTGGTACGTCGCCGCGATGGCTTCGCTGAGGTTCTGTTCCTCGCTCGCGGGTCGGACCATGGTGCGGGTGACATGCCTCATGTGCGCCGTTGAGAGGGCCAGCCCTGGGCTGAACATATCAGAGATGCGCCGCGCCACCTGCGGGTCTATGCCCGGTATCTCGCGCAGCGGCACCTCCAGCGCGCCCACCGTCCAGATCGGCGCAATCTTGCCCCGGTGAGCGAGGAACTCCAGGAAGACGCAGTCGCCCTGCATGGCCTTCTCATCCGCGCTGGCGAGAAAGTGCCCGAGATCGTCAATAAGGTAGAGCACGCCGGATATGCGCTCGCCATCCACTACCTCCAGCAGGCGCGCCATCCTTTCTACGCGCGACTGCCGGAAGTCCAGCGGGTAGTCCATCGTCTGCGCGAACTGATAGCCCACACGCACCGCGGCTTCCTCGTCCACCTCGCGCAGCTCCGCCCATGAGCCGATCCCATCCTGATGCTCGGCAACGTACTGGTCGAGCTCCTCCTCGTAGCGCGGCGCGACATATCGCTCGATCAGCTCCAGGGCGTAGGCATGTTGGGAGAGCGGCACCTGCAGGTTGCAGGGCGGGCGGCGCAACTCGATCTCGGTACGCTCGAAGACGATGTCCTCGAGCAGCTCGTCCCGCCCGCGGTGCTCATTCAGGGGCACCGGGACCAGCAGCAGCGGGGCCGCGTCATGCAGCGCCCTCAGCGGCAGCGTGAACTCGTCATCGCGCCGCGCGAGGTCCCGACGCGCGGCATCCGCCCCGGCGAGCAGAAGCAGTGTACCGAGCAGATGCGTCTTCCCGGAACCCGCGGGCCCTGTCACCAGGAAGGCGTCGCCCTTGCCATCGTCGCCGGTCACGCTCTCGAGAACGGTGAGCAGCGAGGTGGCAGCCTCTTGGTCCTCCGAGGAGTAGGCGGCAAGCACGCGGCGAAGCTCGCCCGCGCTTTCCTCGTCCATCTCGCCGAGGGCCCGCCTGCGCAGCGCGGCGGCGTCGGTAAGCTCGAAGCTCCCTGCGGCCAACTCGATTGTCACGACTTCAGCAAGGGTCATGTCAATTCCGATGTCCAACCACCGACTAACGGCAACGGCGGACGTTGTTGATATGATAGCGCAGACATTCTTGTCTGCGGTCTTTTCGAGGACTAATGACGGCGGCGGTCCCGCCCATCGCGCGGGATGGCAGACAAGATTGTCTGCCCCACCATAGCCTCCTTCTCCCCTGGTCTGCCGTTAGCGCTTTCCCGCCTCCCGCCGTTCCCCTTTGCCCTTTGACTGCCGTTACTCGTTCTCTGCGTTCCCTGCGCCCTCACCAGCTTGCCCCTCGTAGCTCCGCAGGAGCGAAGTGGGGTCTCTGCGGTTCTTCTTGCCGTTGCTGTTGCTTGCTGCTCGTTGCTTACCGCTGCCCCATTCAGTCCCTGCCTCCCCCCGCGTAGCGCCCCGCAAGCGCCTCGGTTGCATCCTCCACGCTGTCGTGCGCCACCACGAAGCGACCTCCCGAGCGCCGGCCTGCGATGGAGCCGAAGCCCTCGGTGGCGGCGCGCTCCGCCAGGGCGTCCACCGTTGGCCCGCTAAGGCTGAACAACCGCGCCAGCCGCATGGAGCGCAGGTACGCGCGCGGCAGCGCCGTCCGCCCATGCGAGGCGAACTCATCCCACAACGCATAGGCGAAGACGCGCCAGCTCGGGCCCTGGTGCGAGGGGAAGTAAGCCAGGCATCGCGCCTCGCCGCGAGCGATCCAGGTGGCGGCCAGGGCGCCTCCCTCGCGCAGTATCCGCAGTGCGCACTGCGTGCTCGCCTCATCCTTCAGCCCCCAGGCACGCCGCGCGTACTCGTCCACCAGGCGATGGGTCACGACCTGGTCGGTCTCCAGCAGCTTGCCGGTGTTGATGGCGTTGAACTCGCGCTCGGTGAAGCCCTCGGGGGCGCGTCCCAACACGAACCGCCGATAGAAGACCTCGTCGGCGATTGCCATCACCAACGGCTCATCCGCTGCGACCGCATAGACGATCAGATGGCGGCTGTCGAGAGTGAGGCCCGCCTGCAGCACAAGCCTGTGCCAGGGCACAGATAGCATGCCCTCGTCTTGCTTCGGCAGCACCCGTCTCGCTATCGCCGAGGCGACGCGACGCGCCCTTTCCTCGTCGGCCGCCGGAGCCTCGGCCACCAGAGCCTCGACGACCTCGCGCCTGCTGCCCTCAACGGCAGCCAGCTCAATAGCTCTGACCGTCTCGGGGAAGTGTAGGCCGGTTCTCACGCTGCCGAACCTGGCTCCGACCGCTTCCTCTCTCCCAGGCACCTCTCGCGCCGCCCTCCTTTCCTCGCTGCAAGTATTCCCCCTTGTCAGCGGATGTCCTCTGTGCAGGGAGGATTCTCGCATGGCATAGCGAACATCCCTCATGCAGGGACTGGGCAGTAAGAGACGAACAACAAGGGAATGCGGATGGTGGGCGCTACCGATTGCCTATTCTCCATTGCTCATTCCTCGCTGTGAAAGGAGGCGTTCTTAGATGTTGAAGGTCGCGATCTGCGGCGCGGGTGGCCTCGGGGCCAGCCACGCCGACAACTTCCAGCACATACCCGAGACCGAGGTGGCGCTGGTCTACGACGTCATCGAGGAGGCCGCAGACGCCCTGGCGGAGACCGTGGGCGCTGCCGCGACGACCGACGAGACCAAGCTCTATGCCGAGGACATTGACCTCATCTGCGTCACTACGCCGACGCCCTTCCATGCGCAGTACGTCATCGAGGCTGCCGAGGCGGGCAAGCACATCCTATGTGAGAAGCCCATGGCGCGCACCGTTGAGCAGGGCCGCAAGGTGCTGGAGGCGGTGGAGAAGGCCGGTGTGACCATGATGGTCGGCCATGTCGTCCGCTTCTTTCCCGAGTACGCCGCAGCTCGTGAGCTCGTGCAGAGCGGCGCCATCGGCGAGGTTGGCATGGTGCGCACCACGCGCATCAACACGCTGCCCGGCCCCGAGGGGAGCTGGTTCCACAACTACGAGATGAGCGGAGGCGTGACCTTTGACATGGTGATTCACGACTTCGACTGGCTGCTGTGGACCTTCGGCCCGGCCGAGCGCGTGTACGCGGTGGGCGTGCCCGACCACATGCCGCCGCTGGACTACAGCCTCACCACCATCCGCTTCGAGAGCGGTGCCATCGCTCACGCGGAGGGCAGTTGGGCCGACCTGGGGCTGTTCCGCACCGAGTTTGAGATCGCCGGCAGCGGCGGTCTCATCAAGCATGATAGCACAGGCATGGCGACCCTGACCGTCCAGAAGCGCGAGCAGCAGGCGGGCCTGGCGGCGGTCCAGGTGCCCGAAAGCCCGGGCAAGTCGCCGTATCTCATCGAGGACGAACACCTGGTGCAGTGCATCCTGGAGGGCAAGCAGCCTGACATCACACCACAGGACGCCCAGGACGCGGTGGCCCTCGCCGCCGCGGCCTGCGAGTCCATCGAGGCCGGCGGCAAAGTCGTGAACTTGTAGGGAATAGGCAAAGGGCAATGGGCAAACGGCCAACGGTGGCTGATGGCTCATGAGGATCGAGAAAGGGCTAACCGCAGACAAGCGCCACGTAGTTGGCGGTGCTGTGGACCCATTCCCTGTTCTCCATCCCCCATTGCCCGCCGTCAACGGAGGCGATTCGCATGGCCAGCAGGATAGGCATCATCAGCTTTGCGCATCTGCATGCGCATAGTTACGCGACAAGGTGCAATGAAATCGAAGACATCGAGTTCGTCGGCATCTGGGACGACGATGCCGAGCGCGGCAAGGAAGCGGCGAAAACCTACGAGACCGAGTTCTTCGCCAGCCGCGATGCCCTTCTCGACGCCGGTCTCGACGGCGTCATCGTCACCACCGAGAACGCGCGGCACAAGGAGAACGTCCTGGCTGCGGCGGAGGCTGGCGTGGATGTGCTCTGCGAGAAGCCCATCTCGGTCTCGGTACCGGACGCGCAGGAGATGATTGACGCCTGCTCCAAGGCGAAGGTGCAGCTCATGATCTCCTTCCCATGCCGTTACTCGCCCGCCTTCGGGCGCGCGCTGGAGACGGTGCGAGCCGGTGAGCTGGGGGAAATCCTGTGCATCAAGGGCACCAACCGCGGTCGTAACCCGGGCGGCTGGTTCAACGACCTTGAGCTTGCCGGCGGCGGCGCGGTGATGGATCATACCGTCCACGTCGTGGACCTGATGCGGGTGCTGTTGGAGGACGAACCGTGCAAGGTCTATGCAGAGATTGACACCATGTTCAACCCGGACCTGGAATGTGACGATGCGGGCCTTCTGACCATCAGTTTCGAGGGTGGCTGTGTGAGCACGCTCGACGCCTCCTGGTCGCGCCCGCCGCACTACCCCATCTGGGGCGACGCCACCATGTGCGTAATCGGCACTGGCGGCAACTGCTGGGTGGACCTGTTCGTCGAGCATCTCGATATCTATCGCAATGAGGACTCCAGCTATGTCTGGGGGCCGTACGGCTACAACACTGATACCGGCGTGGTGCGCGATTTCGCTCGCTGCGCTGAGTCGGGCGAGCCGGTGCCCATAACGGGTTACGACGGCCTCAAGGCGATGGAGGTCGCCCTGGGCGCGTACGAGTCCGCCAGGACGGGTCAGCCCGTGGCGCTGCCACTCGCGTGAACGGGGGATACGCTACGGGCCATGCGGAATGGAGAATGGACAAAGCCGCAAGCGCGAGACAACATGCCGGAGGCTTGAGCCCCTAGGCAGCGATCGGCAAGAGGTGGAACCGAGTGTCCCTTCTCGCATCCAACCTCCAGCCTCGCGCTTCTGCCCTGCCCCATTGCCCGCCATCGAGAGGAGAGATTGCGAGTGCAAGGTCTGACTAAGCTCTGCGGACTAATCCTTCTGATTACGGCTGGTGTCGTCCTGATTCTCGGCTTGGTGGACATGGTGCCGGAGATGAGCGCGGCCACCCATACCCTTGTGCGCGGTGGCGCCGGAAGCGCGCCCTTGCCGGAGGCAACTAGCGTCAAGTACAAGATCGGCGCGGAGATCCTCTTTGACATCATCGGCGCGGCCATCTTCGCTCTCTTCGGGTGGTTTCTCTTCACCTCGGAGATCCAGCAGACCTGGGCCGTAGTCATCGTTGGCGTACTTGCCCTGGGGTCCATCATCATCAGGGCGACCCCGGTGATGCCGCTGAGCGTGGGAAAGCTGTGCGGAGGGTCCGTCTTCTGGGGCGCGAAAGTCTACACGGACATGTATTGGCCGCCGCTCAAGCCCGGAACTGAGAGGCGAGATGTCAGCACTTTTCCGCAGTCCCAGAACCTGCGCATGGGCGTCACCAAGCCCCGGCTGGGGGGCGACAAGCCGCATGGCGCCGAGACGGTGGTGCTGGACTTCGCCAAGGCGCCGAGCCTGATAAACCAGTTCTACGGCCGCCCGGGTGGATCCAAGGTGATAGGCACCCTGGCCGGTACGCGCACGATCCTGGATCGCGACTTCGAGAAGATGGTCTACTCCGTCCCGCATCTGATGGTGGAGAAGGTCGAGCCGCTGAGCGCGGGCAGCAGGTAGCGAAACCTCGACAGGCAAGGGGAAGTCGAACGACTATCAGAGTCGGAGCAGGAGCTCCGACCTGCGTACTCCCAACGGGGATGGTGACCTCCATGGACGAACGCGATGAGCAGATGGCTGTCTTCGCCCTGGGCCTCACCACGATCCTGTTGGGCGTTCAGGCGGCGCTCCTGGCCTTGACCATGTTCGCGCCCCTCGCACGTGTTGTGGGCGATCTCGCCGAGGAAGAGCCGGCCCCGCCGCCGGCTCACACAGCGCAGGAGGCACAGGGAGAGGCCGAGCGACCGCGGCCGGTCCTCCCTCCCATCCTCGCGCTGGTAGGCGCGGGCCTGAGCGCGGCCCTGGCGGCGTGGGCTACGGTGCGGCTCTATCGCGGCACCATCGCCCGCAACCGCTGGACCTGGGTGCTGGTGCTCTCCGGCGTCGGCTGCGGCTGGGGCATCATCATGGCGCGCTTCCTCTCGCGTGTGCCCCCGCCGTTCTGGAGACTTCAATAGCACCTCCCGGCGCAGAAGGCAGGTATGTCGCAGTTGCCGTCGGATATAGCCCAGCGCAAGCGTGACCAGGTCAGACGCGCGCGCGAAACGAGGTCCCTGGCGGAGGTAAGGGCCGCCGCCCTCAGTGCGGACGGCCCGCGCAACGTGCGCTCGGCCCTGGAAGGCCCGATGCTGCGGCTCATCGCCGAGATACATCGGCCCGCGCGCTCCGGCGCGACCTCCGTCGTGCTCTTCGACCCTCGCATCATCGCCCAGGAGTTCGCTGGCGCCGGCGCTGCCGCGCTCAGTGTCTGCACCGACGACCCGGAAGTGGGAGCCGAGCCGCATCTGATCCACCGGGCTCGCAGCTACATGGCCCTGCCTGTCATCTGCTGGGACTTCATCATTGATGAGTACCAGGTCTATGAGGCGAGGGCGCATGAGGCGGATGCCGTGGCGCTCATGGTATCGCTCCTTGGCGATGACGAGCTTCAGGAGTTCATGCAAGTGGCGCGCGAACTCGGGATGGCCGCGCCGGTCGTGGTCACGGACGGCTGGGAGCTTGAGAGCGCGCTGGCCGCGGAGGCCGACATCATCTGCATCGAGAACCGGACCGCCCAAGACGGCAGCGCCGACCTCGCGCGCACCGAGAGGCTGGCGCGTGACGTGCCGGCGGATACGGTTCTGATCTCGGCGCACGGCATCACCTCACGGGAGGACGCCGAACGCGCTGCTGCCGCTGGCGCGGACGCCGTGCTCTTCGATCCGCCCGTGGACTACGAACTCGCGCGCGACGCTATCCGCGATCTCCGCCACATAGCGGCCGCGCACGATCGCTTTCGCCCTCGTGGGTCGTAGGAGAGGCCGCGTGAGGCCCCTGCGAAGCGGGGCCGAACTCGGCCCACTTGCTTGCGGCGAACGACGGGCCCACTTCGCGCGTCTCGCGCAGACGAGGGCGTGTTCCCGCCCAACGGGCGGGCTCAGGCCGCCCATCCACTGCCTCGAGCCTGTCGTGCGATGTAACGCCTTGTTGTGCAGGCAAGTGCCGGACATTCGCAGGTCAGGGATCCTGTCCGCTTCCTTCGAAGGAGGACCTGCAGACCATGCGGGAGAGTCGATCACCCATGAACGCCGCACACACGCTGCTCAGAACGATTGACCACGCCGTGCTCAAGCCTGAGGCGGGCGGCGACGAGGTGATCTCGGCCTGCGAGCTTGCGGGCAGGCTCGGCGTCGCGAGCGTTTGCGTGCATCCGCGCTGGGTGACCACCGCAGCCGTCGCGTTGCGCGGCAGCGAGGTCCGCGTTGACGCGGTCGCAGGCTTCCCCCTGGGCGCGACCACCACCGAGGTCAAGGCCTTCGAGGCCAACCAGGCCACCACGCGCGGAGCGGACGAGGTGGACATGGTGATTGCCATCAGCGCGCTCAAGTCCGGTGATTACGACGCCGTTCGGGCCGACGTGGAGGCCGTGGCCGAGGCCGCCCGCGCCGGCGCGGACGGTCAAGCCATCATCAAGGTCATCCTGGAGATGTGCTATCTCACGGAGGAGGAAAAGCGCATCGCCGCCGAGCTCGCCATCGAGGGCGGGGCCGACTTCGTGAAGACCTCTACCGGCTTCGGGCCCTCCGGCGCGACCGTGGAGGACGTGCGCCTGCTCAGGTCAATTGCTCCGGATCATGTCGGCGTGAAGGCTGCCGGCGGCATCCGCACACTTGAGAAGCTCCAGGCGATGGTCGAGGCCGGCGCGAGCCGCATCGGCACCAGCTCGACGGAGCAGATCGCATCTGAGCTTGCTGCTGGTCAGTAGCATCAGGCGAGCCGCGAGTGACGGTGGCGCAGACATTCCTGTCTGCGGCCGTTCTGGAAGAGGGCCACGAATGGGCAGACAGGAATGTCTGCCCCACCATGAGGGTCGGGCGGTGAAATCCGACGGCCACTTACAGCGTCACGGGCATAACGCTCGTCGCCCGCGCCTTCCGCGGGAGCCAGCGCATGGTGACCTTCTACACGCGCGAGCGCGGCCTGGTCGAGGCCGTGGCCCGCGGCATCGGCAAGCCGGGCAGCACGCTCTCGGCGGCGGTCGAGCCGTTCACACTCTCGAAGCTCTTCTTCGCCGAGGGGCGCAATGTTGACTACCTGACGCAATGTCGGGTCATCGAGGCCTTCTACGAACTGCGCCGCGACATGACCCGCTACGCGTACGCCGCCGCCGCGTGCGAACTGGTCCTGCGCACCACCGAGGCCAGCCAGGTGGTGCCCGGGCTTTTCGCGCTGCTGGAGAGCTACCTGCACGCGCTGGAGAGCGGCGATGCCGACGCTCAGGTCCTGAGCTGGTCCTTCCAACTCTCCTATCTGCGCCTGAGCGGGTTGGCGCCGGTGCTGGACAGATGCGTGGAGTGCGGGAAGCAGCTCAGGGCCGGCGCTTACTCGGCAGGCAAGGGAGGCCTGCTGTGCACGGACTGCGCTCCCGAGGGCGAGCCTGGGCTTCCGCTGTCAGCGGGATCGGTGAAGTACCTTGAGAGTCTGATGGAGTTCAACCCGGATCACATCCGCCACCTGCGCTTAACTGACCAGGCGCGCCATGACCTGCAGGCCGTCCTGCGCAGCCACATACGCTATCATCTCGACCTGTCGCTTAAGAGCGAGGCCTTCATCAGACGGCTCCGCAGAACTGATGACCGACATCCGACATCGGACTAACCAGCCTGTCCGAAAAGTCAGACTCCTCAAAGTTAGACAAATGTGCTAGAATAGGGATGCAGTAGGATCGCTGAAGATGGATACAGCGTCGTGTATGGAGTCAGGCTATGAAGA
>JALGVE010000168.1 GCA_029820045.1 Candidatus Zipacnadia bacterium | reverse complement strand
CCCGAGGTGGCGTTGCGAGGGAGAGGGGCCGGGGGTGAGGCAGCCGTTCGCCTCCGACGCTCCCCTCGCGATCGCTTGCCGATGCGCCGCGCCCGCGTAAGCGCGCCCTCTGAAATGCGGTTAGGGATGCCTTGACCATCCCGACGCCTTTCTGTATACTCTTCTCAATTGAGGTAGTCCAACGGCTGTGACGGGGAGGAGTAGGCGGGCAGGCCGACCGACAGAGAGCCGGTGAGGTGCTGAGAGCCGGCGGTGGCCGCCCGCTGAATGTCGCCCCCGAGCCGCGGCGCTGAAATCACAGTAAGTGTTCGCCGAGTGACGATCGTTATCCCGTCCCCGAGTGCCGCACGGCCTTCGTGCCGCGCGGAAGATGGGTGGTACCGCGAGAAGCTATCCTGGCCTCTCGTCCCATGAGTGGGCGAGAGGCTTTTATGTTATGTCCAACCATCTCAGGCGGCACCGAGAGGAAGACCTGCAATGCGTAGTGACCGTGCAAAGGAAGGTCTGCAACAAGCGGCCGCGCGAGCTTTGCTCCACGCCTGCGGCATCACCCGCGAACAGATGCGCAAGCCGTTCATTGGCATCGCCAACGCCTACAGTGACATCGTGCCCGGCCACATCGGCCTGCAACGGGTGGGGCGGGCGGTCGAGCACGGCATTGCCGCCGGCGGCGGCGTGCCCTTCAACTTCGGCATCCCTGCCATCTGCGACGGCATCGCCATGGGGCACGAGGGGATGTTCTACTCTCTTCCCTCGCGTGAACTCATCGCGGATACTGTCGAGTCCATGGCCGAGGCCCACGCGCTGGATGGCCTGGTGTTGCTGACCGACTGCGACAAGATCACTCCGGGGATGCTGATGGCTGCCGGCAGGCTCGACATCCCGTCCATCATCGTGACGGCTGGCCCTATGCACTCGGGCTGGTACAAGGGGCGCAGGCTCTCGCTGGTGCGCGACACCTTCGAGGCCGTGGGGCGCTACCAGGCGGGCGAGATAGATGACGCGGAGCTGGCCGAGCTGGAGATACGAGCCTGCCCGGGGCAGGGCTCCTGCCAGGGCCTTTACACCGCCAACACCATGCAGTGCGTGACTGAGGCCATGGGGATGTCGCTGCCGGGGGCAGGCTCCGCTCTGGCCGGCACCGCCGAGCGCATCCGCATCGCCTACGACTCCGGCGAGGCCATCATGCGCATGGTCAACGAGAACATCACCGCACGCCAGATCATCAACGAGCGGGCCATCCGCAACGGCATCCGCATAGACATGAGCCTGGGCGGCTCAACTAACTCCTGCCTGCACATTACAGCCATTGCCCACGAGGCGGGCGTGCCCATGCAGATAGAGTGGCTGGACGAGATCAGCCAACAGGTCCCGCAGATTGCCTCCCTGCGTCCCAGCGGCGACTACATGATGGAGGACTTCCACAACGCTGGCGGCGTGCTGGCGGCCCTGAAGACGCTTGGGGACCGCGTCGAGGACAATCTGACAGTCTCCGGCCACAACCTCAGAGAACTCACTGACGCCGCCCAGGTGTATGACGACGACGTTATCCACCCCCTGGACAACGTCTACCGTGACAGCGGCGGGATCTCGGTGCTGCGCGGCAGCCTGTGCCCGGACGGCGCGGTCATCAAGCAGGCCGCGGTCAGCGAGAAGATGCGGCGCTTCCGCGGGAAAGCCGTCTGCTTCGACTCTGAGGAGGCCGCGATGGAAGCCATCCTGGCCGACAGCATACCGGATGGCTCCTGGTGCGTGATCCGCTACGAGGGCCCGCGCGGCGGCCCCGGTATGCGCGAGATGCTCTCCCCCACCTCGGCTCTCACGGGCATGGGCAAGGAGGAGTCCATCGCGCTCATCACCGACGGCCGGTTCTCGGGCGGCACTCGCGGCCCGTGCGTGGGCCACGTCAGCCCCGAGGCCGCCGTAGGCGGACCGATCGGGCTGATCCAGGACGGCGACGAGATCGAGATGGACCTCGACGCACGCAGCCTGGAACTGCTCGTTGATGAACAGGAACTGGCCCGCCGCCGTGAGGCCTGGCGGGCGCCTGAGCCTAAGATCAAGACCGGCTGGCTAGCGCGCTACGCCAAGCTGGTGACGAGCGCGAACACCGGAGCAGTGATGGAAAGCTATACCCCATAGTAGGACAGGCGCCCTCGCCTGTCCCACGCTCGGCTGCCCGGACAGACGGGGGCGGCATGGTAGGACAGGCGCCCTCGCCTGTCCCACGTTCGGCTGCCGGGACAGACAGGGGCGGCATGGTAGGACAGGCGCCCTCGCCTGTCCCTCGCTCGGCTGCCCGGACAGACGGGGGCGGCATGGTAGGACAGGCGCCCTCGCCTGTCCCACGCTCGGCTGCCCGGACAGGCGGGGGCGGCATGGTAGGACAGGCAGCGGCAGAAAGGGACGTGAACTTATGAGGTTAGTGATGCGGTCAAGAGTACGCTAGAAACCTGGCCGAAAAGTGGTGGGGGTTAAAGGTGTAATTGGGTGGGGGTGGAATCTAGGGTAGGTGCCATCGCCGTAGGCAGGAGAGCCCGCCCATCATGATGAGCC
>JALGVE010000071.1 GCA_029820045.1 Candidatus Zipacnadia bacterium | reverse complement strand
GTCAGCGCTGGCGGAGGAGACCGTGGATAGGGCACTGAACCAGCGCTTCAAGCACGGTCATCGTCACTGGACCCGCGACGGCGCCGAGGCGTTGTTGTCGCTTCGCCTGCTGGTCGACAATCACCGCTGGGATCAATACTGGTCCTCAACCCAATCCCCTGCCTGACGCACACGAATTGTGGTGCTGCCAAGCGGGCATTGACACTTGCGTGGCAATGTGGTATACATGGCATACTTCCACCGACATCGTAAGGGCGACGCTTGCTGCCACTGGTAGCTAGCGACAGCAAGCCTATAGGGGGCGAGTGAACAAATGGTGAGGCGACCATTCCTTAGTACCATGGCAGCTCTGTGCATCTGCCCTTTCCTCGTCGGCTCTTCCACGAGCGTAACTGCTGATGATGTCAGTGTGAATGTTACCGTAAGGGTCATCGTAGAGTCGGGGAGCGTAAGGGTAGAGGGGGCTCAACCTCTCTTCGAGCGGACGTTTCAGATAAGGACGGACCAGCGTGGGAAGGTCGTCGCGAACATCTACCAAGAGGTCCTGGAGCAGATACCTCACGACCATCGCACGCAGATACTGGCACGCGGGTGTTTCTTGTCGCCTTCCGGAAGGAACCGGTTTGACAACCTCAAGATATGGATTCGAGACGATCGGAAGGTGATACACGAAGACGGCCACCGCTACTTCCTCGGGTGGGCTTTCTGCCCGGGGGCGGATGGAGGCATACCCCTAGCACCTAGCAGGTGCTGCGGCTATGTCACGCTGGTCGATCTCACACATCGCCGTGTGTACGACATACACAGGTCAGGAGGGCACGACAACAGATCTCCGTACGTGGTTCAACTCGGTAGCTACAAGTTCGTTGCAGTGCTGCGTGACGTCGAGCTCATTTACAGACATCCGGCGAATGCCTTGTTCAATGAGTACGCAGTGGACTTCTGGGTGGGCATATTCGATACGCAGGCGCGCATCGTGCGTTAGGGACGAAGCAGAAGTGAGCATGTCGGCTACTCAACTGAAGGCAACCCGCCGGTGCTGCCTGTGGTACGCATATGTGCTTTCGGTTAGTATGTCCTGGGCTGTCCACAGGGCCCCGGGTGGTCCTGTTCTCCTACGAGGAGAGCCGACGACGAGCAGACGGCGGATTCCGGGTTCGGGGGACACTATACTTGTCTCGGCCAGTTGGCTTGGTCCTCCGTGTCTCGAACCCCAGGTGAGTATGATCTCCCCCGAACCCAAACCCTGAGTTCAGCAGGACTATCCCTGCGGAATGGCGAAGTGCAGGAGATCCCGGGATCGCAACTGCGAAGTGTAGGCGCCGTGAATCCGGTGGCGGTCCCGGGTGGTACCGAAGGGAGGAAAGCGGTCTGTGCTGTTCAAGGAATGGCGTCAGAGACGGGCCAAGAAGTGGATCGAGAAATACATGGAGAGGAACAAGGACCTAGTGGAGAAGGCCTCATACGGATCCGGCCTTGACCGCGAGGCTCGGATCGAGCGGCGGGTAAGACAGATGGAGGAGGATGCCGAATCCGAGGCCATCAACGAGGAGGCCCGGCGTCGGTTTCGCGAGAGGCACGGTGAGGGATAGTGCTCCACCTTGACCTCCTCGAGGCGCTCGCGGTGGCCTGGCTGGCTATTCGACTGCTCGCCAATGGGGAGACTCGCCCCGGTGGCTGTGCCTGGGGCCCTGGCGAGAGCTGCTTCAAGAGCTGTTGTCTCGTCCCGCTGCTTGCGTTGGTAGGCATCGCGGTGTGCCTGGTCCGAGCTGTGCTATCGGGCTGATGCCGCGACGAACTGGTTGATCCCGGAATCCGGGGAACGCCATACTTGTCTGGGATTCTCCTGGGCTCTCGATTGCGTTGCGATCACGAGTCCAGTGTCAGTTCGCGCTTGGTGGTCACTGCCTCGGTGGTCTGCTGTACCTGCTGGTAGCGCTGGCTGTCGCGGTAGCGCTTCAGGTCCTCCAGTAACGCCGTCAGCGACCCAAGAATACGCCGCCGCGCCTTCGGCCAGAGAGCCTCTGCCAGGAGCTTGCCCATTTGCATACCGCCAACGATTGTACGCCTCTGGCGAACGGCTGTCAATCGGCCTCTGGGGGCACCCAGGCTTCGCTTCTGTGAATGCCTGGCACCGACGACAACTTGCGGTCGAAGGAGTAGAGCCGACCCTCACATTCGCGCAGCGCCGTCGCACAAGCGCAGGCGTCGCCGAAATGCCGGATCACATTCGCGTAAAGGTCCAGGGCGAGAACATAGCGCTCCTTTTCGGGCATCAAGATGCCTTCCGCCTTGATGATGGGCCCCAGCCCCTCGCTTATCTCCTGGTTGGGGAGCTTGTAGTACGAACTCAAGACCCACACTACTTCCGCCAGCGTCACCGGATCGCAGGTGACCACGATCTCTCCCCGCTCCACGGCCTGCAGGATGCTCTTCGCCTTCGCCGATAACTCCTCGTCGTCGTCCAGAACATAGCGCAAGATGACATTAGCGTCTAGCGCCGACTGTGCGTGCGGGCTACTCATCAGCGACCTCCCGCGCCACTGCCCGCTCGGTCTCCGTCCGGACGCTCTCCCAGTCCGCGCTCACGCCCTCCGCGTACTCTCGGAACACTCCTGCCACCTCGCTGATACTCTTCAGGGGGCGGATGATTATCTCGTTGCCGCGGAGTTCCAACTCGACCCGGGATCGCGGTCTGATACCGAGTTTCCTACGCATGGCGATAGGTAAAGTCAACTGTCCCTTCTCGGAAACTGTGCCCCTAGTCATATGCCCATCTCCTTTCTTACATGCTACCACCATTCCGACCGCACGTCAACTGGCGTTGACACTGGCGTTGACCGCTCTGAACCAGAAGGGGGAGGCATGGAGGACTCAGGCAACCAGAATGCGCCGCGGCTTCGGGGGACACCATACACAACTGAGCAACGTGGCCGCGACCTCATGTCGCGCGCATGCACAATCCTTGGCCGCGTACTCGCCTGCGGCCTTGGGGGATCGCGTCGCGATCGGAAGGGCCACAGCTACTCGTTTGCGGCGGGCGCCGGTTGCTCGGGCTTGGTGGTGACCGCTTCGATGGACTTCTGCACCTGCTGGTAACGCTCGCTGTCGCGGTAGCGCTTGAGGTCCTCCAGTAACGCCGTCAGCCGCACGATGAGTTGATCAAGTTCGTCATTGGCTACGATGGCCTCGTAAACCTCGAACTCGCCCAGCTCCACGCAGTAGTCTGAACCCCAGTTGCCCGTTATCTCAAGCTTGACATAGCGCGCCTCCACCGGAGGGAAGTCGAAGGTCTGCTTGATGCCGCGCCGCACCAGCAGGAACTGGCCCACGGTCTTGAAGGGGCCGTCGGGCGTGGTGGTCGAGGCCATGATCGTGATGTCCTTGGCCCAGCGGCCCAGGAACTCGGGGTCGTCGGTGGTGGGGTCAACCACGACGCGGCTGATCAGGCGCGTCTGTTCGCCGGCGAAGGCGAAGACTATGTACTGAGGGGCGTCGGCGGCGGGCACACCCACGGAGCGCCAGCCGTAAGAGTCCGGGGGTGTGTGGGTCCCCGTAACGTATTTGCCGTCAATGAGATTCGTGACCTGCCACTGCGGAATCGCCTGCCCGTTCTCGTCCAGGGCCTGGCTGGAGAAGTCCACGATCTTGCCGCCGTTACCGGCGGCTACCAGGTTGATGGTGCCCGCAATGGTACTGCTCGCGGCCAGAAGCGGGGCGGCGGAGAGCGCCAGAGCCGTCGCCAGCAGGCAGATGAGAAAGGTCCTACGCTGATCTCGCATGTTGAGCTGCACCCCCGTGCCACTGCACTAGGTTATGGTCAACTATTCGGGCTCACCTTGGGCCTCAGGAACGGGATACGTATCCCCGTAGACGCGAACTCCGTTGTCGTAGACCTCGAGTGTGACTGCGCCTTCAGCTACAATGAGCTTCTCCCTGTTGTCCCCGGGCTGCAAGAGCCCAAGGTCTTCGACAAGCAAAGCCCCGCTTTTGTCGCGCCATTTTATCTCGATCTTCTGGTCGGGGACATCGCCCATGGCTGTGACCTTGACCCGGAAGCGTCGGCGCGCAGGGTCCTCAGGGTGATAGGTCTCGTCTTCGCTGACGGCGACATCCGGCTCCATCGCCTGGGGCTGCGGGGGAGTGGGCCCGACGCCCTCGCCAGCGGGCGGAGCTTGTCCCGTGCCGGTTTCCTCCGGTGGCGGAGGCGGTTGCGCAGGCTCAGGGCCCTTGCTGACGTGCAGAGGGATTGCCGCGCCCTTCTCGACCACGGTGCCGGGTTTGATCTCCTGGTCAATCACGGTGTCTTTGGGAGCTGTCTCGTCAAAGAACTGCTTGACCTCACCCAGGTGCAGGCCCTTGCCCTCAAGCAGCACCTCAGCCCGTGCCAGGGTCTTGCCCACGACGTTGATGACCGTCACCTTCTCCTTGCCGCGGCTGAGCACGAGGTTGACCTCTTTGCCCTCTTCGACGGTCTCGCCCGCGGGCGGATACTGGTCAATGACCGTGCCTTCGCGGCCCTCCTCATTGTACTCCACGTCAACGCGTCCGACCTCGAGGCCGCGCCGCTCAAGTTCCGTTCGCGCCTGTTCCTCAGTCAAGCCCAGCACGGTCGGGACCCCTACCATCTTAGGGGCGCTGCCGGGATAGAAGGCCTTCTTAGCGAGGAAGAACACGCCCAGGAGGACGAGCAGGATGAGCAGTCCCAGGCCCACGCCAGCCACGACAGCCTGGGTCGGGCTAGCGCGCAGCTCGGGGGCGGGCGCCAGCGGTTGGGCTGGTGGCGGTGTGGGCGCGATCCTCTCCGGGGTGGGCCCGGTGCGGGTGAGCGGCAGGGTCGCCTCCGGCGTCTGGGGGAGCACGCCGGTTTGGTCCAGCTCCTCACCCCGCGCCAGCTTGCGGAAATCGGCGAGCATCTCGTCCGCGGAGCGATACCGGCGCTGGGGGTCACGGTCCATGGCCTTGTTGATGATGAACTCCAGCGAGGGCATCACAGCCGGGTTGAGGGCGCGCGGGGAGGGCGGGATCTCGCGCAGGTGCTGGGCAGCGATGTCGGCCGCGGTCTCACCGTTAAAGGGTGTGCGACCCGTAGCGGCCTCATACAGGACCACGCCCAGGGAGTAGATGTCACTGAGCGCGCCCGCCGGGGCGCCCTGTGCCTGCTCGGGTGAGATGTAGTGGGCCGAGCCCAGCACTCTGCCGTCCGCGGTCAGCCCCGCGGCGCCGGCGGCGGCGGCGATGCCGAAGTCCGCGAGCTTGACGCGGCCCTCGTCGCTGAAGAGTATGTTGTGCGGCTTGATGTCGCGGTGGATGATACCGGCGCGGTGGGCGTAGGCGAGGGCCTCGCAGCACTGCATGCCGACTTCGATGATTTTGCGCATGGGCAGAGGGGCGTACTCGCGGATAATCTGCTTCAAGTCGGCTTCGGGGAGGTACTCCATGACGATGTAGTAGCGCCCATCGTCCACGCCGGTGTCATAGACCTGGGCGATGTTCGGGTGGTTGAGCCTGGCCGCAGCATGAGCCTCGCGCCGGAAGCGGGAGACCACCTCGTCCTGGCTGGCCAGCTCCGGGCGGAGCACCTTGATAGCAACCGGCCGGTCCAGGGTCAGGTCGGTCCCCCTGTAAACCAGGGCGACACCACCCTCGCCGATGGCGGCGTCCACCCGGTAACGACCTGCTATCACGGAACCCTCAAACAGAGCAAGTCACCTCGCCATCTCCGGCAGTCGTTCCTGTTGGGCGGGGACCTGTTTGTCCCACGTAGCCCTGGCAGGGGGTGCCCCGCCGAACATCGGGCGTGGCACGAACCCGCGCCCCGCAGCTCCCGGTTAGCCGGACCTATTCACGCGGCTTTTCGAGGACAGGGTTCGTCGGGCTGGAAGCTGAAAGCGCTCGACGGCGCGCTTTCACCTGCGCCTGCTCCCGCCCTTGGGCGGTACCAGGCGCAGGCCGACCTACGCGTATGATTGGAGTTAGAGCGCGCCGCGTCGGGACAAGAGCTCCTCCATGACCTGTCGCACGATGGATGCAGCAGCCGCCCCGCCGGCGCCGCCGTGCTCGACGATTGCGGTCACGACGACACGCGGCTGCTCAGCCGGCGCGAAGGCCGTGAACCACGAGTGTGCCTTACCCTGAGGGTTCTGCGCGGAGCCGGTCTTTCCTGCCACGCGCACACCCTTGATGGCGGCTACTCTCCCCGTTCCATGTTCGACGGCGCCCACCATCATTCCTGCCACGGTCTTGGCGGTATGTGGGGTGATGGCGACTCCGAGTTCCCTGGCCTGCCCGGTGGCAAGCACGCGGCCGTCCGGCCTGGTGATGCGCGAGACCAGGTACGGGTCCATCACCCGGCCGCCGGAGGCGATGGTAAGGGTCAGACGAGCCATGGCCATAGGAGTGACTATGATCGGACCCTGGCCGAAAGCCGCCTGGGCCAGGATTACCCGAGCATTCGGGCCGGTCAGGTCTCCCATCGTCCCCGTTTTCGCCGGTAGCGGGAGATAGAAGCCGTCGAGGAGATGGAAGCGCTTGACATAGCGGCGGAAGTCCGCCGCGCCGACCTGTTCGGCCATCTTCGCGAAGGCGATGTTGCAGGAGACCTCCAGGGCGCGCGGGACGGTCAGCGTTCCGTGGGCCCTGGGGCAGGTTATCTGCGCGCCCTCGACGGTGTACTCGCCACGGCAACGGAACTCAGTGTCGGGCGTGACGCGCCCCAGGTCCAGGGCTATGGCGAGGGTCAGGATCTTGAGCGCGGAGCCGGGCGGATAAAGGCCCTGCAGGGCGCGATTGAGTTCAGGCGCTTCAGGGTCCTCCCGGAAGAGGTCATAGTCCCACTTGCTGCTGAGGACCTGCTCCGGATCGTAGCCGGGCGCGCTCACCAGAACGAGGATGGCCCCGCTCTGCGCGTCCAGGGCGATGACCGCGCCATGCCGCCTGCGCATGAGCCGCGTAGCCAGCTCCTGCGCTCGCAGGTCCACGGTTAGGGTCACATCATTGCCCCGTCGGGGGCCCTCAAGTAGTGCGCTCCAGGGGCTCTCGTACGTGCCAATGCCGAGCAGGGCGTCCCGGAGCTTCGGCTGCAGGCCGCTGCGCGAGTTGTAGCCGGTCAGATGGCAGACACAGCGCCCCTCGGGATAGGTATGCTTGAAGCCGTCCCGCGCGCGCTTGGCGCCCAGGAGCACGTTGCCGCCGGCGTCGCGCAGCTCGCCCGGCTCGATGGCCTTGAGACGGGCCTGAGCACGCGTGTTATACGGATCGGCGCGCAGCGCAGGAGCACGGAGCACCTGCCAGTAGGCCAGGAACAGGCAAAGCACCATGAACCCCAGGGTGGGGATCATGGCGACCCTCTTGATGCCGCGGGCAAGCTCCTGCATTATGCGAGAACCTCAGTGCGCTGGCTCGGAATGCGTCCTGAGTATCCTTTCCCAGCGGAGCGCTCATGTCGGCCGTAGCCTTGGCGAAGGTGGATGCGCTCCGCTGCGATTGAGAAGGTCAGGTTTCCGCGACGGTCTGATGCGGTACGCAGTCGCGCGACACGGCTAGCACCAGCGCTAACGCAACGAAGTTGATCACCACGGAGGTGCCGCCGTAGCTGATGAAGGGAAGGGTTATGCCGGTGAGCGGGATCAGCTTCGTGACGCCCCCTACGATTACGAGTGTCTGCACGGAGAAGACGGTCGCCAGGCCCGCCGCCAGCAAGGCGCCGAAGCGGTCGGTCGCGTGCCACGCGATGCTGTACATGCGATAGGCTACCAGAGCGAACAGAAGCAAGAGCGCCACCGAACCCACGAGGCCCAACTGCTCGGCGCCGGCAGCGAAGATGAGGTCGGTGGTCGCGGCCGGGATCTTGCCGGGGACGCCGCTGGCGAAGCCGGTGCCCAGTATCCCGCCCTCGGCCAGTGAGAACAGCCCCTGGAGTATCTGATAACCCTTGCCCAGCGGGTCCTGCCAGGGGTTCAGCCACATGTTGACGCGCGAGGCGACGTGCGGGAAGGCAAAGTAGGCCCCGACAGCGCCGCCGACAAAAAGCCCGAGCCCTAGCGTCCCCAGAGACTTCCGACCGGTTGCCAGGTAGCTCATGGCGACGAAGAGGCCGAAGAAGAGCACCGCCGCGCCCAGGTCGCGCTGCACGACGAAAATCGCAAGGCAGAAGGCGACGATCAGAACCATGGGGGCCGCGTGCCTGAAGCGCGGCAGGGTCATGCCGACCATCCCGCCAAGGCGGGAGGTGTCCTGTCTGAGCAGGTCGGCGCGCTCAGCGATGTAGGCGGCGAGGAAGATACAGATGAGCACCTTGACCAGCTCGGTGGGCTGAAAGGAGATGAGGCCGGGTATTCCCAGCCATAAGCGCGCGCCGCCCGCCTCCTGGCCCCAGACCATGGTCACGGCTATGAGAAGCAGGGCGCCGATGCCACAGGTGTACTTCAGGCGCGCAAGGTCACGTACGTCCTCTATCAGGTAGTAGACGGCGACCATGATGCCGGCGCCGGTGAGCATCCACACGATCTGACGCGCTGCGGCCAGGGCATCAAGCTGCCACAACAGGAGAAAGCCGCAGCCGGCGAGGAGAGAGACCACGGGCAGAAGCGTGCGGTCTCGGCGAGGGTCGGCCAGGTCCATCATCAGCGCCGCGGCGATGAAGCCGCCAACCACCGCCACTCCGCGAGCCAGCCGCCAGATCGGGTGTCCGCTCCCCAGGCACACCAGCGCCGCACCCAGCCCCACGATGGCGGCTGACAGCAGGAGCATCAGCAGTTCATTGCGACGCTGATCGGGAATCGCTGTCAGCTCGATTCACAAAGCATGGTACTCAAACACGGTTCTGCCCACGGATATGCGATCACCTTCGGACAGCTCGACCTCGGCGTCCACTCGATTGCCGTTGACCAGGGTGCCGTTGGTGCTGCCTCGATCCACCAGGACCCTGCGACCCTCGCGCAGCAAGATAAGCGCATGACTGCCCGAAACGTAGCGATCGTCCAGGCTGATCGCGTTTTCGTCATTGCGACCGATGGTGACCGCCGCACTCAAGGGGAACTCGGCGCCGATTGGCGGCTGTCCCTCGTGGGACTCGACTACGAGCAGGTGTGGTGCGGCGGAGGTGGGGGGCGGGATACGGGATGCTGCAGAGGGCTGTGGAGCATCTGGTGGCCGCTCTCGCGAGGGTGGCATCTCTCGCCTCTCGCCCGCACGCTCGGGTCTCCGCCGTTCATCCCGCTCGGCGGTCAACTGCCGCATCATGCCACGGAAGACCGCCAGTACGAAGGCGTACAGGCTCACCAGGAAGACGTACTTGCCAACAGTGAGCACAACAGCTATGTCCAAGAGAACCACTCCGGGGACCCGGTCCAGTCAGCAGGCCCGCCAGCTACTTGCCGAGGGCGAAACGCAACCCAACGAGGCCTACCTCGAGAAGGTCGCCTTCATAAAGCGTAGCTTCAGCAATCCGGGCGCCGTTCACGAAGGTGCCGTTGCGGCTGCCCAGATCGTGCACTTGATAGCCTCGGTAGGTCCACTCGATCAGCGCATGACGGCGCGAGACGCGCGGCTCGGCAAGGCACACTTCGCAGTCCGGCTCGCGACCGATGACCGCGCGCTCACCGATGACAAAGCTCTCCGCCGCCTGCCCCGACATGACTACAAGGCGCGCGCCCGGCGCTGTTTCGTCGAACTGATGCTCGATCTCAAGGCGGCCCGGCCTCTCCCCTCCACCCGCGAGCTGGACCCTCACGCTCGCTCCGCACGCCCAGCCCTGCTCCCGAGCGTACTGCTCCAGGTGCTTGCCCAACTGGTCGGCCACGTCGTCGGCGACGCCGCCAAGCGCCTCAAGGTCCTGGTCGCTCAGGATGACCTGGTAGCGGTTGGGGACGTAGGGAGTCGCGGTCCCGACGAGCCGGGCATCGTCCATCGCCGTCTGCAGCCGTTGCGCGATCTCCAGCGGCTGCACGCCGGCGTGCCTGAGGCGGGCCAGGCCGCCTTCGATCACCCGTTCCAGAGCTGCCTCCAGGCGTTCCAGCAATCTGCCTCATGCCTCCCGGCCACGCGTGGGGATTATAGCAGAGCGCCCTGGTAGTGTCACTAGAGCGGACCTCGGACAACCGACCTCCGAGTGACGGCAAACCACACGGCCCTGGTCGGGAATTCCCCCGCCCCTCACGCCGCAAGCAACGCTGGTACATCTCCCTGGCAGAGGACGAATCACGCGGGCGGACGGTTCCATGCCACGAAGCTCATTGCTGGGGCGCGGAGAAACGCAGTCAGCTCGTGCATAGGGGGCAAGGCGTCCCCCTTGCGAAGTCCTCCACGGCGGCCGCCAGCCGTCGGCCCAGCTCGCGGGCCTGATCTGCACTGATTGAGGGGAAGCAGGCGCGCACCGACCACTCTCCCGCGCCAAAGCGCTCGCCGGGGGTGAGCACCACGCGCCAGCGATGGGCCAGGTGCAGCATGAACGACCAGAAGTCCCGGTCTCGCAGCGCCTGGGCCAGCTCGGCCCCGCCCGTAGCTTCGGCGAGCGCGGACAGGTCAATCACAGTGCTGTAAAGGCTGCTGGGGCCATCTGCCCACCCGGGCGCGGCCAGCCCCATACCATCGTACAGGGCCGCCAGGCGCGCCCTCAACTCGCCGCGAATCCAGCCGAAGTACCCGTCGCTCTCAGGGCCAACCAGATCATAACCAGCGCATAGGCAGGTAAGGGCCTGTAGCGGCGTGGACAGCCCGCTCATGTGGACGAAACTCACGCCCCGACTGTCGGCTACGGTTCGGTCATACAGCGGCAGCTCGCGGGGCTGGAGGGTGCGCGCGGCGTAGAAAGCATCGGCCCCGGAGAAGTCTGCTTCAGGCAGCCCGCGCAGGGCGCGCTCGGCGGCGCACTCCGGGTGCATGAGCACAGCGCCGTCACGAGCGCCCGCCAGGCCGAAATCCTTCGAGAAGCTGTAGAAACCGATGGTGTTCCTCGGCAGGCGGCCTATCTCCGTCTCCACCGGTTCCTGCAGGAAGTGCATGTACACGTAGTCGCCGAGGATCAGCAGCTCCGGTCGCTGCGCCACGGCGCTCTCGAGGGCATCGAGACTGGCCGAGTCGGTGACGATGGGCACGGGATTGCCCGGCGAGACCGTGACAACCAGACGCACAGCGGGGTCACGGAGCTTCGCAAGCTCCTCAGGCGGCGTGGCCCAGTTGCGCTCGGGATCGCGACGGATGGGCACCACCGAGCAGCCGAGCTGGCGCTCCACCAGGTCTCGGAGCGGCTCGTACGTCGGCCACCACATCGCGACGGAGTCGCCTGGCCTGAGCAGGCGGTTGCGCGCCAGCGTGGCCACGACCTGCGCAATGCCGGTCGTCGCGCCCTCGCACATCAGCACGCGGAACTCGCCCGCGAGGTCCTGGTCTCCGCCGAAGAGCAGCGGCGCGAGGTAGCGCGTCAGGATCGGCTGCACGAAAGTGAGGGTCGGCGGGCTCGGGTAGATTCTGCCAGCCGCGGCCTGCGCGAATTCGTAGACAATGCGGTCGCGCGACCATGCGGTCAATAGCTCCTCGGCCAGGTAGTCGAATATGCGTGTGAGCAACGCGCCGCCCCCGGCCAACTCCGCTGAGGCGGTGGTCAGGCCTTCGGCGAAGCGTCCGAGGGCGTCATAGTGCGCGACCTCGGGGTCGAGCGCGAGGGCGACTTGCGCATGTCCCCGCGGCCAGGGTACGGAGTGCACCGCGTACAGGCCCAGGGCGTGCCAGGCGGCCAGCACTTGGCGGTTCTGCCAGTTGGCGGCCCCGCGCGAGGCGTCAATGAGCTCGAGATCGCGGTCGCCCACCTGCTGGGCGTGTGCGACCAGGAGGTCCTTGAGAAGAAAAGGACTCGTTGCTGCCACGTTGATGGCTTCGGGCAATACGATTGACCTCCGATTCCCGTCGCACAGAGCTGTTCAGGCAAGGCGCGATGAGTCTACATTCTCTCCCGAGGACGGTCAAGGCTTGGCAGCGGCGAGCCAGGAGCATCGTTTTTAGCTGGCTGGTGGGTGTGAAGTCTTCTGAGTAGGGCCGGGACCTGTGTCGCGCCGCATTGAGAGTCGGGCTAGGAAGCGCGACCTACGCGGGCCGG
>JALGVE010000070.1 GCA_029820045.1 Candidatus Zipacnadia bacterium | reverse complement strand
CCGTTACGGCGGCACCGCCCCCTTGGGCGGGACCGCGGCCAGCGGCAGCCGCGCCTCTGACCCCGCTCGCATTTCTCGAAACCCCTCCGTTACGGCGGCACCGCCCCCTTGGGCGGGACCGCGGCCAGCGGCAGCCGCGCCTCTGACCCCGCTCGCATTTCTCGAAACCCCTCCGTTACGGCGGCACCGCTCCCTTGGGCGGGACCGCGGCCAGCGGCAACCGCGCCTCTGAGCCCGCTCACATTTCTCGAAACCAAGGCCCGCGTCTGCCCCGTGGTGGCAGGTGAGGGCACCTGCCGGCACGAAGCGCATCATCTCCGATGTGCGCAGCCCGTCCTACCCAACCGCCACGACCTTCCCCGTCCTCGCCGACTCGTAGCAGGCCTCAATGACCCGGTGGCTCCAGAGGCCGTCCTCAGCAGGGACCGGTGGCTCGGTGTCGTTCTCGATGGCGTCGCAGAAGCCGTGAATCGCCGCCTCATACATGTTGACGACCTCAGGCTCGATGATTTCCTCGGGCGTCTCCACGTCGCGAACCTGCGCCGCGTCGTACTCCCGGTCCTCGCGCTCGACGATGGCCGAGATGGCGCCGCCCGAGTCCTGGCCGATGGTGCCGTGGGTCACGAGGCTGCCCTTGGAGCCGTAGACCTCCAGGGCATTGCGCGCCGCCGCGTCGGGGACGTTGAAGAGATTGTCCACCATGCCCTTGGCGCCGTTCGCGAACTCCAGCAGCACCGCCGAGGTGTCCTCGGTCTCGTACTGCTGCACCAGGTTGCCGGTGAAGGCCGCGACCCTGACCGTCCTGCCAAAGAAGAACTCGAGCAGGTCAATGCAGTGGTTGCCCATATCAATGAGTGCGCCGCCGCCGCCGAGCGCCTGGCTCTGCCGGAAGGCGCCCTCCATGGGCGGATACCAGCAGGTCAGCTCCGCGCGGCCCAGCACCGGCGTTCCTAGCTCACCGGCCTCCAGCATCTCCTTGATCCTCACGTGGCAGGCGTGAAAGCGCATCATGAAGTTGGTGCCGAACTTCACGCCCGCCTCGGCGCAGGCTGCGATGCTGGCCTCGCACTCCTCCGTGGTCAGCGCCAGAGGCTTCTCGCAGAGCACGTGCTTGCCTGCGCGCGCCGCCGCCACCGTATGCTCGTGATGCACGTTGGTGGGCGTGGCGATGTAGACGGCCTCGACCGCCTCGTCCGCCAGGAGTTCCTCGACCGTATCGTAGGGCCTGGCCCCGTACTTCTCGGCGACCTCCCCGAGCCGGTCCTGGACGACGTCCTGCACGGCGACCAACTCGGCGCCCGCCGCGGGCATGATGCCCTCGGGGATGGTCCGCCGGTCGGCAATGCCGCCGCACCCGATTACGCCCCAGCCTATTGCCATGTCTATGCACCTCCTGTATGTACGGCCTGAGCCTCGCCCGTCGGCGGGTACGCCCAGCTCACCCCTGATCCCGCCGGGGCGGGATCTTTCCCCTCTCCCTCGCAACGACGACTTGGGAGAGGGGGAACGGCCGCGAACTGAGCGCTTCGTGGTACTCGCACCAGCAGCCCCTCGCCGCAGGTGCGGAGGATCTCGTAGAAGGTCATGAACTCGGTCTGCCCTCAACCTGCTCCGTGGCAAACTGTAGGACCCTCTCGGCCAAGGCGATTGCAGAACCGCTCTCGCCTTCGGAGTACACATCATCCGCGACGCCCCCCGGCAGGCCGTTGGGGTAGCGTGTCGGGATGTAGTACTGATCCAACTGGGCGCCGGCCAGGACTTCGGCTGGCACCTCAAGGAACGCGGACACACCTTCGAGCAGCAGGCTGACCGAATGTCCCCACGGTTCCTCGCCAAGAGCGATCAGGACCGCCTTGAGGGCCTTCTCGGCGCTCTGCTGGGCATGGAAGCATGCTGTCGCGTGGCTGGCCAGTTTGTCCGCGAGTCCCCTGGCGTCACGCAGATCGTTGCGCGCTTGAGTTAACCACCGCTCAGCATCACTCAGCGCTCTCGGCTTCATAGAGCACCCGCCCTTCCCTGAGGGCCGTGCGGATGAGGAAGCTGTGGTGGGGCATCTGCTCAAACTCCTCAGGTGTATAGACCAGTATGTCACAGGCGACCTGCGGCTTGACCGCCTCCCTGACCATGAGAAAGCGGTCGAGGAAGGGCTCATCGGTCTCCATCACCACGATCAAGTCCAGGTCGGAGCTTGCCCGTATCTCGTCGCGAGCGACCGAACCGAACAGGATCACCTTCACCGCGCCCAGTTCCCTGAGAGCAGCGACGATACGCTCAAGCTCCGCACGCAAAGCTTGCTCGCGCTCGTCGCGCGTCGGGGCTCCTGGCCTCAGGCCCGGGCGATCCTCGCGCATCGTCGCAGCCTCTCGCTGAATGTCGGTTCAGGTCGGCCGGATAGTCTACCTGTCCACCCTTCCGTCCTGCCGTTTGTCGTCTGGAGGGGCTGGGCTTCAGCTCAGCCCCGTCGTCCCCCCGTGTGCGCGGCCCAGCTAAAGCCCGGCCGCTCCATGCGCCTACCGCACCCGCTGGCCGATGTACCTGAAGAACCAGTTCGGCGTGTGCAACAGGTTCGTGTCCAGCCATGCAACCAGGGCGGTCTTTCTGTCCTTGTAGCGCATAAAGCGCCGGCGGTCAACCCCACGCGCCTCCAGCGCTGCCTCCATTGCGTCGAAGTCCAGTCCCTCCCTGATGTGATAGTCAACCAACGCGCCCGCCCGCGCCTTCTGGTAGCCAGTGACCGCGCAGTATACCTGTCGGTACACCTGCTGGGGCGCGCGCACGATCTCGTCCAGCGCCTGCACGAGCTTCATCGCCGGCGTCTTGCGCTCCACGTCCGCCGGCATCGGCTCCTGGGTGATGTAAATGCAGCCACCCGGGGCCAGGCGCTCGGCGCAGAGCTTCACCACCTCCAGCCAGTGCGGCAGATGGTGCAGCACCGACGAGAAGCCGAAGAGGTCGAACTGCCCCTCCGCCGCCGCCAGGAAGTCGTGCGCGCCCTCGTAAACTAACGCCAGGTTGCCGCGGCCCGCCTCCGGCAGGCGCTGGTGCTTGTCGTGGGCGATGCGCAGCATCTCGCGGGAGTTGTCAACCGCCGTGACATCCCAGCCGCGGCGAGTGAACTCGAGCGCCAGCCGCCCGGTCCCCGCGCCCATGTCAACTGCGCGGACCGTTTCCCGGTCGGCAAGAAGCTCCCCGAGCATCGCCATGTCCTGACGCAAGAGGCGGCGCTCATAGAGGTGCGTCAGGTTCGGGTGGGAGAGGTCGTAGAGCGGCGCGAAGGCATCATGATGCTCCACGTTCTCGCGGATTATCTCCCGCGCGAGGTCCTCCGTAACTGGTTCCTTCTCAGGCATGTGCGCCTTCCCCTGGAAGCCGCTCTCCGGTACGACAGGCGCCCTCGCCTGTCGGGCCTACTTGTGCAGGCGAGGGCGCCTGCACTACCATGACGGCGCCTGTCGGCCCGTGGCCGCTGCGCCCAAGCGAGGGCGCCTGCACTACCATGACGGCGTCTGTCGGGCCGTGGCCGCTGCGCCCAAGCGAGGGCGCCTGCACTACCATAGCGGCGTCTGTCGGGCCATGGCCGCTGCGCCCAGGCGAGGGCGCCTGCACTACCATAGCGGCGTCTGTCGGGCCGTGGCCGCTGCGCCCAAGCGAGGGCGCAGGGGCTACCATGAGCTCAGAAGTCTGTCCTCGGAACGACGGGCCGGCCCTCGTTCGCCGATTCTATCGCTGCCCAACCGAGTGCCACCGTGCGCGCGCCGCTTACGCCGTCGCTCATCGGTGTCTCGCCCTTGCGGATCGCGTCAATCAGCACGCGGAACTCAGCCGCTATGCCCTTGCCCTCGCGCGTCGCCGGGAAGTCCATCCACTTGTTGCGATCTGTCTGCCGCAAGCAGAGCCGTGCCGTGTCCCTGGTGTTGGAGGCCATCACCGTGCCCTTGGTGCCCCAGACCTGGCAGTCCATGTTGTAGGGGTGCGTGCAGCCGACCGAGACTGTGACATGCCCCACGCAGCCGGACTCGAAGTTGAGGTTGATGTTGAAGTGATCGTCAGTCTTCAGCACCGGAATGTTGAAGTGGTTGGCGTAGCAGGAGACCTCGGCGACCTCGCCGCCCAGCCAGCGGGCCAGGTCCAGCGCGTGGCATCCGCCGCCGATGAGTTGGTGGCGCTTCTCCGGGTCAAAGCGCCAGCCGTCGAAGCCGGGAATCTCCTCGTAGTTGTGGATGTAGCTGGCATAGATGTGATAGGGCTCACCAAGGGTGCCGTCCTCGGACCACTGTTTGATCTTCTGGAAGATGCCGTAGAAGCGGGCGACGTGGGCGACCATGAGCAGCCGGTCAGCCTCGCGCCCGGCGGCAATCATCTCCTCGCACTCCTCGACGGTGCGGGCCATGGGCTTCTCCACCATCACGTGCTTGCCGTGCTCGAAGGCGGCCACCGTCTGCTCTCGGTGCAGGTAATCGGGCGCGGTGACCGAGACGATGTCTACGTCCGGGTGCTCGACCACCTCGCGGTAGTCGGTGGTCGCCAGCGGGACCTCGAAGTCGCGCTGGACTTTCTCCAGCAGGTCCTCATCCAGGTCGCAGACGGCGACCAGGTCCACGTCGGGCATATCCTTCAGTGAGTTGAAATGCCCATACCCCATCCGCAGTCCGATGATACCGATGCCGAGTTTGTCGGGCATCATGAAGCCTCCTTCGTGTATGTCTACGTGAGCCGGGTACACCGCCCGTCGCCTGCGCGGCTACCCTCGTACTCGGCTGCCCCGCCGAGGCCGTCGTCGTATCGTCGTATGGAGGGGCCGGTCGCCGGACCGGCCCGCGAGCCGAAGGCTCGCCGCCGTCGCCTCCCGAGTTCTCATCCTGTCCGCGCCCGCCGCCGTATCCGACGGGTTGTCGCGCTACGCGCGACGGGCCGGTGTGGCAACATCGGGCAAACGGCCTAGCGGGGCCCTACTTCGCGTACGCCCGCCCGACTTTCTTGATGGCCGCCGCGAGGTCGCGCATGTCCTGCTCCTCATACGTCGGATGCACCGGCACGAAGAAGGTCCGCTCCTCCGCCCAGGCCGCGTTCTCGCAGTGCACACTCGCGTAGTCCACAGCCTCCGGACGCGCGTTCGGATCGCCGAAGGGATACCCAAACCGGCCGAAACCCTTGTGCTCGCTGTAACATTTCTCTTTGTAGCCCTGAGGCCACTGCACCGGGCCCGCGGGCACACCCTCAGCGCTGACCGCCTGGAAGAAGTCGCGCGCCTCGACCGTCAGCCTATCGGTGTCGAGGATGATCGGATAGAGCCAGTAGGCGTTCTTCCGCTCCTCAGTGTCAATGGGCAGCGCCAGGATGTAGTCCTCGCCCTCCAGCTCCGCGTCGAGGATCTTCGCGTTGCGGCGGCGCCGTGGCAGGTGCCAGGTGTCCATCTTGCTAAGTTGCACCATCCCGATCGCCGACTGCATCTCAGTCATGCGGAAGTTGAAGCCGATGCGGTTGTGAATGTAAGGCAGCTTGGCCTCCAGCTCCAGCAGCCTCAGCCTCTCCGCCACGTCGTAGCCGTGGTCGCGGAAGCTGCGGCACTCCCAGGCCCAGTCCTCGTTGTCGGTGACCACGCAGCCGCCCTCGCCGCCGGTGGTGAAGTGCTTGCTCTGGCAGAACGAGACCGCTCCGATGTCACCGATGGCCCCGGCCTTCTTGCCCCTGTACTCACCACCGGGCGCCTGGGCGAAGTCCTCGAGCACGTACAGGTCATGCTCCTTGGCAATCTGCATTATCGGGTCCATGTCACACATGCAGCCGTAAAGGTGCACGGGGATGATCGCCCGGGTGCGGTCGGAGATGTTCTCCTCAATGGACTCGGGCGAGATGGTGTGAGTGAGCTTCTCCACGTCCGCGAAGACCGGGACAGCGCCGGCCTGCGCCACGCACATCGAGGAGGCGATGAAGGTGTAGCTGGGCACGATGACCTCATCGCCCGGGCCGATACCCATCCCGCCCAGGGCCGTGTGCAGCGCTGTCGTGCCGTTGGAAGTCGAGATTCCGAACCTGCAGCCGACCCAGTCGGCGTACGCCTGCTCGAACTCCATCCCTACAGTACCGGTCCAGTAGTTGACTTGGCCGGTCCTCAGCGGCTCCATCGCTGCCTCGATGGTCTCCTCATCGAAGTACGGCCAGGGCGGGTAGGGCTCGGTGCGTACCGGGTCGCCACCGTCTATCGCAAGCCTGTCGGACATCAGTATCTCCTCCCGTTATCGGTCTGAACGAGTCTGTCGCGTGCTTACGAAAGGGTAGATTCGCCGGTGTATGAAGAACACCTGCAAGGGAGGGCAATCGGGGAACGGCCAACGGGTAACGACGCGGCGTCATAGTAGGACAGGTGCCCTCACCTGTCCAAAAACAGCGTAGCACAGCGGCGGGCCGCGGACAGACGGGGGCGTCTGTCCTACTCTACCGCGCGCCAACTCGCCGCAAGCTGCCTCAGGCGGGCCGGGTCCTTGCGGCCGGGGGAGGATTCGAGGCTGCTGGAAAGGTCCACGCCCGCCGGGGAGGTCGCCTCGATGGCCTCCCGTAAGTTCTCCGGCGACAAACCGCCCGCCAGGAGCACCGGGAGAGGAGAATCCGTAATGATCGCAGCCGCCGCCTCCCAGTCGCAGGTCTGACCGGTCCCGCCCGTGCCCCGCTCGGTGTGAGTGTCGAGAACGATCGCCGAAACGTCAGCCTCGCGACACGCCGCTATCTCCGCAAGCGCCGCGGCAACCGCGGTGTCCCGGTTCTGCGCCTGCGCGGGAAGGCCGAGAGAACGCCACACACCCGCGCGTCCCCTGAGCGCATCAACAAGAGCGAGCATGTACTCCGCCCCGGCGTCGCCGTGAAGCTGAACTGCCGCCGGATGCGCAGCCTCGGCAAGCCCAAGAAGGTCATCAAGCGGCATGTGCTCGACTACCAACACCGGCTGCACACGACAAGCCCTCGCCAGCAAAACAGCCTCGTCGCGCGCCAAGCTGCGCGGCGAGCGCTCAATCTCCACGATGCAGCCACAATAGTCCGCGCCCGCCGCCTCCGCGCAGCGCAGGTCCGCCACGCGCGTCAGGCCGCAAACCTTCAGGACCAGTCCGTCAACATCCGCTGGCATTCGTCATCACCACGCGGGGCCGTTCTGGGGCCGTGAGCAGGCTTCGGCACCGTGTTGCCGCTACCTCCGGGCAGCGCGTCCCGTCCCGCATCCGCGGGACGGGACCACCATCACGATGGAACGCGATCCCGCTGGAGCGGGATCGCGAGCCAGTGCAGTAGTGCGCGCGGGGGCGCGCACTACTGCACTGGCTGCGGCCGGAGGCCGCTTCCATCGTGGTGGTGCGAGGGCGGGCCGTCGGCCCGCCCTCGGCGCTGCCCGGGCGGCTGATAGCTCAGTTGCCGGCCTTCATCTCCTGGGCGGCCTCGATGACGAGCTTCGCCATCAGTTCCACCTGGTCGTCGGTCAGGGGATACAGCGGCAGGTGGGTGAAGGTGTGATTGAAGGCGTTCTCTGCCACCGGGCAGCTTGCTGCCGCCGCCTCGGGATCGTAACCGAGATCCTTCAGCAGAGAGAACTTGTAAAGCGGCGCATAGTGCGGAATGTTGGTGACGCCTTTGTCGGTGAGCCGCTGCTTGAACTCCTGGATGTCTCCGCCTGCCTTCTCCGGGTCTATCTGCAACAGATAGAGGTGGTAGGTGGCCTTGATCTCATTGGTGTCGAGCAGCGGCGGGATGAGACCCTCAACCGGCTCGAACTGCTCGTTGAGGTATTCCGCACGCTCGCGGCGAACGCGGATGATCTCCTCCAGCCGGTCCATCTGCCCCAGCAGGCAGACGGCCTGGACCTCGGTCGCGGAGTGATTGCCTGCCGCCTGCGGGCCGGCCTTGCTGGGCAGCGCCGTCACGTCATAGAGCCAGTTGGGGATCTGCTGCGCCATGTTGATGGATGCGAAGCGCGCCGGGTTGAAGTGCTCGCCCCAGTCCGTGTTGGTGACGAGGATACCTCCTTCGCCGAGGGCGGTGATGTTCTTGACCTCGTGGAAGCTGAAGGAGCCGAAGTGCCCGATGGTGCCGGCCTTACGTCCTTTGTACTCGCCGCCGAAGATGTGAGCGGCATCCTCGATCACCACCAGGTCATGTTCCTCAGCGATCTCCATGATCGGGTCCATATCCACCGGGTAGCCGGCCACGTGGACGGGAATAATGACCTTCGTCTTGTCGGTCACTTTGCGCGCCACGTCCTCGGGGTCCATCAGGAGTGTGCGCGGATCGAGGTCGGCGAAAACCACCCTGGCGCCGATCTCCAGGGGATATGAAACCGTGGAGATAAAGGTGATGGCGGGCGCTATCACCTCGTCTCCGGGTCGGAGGCCCGCGAACTGATAGCTGATCTCAAAGCCTGCCGTGGCGTTGGTGAGGAAGGAAGCGTACTTGCAGCCCAAGAAACTCTTGACCTCCTCTTCCAGTTCCTGGACCTTGTCGCCCATCGCCAGCTTGGTCGTGGGTGTGCCCTCCTCGGAGAGTTCTTCCAGGGCGTCTCGGACATTCTCCAGGGCTTGCTCGTAGTGCGCCTCGTCCTCGCCGGGCCGTATGAGGAAGCTGACGATCTTCATCAGGTCCTCTACGTTGACGTTTTCTCCGATGGCCGCCCACGGCACCACCGCGGGTCCGGTGGCGTAACGGAAGTCGCTGGCCTTTTCTTTCTCCTTGTCGCCCATCTTGATTCCTCCTTAATAGGGAAACGGGAGAAGTCACCTGTCTCCGGCACGCATGACGCTTCCTCAGGTTCAGCATGTTCATCCGGGGAAGAGGTCAGGGTCCCGGTTTCCTACTGTTCGCCGGCGGTCGCATCCAGGATGCGCTGAATAACCATGAGCAGTTCATCAAGCTCGAAGGGCTTGGTCTGGTACCAGGTAACGCCTAGCTGCCAGCCGCGAGCCTTGTCGGTGTCCTCGGTCTTGGCGGTAAGCATCAGCACCGGGATGTCGCGCTTGTCCTCCTCGCTCTGCATGATGCGGAGGACATCCCAGCCTGAGAGACGCGGCATCGCTACATCAAGGATGACGAGGTCGGGACACATCTCGTCGAGACGTTCGAGCGCCTCCCGGCCGTCGTAGGCCTCGATTACCTCGTAGCCCTGCTCCTCGAGGAAGAGCTTCGTGTAGAAGACCAGGTCTCGCTCATCATCTACCAGCAGGATCTTCTGCGCCATGTCATCACCTCGGGCTAGGGACCTCGGACTGACGGCAGACGACGTGAACCGCAGAGAGCGCAGAGGCGGACAAGTTGCCTATTCCCTACGCCACCCGTGATTGTGGCGGCGGTCCTTGACGTAGGTGCTGCCCGCGTGGTTCTTGGCGTACTCCTTGAGCTCCGCCAGGACCTGGAAGAACTGGCCGATATGCTGCATGTCCTCCGCCTCGGCGGTGGCCGCAGCCAGCGTCAGGGTCATCAGCCTGAACTGCTGGCGGCGTCCCGCACGGCTGCGCGTAGTAACATAGCCGCGTAAGCGGTCGCTCTCATCGTACTGCTTCGGCGCGCGGGCGTCAAAGTCGGCCTGGCACTCCTCGGCGATCTCGTCAACCAGCGCAGGCGAACTGATAACAAGGAAATCGTCACCGCCCACGTGAGCGACGAAAGCTTCAGGGCTCCGCTCTGCAGCGCGGCGGACGATCTCGGCCAGCATCTTTATCACCCGGTCGCCGCGCCAGTGGCCGTAACGATCATTGAAAGCCTTGAAGTTATCAATGTCAAGCATCAGCACTGCGGGCGTCTCGCCGGCGGCAAGGCGGTCCCGGAGCACCTGTTCAAAGCGGGTATTCCCGGGCAAGCCGGTGAGGGGACTGCAATCGCGCTCCACCCGCACTCGGCGCAGGAGGGCTTGCAGCCGCGCCACGACCTCATCGGCCCCCACGTCCGTCCCCATGGCGTCGTCAGCACCGGCGCGAAGGTACTCCAGGCGCTGCTCCTGCGGCGCGCCGATGACGACCGCTAGGGGCGAGCCCCCCATGCTCGGGGCGCTCAGCGCGCGCGCGCAGAGTTCGTCAACTCCTGCGCCGCCGAAGCCGTGACCGGCAATGACCACGTCCGACTGGCCTTGCTCCAGGCCATCGAGGCTCTGGACGCGGCGCACCCGCCAGCCGAGTTGGTCGAGTCTCTCAGCGATCTCCGTGGCAATTTCAGCTTGGGCCGCGAGGGTAACGGTCACGGGTTGAGCCTGACCTTTCGGCTCGTTGGGCGCAGTGAGTCGGGCAAGAATGTCCGACTTTCGCGGCCTCTGTTGCATTGACATGGCTGGTGGGCTCAGCTACTATCTCCCTGCTTTTCTCGCGCAGGAGATCACACGGATGATGAACTTCCTCGGTCCGGTACTCGGCACACTCGGCATCGGCGGCGCCATTGGCTACGCTGCCGGCCTGGCTGTGAAATCCTTCGGGAAGCTCATCGGCTGCGCGCTCGGGATTGTCTTCATCCTGATGCAGCTTCTGGCGTATTACGGCATCGCCGAGTGGCACTGGGATGCGATCGCGAACACGGTGGCAGGCCCCGGCGCGGAGGCTGCGCGTACCGCGGCCGGCGCCTTGTGGAAGGTCTTGAGTTACAACCTTCCCTTCACGGGCGGCTTCGCCGGCGGGTTCTACCTCGGCCTGCGCCGTTGACGGTGTGTAAGGGGGGACAGTCCGCGTCGCCGCAGCTTCTCGGCCTGCCGCTTGGGCCAACCTGATAACCCGTTCCCCTAGACCTTCACCTCGCGTCCCTTGGCCGCTGACTCGTAGATGCCGTCGAGTATCCGCTGCGTAATGAGGGCCTGCTCGGGCGGCACCGGTGAGGGACCGCCGGTCTGAATCGCCTCGGCGAACTGCCGTATCTCCTCCGAATGGGACTTGATCCCGCTCTCCGGCAGCACCTGCGCCGTGGCGTTGGTCAGCATCCCGTACTCCTCACGGACGATGGTGAGCGGCGGATTGCTCATGCCGGCCTTGGTGCCCGCCAGGAAGACCTTGTGGGTGCCGCCGGGGGCGTTGACCGCCCAGCTTGTGGCCAGCGAGATGCAGGCGCCGTTCTCGAAGCGAATGAAGCCGGCGGCCAGCTCGTCGGGGACGGTGAACTTCTTCGGGTCGTGCTTCATGATGGAGGGCTTGTCGCTGATCTCGAGCCAGATGTTAGCGCTGACGCGGGTCGGCTCCGGGAAGCCCATGAGGTGCAGGCTGAGGTCGAGCACATGCACCGCGAGGTCGTAGCAAGGCCCGCCGTCTGACATCTCCTTGGAGATGAAAGCGCCCCAGGCCGGGACTCCGCGAGGCCGGAGCAGCTCAGCCTGGGCCCAGTAGATGTCACCCATGCCGCCCGCGTCCACGAAGCGCTTCGCCGCCAGCGCCTCGCCTCCGAAGCGCATGCTCTGTGCGATCATGAGAAGCTTCTTGGCGCGGTTCTTTGCGGCGATCATCTCCTCGACCTCAGCCACTGAGGTTGCCGCTGGCTTCTCCACGATCACGTGGCGCCCGGCATTCAGCGCCGCCACGACTGGGGCCTTGTGATAGCAGTTGGGCGTGCACACATCCACAACGTCCAACTCGACCTTCTCAAGCATCTCATTGTAGTCGGCAAAGATGTTCTTCTTGGCAACACCGGCCGCTGCTGCCGCCTTCGCGGCGGTCTCCTCCTTGATATCGCAGATGGCGACGATTTCGGCGTCGTCCAACGCCTGCCACCCCGGGAAGTGAGCGCCTTGCGCGATGCCTCCCGCACCAACGAATCCGACACGAAGCTTGTCACTGGCCATCAGTATGCCTCCTTGGATCCCGATCTCGGACTTCCGGCATCCGACATCGGACTAACGACAAACAAGACTACTGCGTCGTCCTTGAACGACCGCCTGGCGCTTAGACCGGGCGACACGGAGGGAGTTCCCTGCACAGTCGCTGCCTCCCTCCTTCGCGGACAGATTCTCTCTTCGCCGCGAAGGGCGCCTTGACCTGCGCATGGGGTCGAGCGAACAGGCAGGAGCATCGGTTTTAGGGTAAGTCGGCTTGTGAGTAGTAAGGCTGGGTATTGCCAGGGTCTGAGCGGGCGGGTACCGAGGCAGCCGTCAGGGCGCAGGTCTGCTAACAAAACGATAGCGTACGGAGGGCAGGACTTCAGTCCTGCCGGGCGTTGCCGTTCTGAGGCGTCTCTGCCTGGCGGGGCTGAAGCCCCGCCCTCCGGACGGCGTTCCCATCGCGTCTCGCGGGTCGCGGGCCGGGCT
>JALGVE010000069.1 GCA_029820045.1 Candidatus Zipacnadia bacterium | reverse complement strand
GATGGCTCATCATGATGGGCGGGCTCTCCTGCCTACGGCGATGGCACCTACCCTAGATTCCACCCCCACCCAATCACACCTTTAATCCCCACCACTTTTCGGCCAGGTTTCTAGGAAGTCCGACCTACGCTGGCGGCAGCCACGGGCTGAGTTCGGCCCGGCTTCGCGGGGGCCTCATGCGGCCCTCCACCGGCAACGCCCTGGTCGCCAGGAAGTCGCGAGCGGAGCGCTTGCGCTCCGCGCCACCAGAGACGAACTGCGAGCGCGGCGCTCTCATC
Source organism: Candidatus Zipacnadia bacterium (assembly GCA_029820045.1). Taxonomy (GTDB): domain Bacteria; phylum Armatimonadota; class Zipacnadia; order Zipacnadales; family UBA5352; genus JALGVE01. The sequence goes on along the minus strand of JALGVE010000069.1, from coordinate 12,001 downwards.
TCCGAAGCCCTTCGATGGCCCTCGCCACCGCCTCCTTGACCTCGAGAACTGCGTCGGGGTTCGGCAATATCTTCGTCGAGTAGCGCCCGCCGGCGTTGGGGATAGTCACGAGGTCACCCGCCTGCGCTAGCGCCTCCTCCGCTTGGGTGACGTCCTTTCCCGCCGCCTTCGCGCGCATGACCAGATGGCGCAGAAGATACAGGTACTCATAGTCCTCGACGCCCTCGCGGGCCTGCTCGAGGCGCACGGAGCTGACCGGGCCCTCGCGGCCGACGGGGCCTCCCGGGTAGGCCAGGAAGCCGTCACCGTTGGGGTAGCGCACCCAGCGGAACTTACCCGGCTCTCCGCTCTGATGGATGTAGCTGTGCCAGCCGAACTCCCAGGGGTTGTAAGTCAGCCAGTCAATCCCCCAGAACTCGTACGCCTCGGCGTCATACTTGAAGCAGTAGTGCGGCAGCAGGCGCTCGACGGCACAATAAGGCGTGTCAGTGCACATCTGACCGTCGGTGGTCCACCAGATGGTGTCGCCGGCGCCGCGCAGTTTGTCCAGCTCTTCGACCGGCACGCGGCCGTAGTGCCCGAGACCCCACACATCGAGGTAGCCATCCCATTCCGGAATGTGTCGCCACGTGCTGGAGTAAATCGGGATGTCCGGGTCCACCTCGTGGATCATGTCGCAGAGAGCCTTCATCTGGTCCTTGATGTAGTCGTGCCGGTCGTAGGGCTCGTCTGAGATGTAGAGCACGAACTTGTCGTCCCAGCCCTTCTCCTTCAGGTGCTCCCAGTAGACCTTGAGACATGCCTGGTAGGCCCGCTTGTACTCGGGCCGGAGCTTGCTGCGGTCCACGCCCTCGTACGGATATTCTCCCTCATAGGGCGCTTCGCCCCAAGCTTTCCGCGGTGGATGCCCCCAGCCGAAGCAGTAGAAGTACCTAGGGGTGTAGCTGTGCGTCAGCTTCAGCTCGCCGAAGTAATACTCAGCGGCCTTGTCGAAGTCGGTGAAGTCCGCAGTGACCTTGCCATCCTGGTAGCTTATCTGGGGATCAGGCCAGACGCGGTTCGGACAGACCCGGTGCTCAGCCATGAAGCGACAGGCCTGCTTGCGCAGTTCCTCCCGTGACTTGCCTGGAACCTGCCACCAGCGACCCCCTGCCCGAAGATCGTAGATGGCTTTCACGTGCGCCTCGTCAGGCAGTGCGAAGTCCCACACGTGAACGGTGAAGGGGACCGTCTTCAGGGTCGTACCCTCCTGAACCAGCCGCACCGTGCCTTGGTAGTCACCCGGCGCGGCGTCCTCAGGCACGCTGACCGTTACCCAGATCGGCTGGGTGACGCCCGCCTCCAGGTCGAGACGGCCCGTAGGTCCGCGCCCCTGCTGCGATTCCCCTTCCGGCAGCAGCGGGTCCGGCCACATGCCGGGCCAGCCGTCGCAGCGACCGGCCGTGGTGGGGAACCTCCGGTGCCAGGCCGGGGCATCCGAACTGTAGTAGCTGGTCTTGTGGTCAATGGGCACGTAGTGCACGACGCCGATCTCCAGGTCGGTCAGCGTGTCGCCGCGCGCGTTTGCTGGCGGGTCCACCTCCACGCGGACACCGGAGATTGCCTTCGGGCTGCGGATGGCGAGTTGCAGCGGTTCCTTCTCATTGCGCGCCGCGGTGATGCGAGCAGCCCCGAAGTCGCGGGGCGGGGGATCATCCCGAAAGACCTTGACCACGGCGTTGACGGGCCAGACCGCCACCCCGGTGGGCTCCGGCGCTGGGCGCGCTTCCAGCCGGCCCAACCTGCCGCGCGCTGCCTCAGCGAGAACCACGCCATCATGCCAGACCGTGCCGGTGGCCAGCATGGTCAGGTGGAGCTGGAAGAACGCGATGTCCTCGGGCATTTCGAACAGGCCCGACAGCAGCGTCCAGTCCTTCGTTCCCCCGAAAGCAGGCCCCGCGCCGGTGTACTTCTTGCTCTCACACAGCTTGCCCTGAGCGTTCAGGTAATGAGCGTGAATCTGCACCTTGTCCCTGATGTCCTCAGTCCTCAGCCAGGCGGCGAAGAGGTAAGTCTTTCCGGCTTCGACCGGCACGTTCTGCCGCCACCCGGTCCAGGCCTTCTTCGCGGTATGAGGGATGTACATCTTGGCGGCCCGACCACCGAACAGGCCCGGCGTGTCGAGGCTCATGACCACGCCCTCCGGCCTTTCGCCCTCCGCGCCGCCCGGCCAGTCATCGGGCAGATCATCGCCGGACTCGAAGCTGGGGTTCTGGACCAAATTCCGAGCGCTTGCGACCAGCCCGGCGTAGTCCGAGGTCTGCACCGGCTTGATGCGCGCGTCCGTGGAGAGGTAGACGTAGTAGGTCCGAACGGTGCGCGCGGGGACCTCCGCCTCGAAGAGCAGGCTGTCCTCGCCTGAACCAGGAGCGCCGACACTCGCGTCGGCGGGCCTCAAGCGATAGTACGGAACAAGCTGACCATCCACGGTGACTCGAACCGAATCGGGGTTGAGCTTGCCGCGCAGGCGCACTTTGATGATTGACAGGTCCACGCGCACCAGCGGCCGCTCCAGCGACCGGTCAGCGAGGTTCGTGACCTTGACGGCCACGCGGCAGTCCCAGTAGAGGTCATCGCCGGGGTTATCGTCGTACCAGGCTGCGTCCTGGCCGGTCTCGGCAATCTCCAGCTTCTCGGGCCTCAGCGCCGTCGCCGACAGCTTGGGCCTCTCCGAGGTCTCGAAGGTCACATCATCGAACCAGGCGGTCCCGGTGCCGCGCAGAACCGTCCCCAGGCTGGCACGGTTGGCCTCCTCCGGGGCCGTGAACTCCAGCGTGACCTGCTTCCAACCGTAGGTCCCGTCGCCGCCTTTGAGCGTCGGACCCATGATCATGGACTGCTCATCGTTGCCCACATGGAGGTACCAGCCCGCGTAGCCGATCACGTTCTCGGCCTTGACCCAGGCGGTCATCCGGTACTTCGCCCCGCCGATGACGTGGATGCCGCTTTGTCGGGTGGCGATCCAGGTCGGCTCCGCGCCCTCAGCGACCACGATTTTCAGGCACTTCTTCCCGGAGTGAGGGTCCTCCGCGACCCACGTTGCCCGGTGCTGCTCATCGCCGCGATCGTGCGTCCAGCCGAAGGGCGTGTCTCCTATGCCCTCCTCCACGCCGCCATTACGCACACGCATGGCCGCGTTCAGGAAGTCCGGCACAGCCCAGGCGGCGGGGTTGTCAAAGTACACGTAATAGCTGGCCGTCGCATGGGCCGGACACTCGGCGGGTACGGTCAGTGTGCTGCCTGCCGGAATCGGACCGCTGGTGATCTGCTGGCCGCCCGGCCCGGTCATATCGTAGAGCATCTCCGTGCCCTCGGCATCGCAGACGCGCACCTGTTCCACGAGGGCGCCCACGAGGTCGGCTTCGCCCTGACCCTTGCCCACCGACACGGCCACCGGGTCGCCGGCGGCCTCCCGATCCATCTCATTGCGTATCTCGATGGGCACGCGCTGACGCCAGGTCCCGCCGTTGTCCAGGTACAGGGGGTGGTGCCAGGTCATGGCCGCGAAGCCGGTGCTCGCGACCATGCAGCAAGCGACAACACAGAGAACCCTTTTCATTGCTCCATCCCGCCCCTCATCGTTCTTGAGGCCGGCGCCGCGGCGCGTCCGGCGCATGCGACACGCAGGTCCAACGCCTCGATAGGTTCAACATCTAAGGGGGGAATTCCTGCCCGATGATGACAGCCTCTGGAAAGGGTTCTGCGTGTCAACGGCTAAATGAGTTTGTGCGAAGAGGCTGCGCCACCACGGGGATTGTCCCCCCCGTTACAGCAAGTCCGCAGGGAGGATGAAGCCATGAATCGCAAAGCAACTCAGCTTGCCGCGCTGGCGTTGGTGGCGGTACTTACATCGCTAACTTCAGCGTTCGGACAGGAGGCGACCACAGTGGCCGAAGACCAGCAGGTCCTCTTCTTCGAGGACTTCTCCAAGGGCATGGACGACTGGTGGGTCGAGGGCGGAGTGAACACCTGGGTCGAGGACGGGCGGCTGCATGTGAACGCGGACCCCGAGGGGGAGGGCCGCCAGCCGGGTTACTGCGCGACCGTGTGGTGCAAGCAGGAGTTCTCCGGGGATCTCAAGGTCGAGTTCGATGCCCACGTCATCAGCTCCAGCCTGGACGTGAACAACATCAACTTCTTCCTGCTCTACTCAGACCCCGAGGGGACGCCGTTGTATGACACGCGCGAGTCGCGCGCCGACGGGGCTTATAAGCTCTACCACGGCATGAACGGCTACATCTTCACCTTCCTGAACGACACACGCGAGGAGACCAAGCAGCTCCCCGCCGACCAGCGCGTGGCTCGGGTGCGCATGCGCCGCTGTCCGGGGTTCAAGCTACTCACGGAGACCTACGATTACCACTGTCGGCAGGCAGTCACGTACCACGTGGAGATCCTGAGGCAGGGCACTCACCTGAGCTTCAGCGTTGACGGGAACATGCTCCTCGAACACGAGGACCCGGAGCCGCACACCAGCGGCCTCATCGGCCTGCGCACTTACCGCACATACCTGTGGTGGGACAATATCAAGGTGACGCGGCCCTGAGGTCAATCATTCGTCCCGCCCGTCGGGTGGGATCGGCCTGCGCCTGGCGGTTTCCGGCAGGCGCAGGTGAGAGCGCGCCGTCCAGCGCTTTCAGCTTCCAGCCCGACACAGCCGCTCCTCCCAGGCCCGCACCAAGCCCTCGGCAAGCGTCTCGAAGGCCTCAATGCCGAAGGCCTTCGTCTCCTCGTCCGCTGGGTCGAAGTAACTGCACGTGCTCAGCTCCAGGCAGAACGCCGTGCAGCCGTGGACCTGATGGAAGTAGTCGCTGGCGCGCAGCTTGAGCTGCGGGAGGGCCCAGCCATCCTGCCGGCGCAGCCCGGCGTGCCGCTCCAGCAGGTCGCGCCAGGTTTCCTGCTCGGCCAATGCCTCCTGCGTCGGGGAAAACTCGTCGCTCGCGCCCATCTGCATCAGCACGTGATTCTTGAAGATGCCGCCCGCGTGAATGTCCACCGCGAAGTCAATGCTCTGCCCCGCCCTCTTCAGCCGGTCGAAATACCCGATGACCGCTGCGTTCTCGGGCTGAATGTCGCTGAACCAGTGCCGGTTGTTGTTGCGGCGGTTGGCATTGAGGCCGTTGCCGCCGTAGTGCGAGCAGTCCACGTTCACGGTAGGCACGAAGTAGAAGTTAGCCGCTGCCAGCAGCTTCGGGCGCCGGAGAATCCCCGTGATAGCGGGCCGGATGACGCGCCCGCCCATGATTTCCAGGGGCGAGTGTTGCCCGCAGATGACCGCCACGCCCTTCTTGTCCGGCCCGTCCTCGCCCCTCGCGACCCTGATGAGGTGAAGCGCCCGCCCCTCGACGGACTTCCCGATCTCCGCGACGCTCGTGTGCGGCTGCGTGCGCGCCCAGTCGAGCAACTCCATCCTCTCCGGCTCGCCGAAAGGCGGGCAGCTCGCGAGGTAGCCACCCTGGGACATCTCGCCGGTGACCTCGAACTCCACGCGAAAGTCGGTGGCGTCATCGCCCATCCAGACTCGCGCCGGGATGATGCGCCGCCAGCGCCTTCGGTCGGCGCTGAAGAAGAACGTCGGCGTCATGTTGACCCCGCCGCGCCACTTGACGTGAACGCGCACTCGCCTGAGCCTTCCGCTCTGGTCCCCGATCTTCAGGAACACCCAGTACGAGGAGCTCAGGTTGAACGAGGGCCGCGTGAAGACCTCAATCGTCTCTTCGTCAACCCAGCGCGGAGCGAAGCCACCGCCACCGGGGATGACCGGAATCACCCGCGCGGCGCCTTTCGCGCGAGGGTTGCCAAACAGCTCCGCGCGACTCGTGTTGTAGGCCACGAACCGGGTGATCCTGCCTGCGAACCGCCGGCCGGTCAGGCGACCGGCCCCTCCTTCCGCGCCTGCGCCGATCGTGAGTGTCTCGGGCACCGGCGCCAGCTCCGGGCCCATCGGCTGCGCCGAGCCGCCGATCTGCGAGAACGGCTCCCTCAGCCCCGGCGCGGCCAGCAGCCTCAGGCGAAAGTCGGCGCTGCCCTCGACGGCGTAGGGCCGGTCCCGCAGCGACCACGCGTAGTTGACCATGGCAAGCCCCACGCGGAACTCCTTGTCGGTATCAACCACCGCGTGCAGGGGCAGGGGAGATTCACATTCCAGCCTGCTCTTCCCCTCACCACCCTCAAACCGCAGATAGCCGTACGGCGTGAGTAGCAGCCGCCAGCCCTCGCCCTCCGCCGTGGTTCCCTCAAGCAGCGTCTGCCCCTCAGGCGAGAACAGGTCCCGCTCCTCACAGCGCACGTTGACCCAGGCGCAGATCTCCGGGTAGTAGGGATCGGCGGGCATCCGAACCGTCGCCGGATTCCTCGTCAGCTCCCGCTTGATGAGGAGCAGATCATCCACGGTTCGCAGGTTGCGGAACGGCTGGTAACGTCCAGGCATTCTTCATCATCCCAGGTCCATCGAGAGATTCGCGCCACTAACAGGGGCACAGTCCCCCAGGTGGCGCAGCCTTTCAGACGCGCTCCATTACCCATTGTCTATTCCCTGAAGTACGGCACCGCTGGCTCCGGGTTCACGTCCGTCTTGAGCATCTCGGTGATGTCATCGTTCAGGTAGCTGTGCACGAACAGGCAATACCCGTGTATTCCCATGCTGCGCACGAGCTGAATCTGCTCCTTGACCAGCTCTGGCCGCCGCGATAGTGCCTTGCCACCACTGCGCATGTACAGCGACAGTCCGGTCACGAGCTGATCGTCGTCATCCAGCGCCTTCAGGAACTGCTTCTCATTCGTGCGCACCACGAGCGACTGCATCGCATAGTCCATCGGGATAACCACGTCAAGCCAGCCCTGTCGCGCCCACTCGGCGGGGTCCTGTCCCTGCGAGGCGCCGCCAGCCATGTTGGAGAAGACCGCCGCCGACATGATCGCCTTCGGCCGCACCTTCCGCACGCCCTCAGCGGTGCGCCGCACGATGTCGGCGATAGCCTCCCGCTGCCAGGCGACCCATTCCTCGTCGGTGGCCTCAGTCAGCGGCTTGCCGAACTTCTGCTGGAACTCCGCCTTGCACTTGTCGCAGTAGCAGCGCCCCATGGTGCGAATGTAGTCGAGGTGGATGCCGTCCACCTCGTAATCGCGCGCGACGCCGACCATCAGCTTGACGATGAAGTCGCGATACTCGGGCCGGTGAACATCTGCGCCCAGGCTCTTGACCTCACCGTTCTCATCAATCATGTCCACGCCGGGCAACCTCGCGCGGAAATGCTTGTCACGGTAGGTCACGCAGAACCAGGGGTGCACCTCCAGGCCGACTGCGTGCGCCTTCTCAATGAGGTAGGCTAGCGGGTCGAGGCCCTCCTCCACACCCCCAGCGGTGGGCTGCAGGTCACTCTTAGCCACGAAGGAGTCGCGCACGAAGATGTCCGGGATAAGCACATTCAGCCCGGCCTCCTTCGCCCGCGCGACCAGCGCGTCGGTGCCCTCGCGCGTCATGATGTCCCTACCGCTCACCCACAGCGCGCGCGTCTCGCGTATCACGCCCTGCGCGTTACGGGGTAGCTCGTAGCCCTTCTGAGCCACCTGCATCTGCTCAGCCGTGACCTGGCCCTCCCCCCGCCGGTAAGTCGTCGCCACCTCCAGCGACTTCGGGCCGTCGGGGGTGACGACCTGAACTGTGCCCTCGACCGCGATCTCGGCCGGCGCCTCGCCCTCCGGCAGCGTGCCACGCATCCAACCCGTCGGGACCTGCAGCAATCCCCACTCGGTCTCAAGCTTGCCCTCCCAGTCGCCGGCGGAGGCGGTCAGCGGCGCGTTAACGACCGGAAGCTGATCGCCATCGGCGTCGGTAACGGTGAGCTTGACCCGAAGCGGGCCGCCGGGCTCCCACGTGGACTGTACCTCCGAGAGCGCGAGCGCGAACTTCGTCAGGTTCGCCAGCGTGAAGGTGAGCTTGCGGGCCACCTCTGCGCGGTCGAAGAAGGGCGGGGGATTGACCACGTCCAGCCACTGGCCGTCCGGCTGATCCACCAGGAAGTAGTAGTGGCCGCGGATGCCGACCAGGCCCTTGCCCGGCAAGGGGCTCCGGCTCTCATCGAACCACGCGCGGAGTCCCTCCGGGGCCGCGGTGCGCTCGCCAACCTTGGACAGATCAATCCTCTCGTTCGTGTACATCGCCGCCATCGTCTCGTTCTCGAAGCGAAACAGACGCCAGTACTCGGTGCCCATGCGCGAGGTGAGCAGGATGGGTGCCGGCTCCAGCACCTCGTACTTGATGGTCAGCGGCAGCGCCAACTCTTTGTCGCCATCGTAGTGAATGAGCTGGGCGCCGACCGAGGTGTCCAGGAACTTGACCTTGCCGCCGCCCTGGTATGCCTCACGACCCTCGGCGCCGCGGCCTTTCACCTCCAGGATTGCGCCCTCGTCCTGCGCCATGCAAGGCAGCATACACAGCGTCAGCAGAGCTACCAACACTGCTCCCTTCATCTTAATCACTCCTTTGTCGCCTCGCCTCAGGGTAGCGCGGGCGCCCCCCTTGCCTTCGAGAAATGCGAGCGGGATCAGAGGCACGGCTCGCCGTTCACCGCGCTCTCGGTCGCGAAGCGGAGGGCGCCGTGATGGAGGGCCGCCCGAACCCCGCCCGCAGGGCGGGGTGAGGCCGGCCCGCGTCTGCCGCCAGCATAGATCGGGCTTCCTGGGCCGACCCCGACGGCACCTCGGGGCAGACCAAGGTGCAGTGGATGTGCGTGGGCCGGCCTCGTGCGCTTCTGCATCAGCAGAACCGCCCTCGGGCGGCCCCTCCAGACAGCAACGACATCGCTCGCCCGTGGCGCCATCTGCATTTCCGGAGAGTGACGCCCTCGCCTGCGCGTCTTACTCCGGGTCCACCCAGATGGGGCTCGACCAGGCCATCGCGCCGTCCGTCTGCACCACGCGCACGTAGTACCATGTCGGCCCCTCCAGCCTCGCTTCATCCTCGAACCGCATCTTCGCCCCCGGTTCGCCAGGCTCGAATACGCGGATGTCACGGTTGCACTTGAGCACATGCACCTCCGCGAGGTCCCCGGTTCCCGCGACTTTGACCTCGACCTTCCGCGGCTCGTCGGCGGGCAAGGAGAACTCCTCTCCCATGCCGTGACCGTTGACCGTCACGTTGAGCAGTATGCGCACGCCGGTCGTCGCGTAGCACTGCCGCGACGCCAGCCCCGTGAAGATTGCTTCACGCGTAAGCTCCGGCGCCACCACCGCCGCGATGCCGCTGGTCGGGGTGCCCGGCTCGCCGGCATGGTTGTCCGAGCTGGCGATGAAGCCGAACCGATAGCCGCGCTCCAGGGCCTGCTGCACGCACCACGGCCCGCCGTCCTCCCCTACGCCCCACTGCGAGAAGATCTCGACCAGCGGCTGCATCTGCGGATCATGGAACGACCAGTCGGTGCGGCCGCCGAACTTCACGTGATGCGGGATCGTGATCGCCCTCCCGCGCGGAAGGACCGACCACAGTTTGTCCGGTGAGTTGCTCTCGGGCATGTTCGCGCCGTAGCAGGGCTGGTCATCATCCAGGTAGTACACGCACTTATCGCCAAAGAGGTCCCACCCGCCCCACTCGAAGGCGAGGAAGGCCACGTACTCGCCCGGCACGTTGTGCTTCTTCGCCATCTCCTGCACGATGGGCCAGAAGTCGTCCACGTGGTAGCGTTTTGCGCCCTCGACGTGGTTGGTGATCGCGCCGAAGTCCATCGCCCGCACCTCGCGGGACCAGTGATACGCCTCCTCCGGCGTGGCGTGCCCGTCGCAGTGCCACGTGTGCACATGAATGTCGCCGAAGTAGACGTTCAGGCCGTCGAAGAAGTCGTCAGCGGTCAGCGGGTTGCTGCGCCCGGAGATGCCACGCCATTCGTCCACGGCGGTAATGTAGTGCATGCCCGGGTTGCCCAGCCGCAAGCCCTCGATGACCTTGATGCCGCCATCATCCTCGGTGAAGCTGACCCTTTCGGGTATATCAGCCTTCGGGTCCGTACACACCAGGCGCACCCGGCCCTCATAGTTCGGGTCGGGGTTGCCATGAACGCCATCCAGCGCCACGATCTGCAGGGCGAACGGCTTCGCCTGCGTCACCGCCGGCTTCGGCGCCACCAGAAACCGCCGCGCCGGCGCGCCCGTCACGGTCAACTCCGGGATCTCCTCAATCAACTGATAGACGGGCCAGTTCTTGCGCGCCACGGCCACCGGGAAGGGGTGCTGCCGCGCCGCCGCGGGCATGACCGCCTTGTTGCCCTCCTCCTCGCCAAAGTGAAAGACCAGCTCGTCTCCCTCCTCCAGCGGGTATTCCTTGATGAGCACATCAATGATGCCGTCGCTGACTTCGACCTGAAGCTCAGGCCGCGGATTCGAACAGGTAACCCGGAAGCGCGCCGCTGGGCGCGGAGGGCCGGGGCTATGCGGGATCAAGGGGCTCAGCGGTGGCTCCACCGCAATGTGGCCGTACGGGGCGATGCCGCCCTTGCCCACGCGGAAGGTCAGCTTCAACCGCTGCCTGCTGCCCGCCGTTACGGTGTCAGGCGTCAGCGTCACAGTGCCGGGCGCGCGCGCTCCGCGCAGCCATTCGCGGTAGCCTCGCCACCACTCGCGCGTGCCGTTCTCAATGGGTTGCCAGCGCTTAGCTATGCCCTTCTGGATCGAGGGGATGATCGGATTGCGTGGGTCGGCCATTCTGTTGTCCCTCCCGGCTTCTGCAGTGGGGCGCCAAGAGAACCTCATCGGTCTACTTCTGCTTCTGACCGGCTCACGCCTCCTTCACGCCGGGACGCCAAACATGAAAAGAGGGCCCGAGCAGTTGCCTCGGGCCCTTCCCCAGCGAAGTCGTGGCCTGTGACCTACTCGGCCGCACCGTACCAGTACTTGTTCCGTAGGGCGCTCGTCGTGCCGTAGTAGGCCCTTGGCTGGATCGCCTTGGCGTGCCCGTCGCAGAACCCCATGTTGGCCGTGCCGTTGTGGCAGGGATAGATGTGGCCGCGACATGTATTGAAGGTGTTGCTGTCACCCGCTATGTATTCGGAGTACACCATGCAATACTTGCTGCCGAAGCTGGTATGACTCGAGTTGTCACCCGCACAGTCCCCGATCAGGAGTTTCTCGGCCGGGTTGGGTATCTGGCTGGACTTGAAGCCGTAGTAGTCAGTGCCGAAGCCATCGGGGTTCGTGGAGGTGGTGGAGGTCGAGTACCGGTTCGGGGCCAGGTAATAGCCGCTGCTTACACAATAGTAAATTTGAGTGTTCTTGAGGTACGGCGAAATGACGTCGTGCCAACTGCGTCTGTTGTTGGGCGAGGTATGACCCGTGAGAAACCCAGGGAACCAACTGTCGTAGTCGCTAGCGTACATCATGTAACCGAGCGAAATCTGCTTGACGTTGCTCAGACAGCTCGTCTGCCTCGCCTTCTCCCGCGCCCTTGCAAAGACCGGGAACAAGATCGCCGCCAAGATCGCGATGATCGCGATTACCACTAACAACTCAATAAGGGTGAAACCAGCCTTTCTCATCTCTGCATCTCCTCTTCTCGCTGCCACACCGCGCACAAGCCACATGCGCGCACGGCTGCAGCGTAAGCGCTCCCACACCCATCCTATTCGACACCGGCCTTCAGATACCTTCTCGACCTCTGAGTTTCTTCTCGCGCCGCTTCAGTTCTCTTTCTGCGCCAGCCACGAGGGGCCGAGTTCGGCCCTTTGGGCCTCACGCGGCCCCTCCCAACGACTCACGCCAGCGAAAGCGATATTCCGCGGAAGTACGCGACCAGGTACTACCCCTCTAGGTAGTCAGTATCTCGGACAGAGCTTCCAGGAAGCGCTCGACCTCTCCCGCATCGTTGTAGAAGTGCGGCGAGACGCGCACCGACTCGAAGCGGTCCGCGGTCACGATGCCCCGCTCGCGCAGCCCGGCCACGATCTCCGCCGAGGTCCGGCGCTCATCCCGGAAG
>JALGVE010000068.1 GCA_029820045.1 Candidatus Zipacnadia bacterium | reverse complement strand
TCCCCTTTTTCGCTGCTTGTCCGCCGTAGCCTTGGCGGAGGTGGATCGTCTGCGAAAAGGCCGACTGTCCGCCTGTTGCGGCCCCTTCACACTTGCACAGCCTCAGCCGGCTAAAACCGATGCTCCTGAGAACCGCGCAGGAGCCTCGGTTCTAGCCCTGCCGCTCGTCGCCCTCCGCGGGGGTGCCGCGCCGATCGCGCCTCGGCGGGACCGCGGGCGCCGCTGTCGTATGTAGGGCGCGCACCCGTGGCGCGCCGCAGGCGGGCGGGGCACCCCCCCTTCGCCAAGGCTACGGGGGACAAACAGGTCCCCGCCCTACAGCGCCCCAGGCTCCCCCGCAAAACCAATGCTCCTGATGAGCCGGGCCACTCTGCCCGATTGCGCGAGCTTCAGAACAGCCGGTCGGCGCTCTCACACGCGTGGGCGATTATCTCCTGCTCATCAAGTTCGGTGAACTGACCGTCGCGCAGCAGCACCTTGCCATCAACGATGGTCGTGCGCACGTCGCTCGCGCGGGCGGCGTAGATGAGGTGTGAGACCAGGTTGTGCCGCGGGTAGAAGTGCGGCCGGTCTATGTCAACCAGGATGGCGTCCGCGCGCTTGCCGACCTCCAGGGTGCCGATGCGGTCGGCGAGGTTCAGGGCCTCCGCGCCGCCGCGGGTGGCGAGGGTCAGCGCGACCTCGGCGGGAAGCGCCGTCGGATCACCCGTGTGCACCTTCGCCAGGAGCGCCGCTAACTGTGCCTCCTGCAGCAGGTCGAGGTTGTTGTTTGAGGCGCAGCCATCGGTGCCGAGCCCGACGGTCGCACCGGCGGCCAGCAACTCCGGCACCGGGGCGATGCCGCTGCTGAGCTTCATGTTACTGCCCGGGCAATGCACTACGCCGACCTGACTCTCGGCCAGTATCTCTATCTCAGTCTCATCCAGGTGCACGCAGTGCGCCGCCGCGACGGGCACACTGAACAGGCCGATCTCCTTCATGGCTTGGATGGTTCTCATACCGTAGTTGTCCAGGGCGGACTGTACATTCTCCTCGGTCTCGGCCAGGTGGATGTGAATCGGCACACCTATGTCAGCGGCAGCCGCGATGACCTTCTCCAGCATCGGTCGCGGGCAGGTGTAGGGGGCGTGGGGGGCGAGCATGGGCTTGATACGGCCGTCGCCTGCCTCATCGTAGTCCTGGCAGAACTCGACCGCCTCGCGCAGCAGGTCCTCCGCGTTGGACAGGAAGCCCAGCAGCACGCCTGAGGGGCACATGCGGATGCCTGCCTCGATGGCGGCGCGCGTCCCCTGCTCGGGGAGATGGTACATGTCGTTATAGCAAGTGACGCCGGCGCGCAGCATCTCAGCCGCCGCCAGCATGGTCCCCCAGTAGACGTCTTCGGGCTTGAGCTTCCTCTCGACCGGCCAGATCTTCTCTTCCAGCCAGGGCTGAAGTTGCATGTCATCGGCACTACCCCGGAAGAGCGTCATTGCGGCGTGCGTGTGAGCGTTGACGAAGCCGGGCAGGAGCAGGGAGTTGGCGCCATCTATGAGGTCATCGGGCTTGTCGGAGGGCTGGAACTCCTCGGCGGGGCCGACGTAGGTGATCTCGCCGTCAACGGCCTCGAAGGTCCAGCCGCTGTGGACCTGGCAGCCGTCGGCCACGGTGATGGTTTCCGCGCCCTCGATCCGCAGTATGCCCATCAGGCGTTCATCCCTTCACGGCACTGGCCCGTCCCTGGTGTCGGCACTTGTGGGCGCGCATTATAGCATCACTTCGAGGAACGCACAAAGCCTGCCTTGCATCTGTACGCACCTTGCCCGACCTCCCGCGATACGGTATACTGGCAACTGTTCGCAGTTGCAGGTTGGAGTGAGGACTTGGCCATGCGTTACACCGTCGTCAACGCGGATTGCCTCGAGTGGCTGTGCGACCAGCCGGCGAATAGTATCCACGCGGTGGTAACCGATCCACCGTTTAGCCTCGTGGAGTATACACCCATCGAGCTGAAGAAAAAGCGGGAGGGACATGGCGGGGTGTGGCGAATACCGCCCAGTTTCGGCAACTCGCAGCGGGCCCCGCTACCGCGGTTTACCGAACTCGACCCGGAGGAAATGCGCAAGCTGTCGGACTTCTTCACCGCGTGGGCTCGGGCCGTGCGCCGGGTATTGGTGCCGGGCGCCCATGTGCTAGTTGCAGCCAACACGTTGCTTTCTCACGCAGTGTTCTCGGCGATCGTTGCTGGGGGGCTGGAAAAGAGGGGCGAAATCGTCCGCCTGGTGCGAACCATCAGGGGAGGAGACAGGCCAAAAGGAGCCGAGGACGAGTTCGCCGAGTTGAACACAATGCCAAGATCATGCTGGGAGCCCTGGGGCCTCTTCCGGAAGCCACTCGATGGCACAGTAGTGGAGAACCTGCGTAAATGGCAGGCCGGCGCCCTGAGACGCCTTGCTCGGGATCGGCCCCTGCCTGATGTGATCGAGAGCGAGCGCACGCCGGCGTCTGAACGAGCCATCGCAGACCATCCCACCTTGAAGCCTCAATCTCTCATGCGTGTTCTTGTGCGCTGCATCCTGCCTCTAGGCGAGGGGACAATACTGGATCCGTTCATGGGAGGGGGCTCGACCATTGCGGCAGCGGAAGCACTGGGCTATCGTAGCGTTGGCATCGAGATTGATCGCCACTACTTCGAGATGGCCCGACAAGCGATCCCCCGATTGTCCAAACTCCAGGCAACCATGGGTATCCGTATGCACGATCCGGGGCAGCCTACTCTCAACTATGACTGAGTGTCACGGCGGGCGAAAGACCCATGCAGCTCTTCGTACAAACGCCGCAGTCTCTTATTCGGAGCGACAATGAAATCTGGGTCCTCATAGACGGGATTACTCCTGAGTTTGTGCATTCCGGTCTCAGTGATCGAGGCGGTTATCGTTCTGCGGGAACCACCGCTTCTGCCACTGAAACTCCAGTCTTCCTCGCATAGCTCCGCGCACAGCACCTGAGCGAATCTCACGCGTATCGCAGCTTCGGTACTATGGATGGTCTCGGGCATGACATATCGGAATACCATGAGCCAGCACTTCTCGGGATTGTGCCCCTGCCATCCGCCGGGCTGTCTGGATGTCTTTATCTCAATCCCTTCCGCGGCCCGCAGAATGCCTCCGGGCTCGTAGAGATGGGTTGGGATTAGGTCCGGGTGGCCACCAACCTTCTCGTTTCGAGCCAGACCTGCACTCTCTCTGGCCAGGTACTTCACGAGCACCTCGCTCAATAGGCCGCTGAAGGAATTGCCCAACAGCAAGCGTTCGAGAGGCTCCACACCCTCGCCCACTAGGAACGAGTTCACACCGTGCAGGAA
Source organism: Candidatus Zipacnadia bacterium (assembly GCA_029820045.1). GTDB lineage: Bacteria > Armatimonadota > Zipacnadia > Zipacnadales > UBA5352 > JALGVE01. The sequence continues at coordinate 8,998 of JALGVE010000068.1, read as the reverse complement.
GTCGTAGGCTGCCGACATCGCGCTGCACACGTTACTGACGGTCAACCCGTAGGGCAGGACAGCGTTGGCATTCACATGCTCGGAAACCAGCAACTGCGCTGTTGGCTCTCCGGTCAAGGCAGCACCAGCCTCGAGCAAGCTGTGGGGACGCAGACCCAAGGCGGCGGCTATCCTTCCAATGTTCACGAGACTTATGTTCCGTTCGCCACGTTCTACGGACCCCACGTAGGTCCTATGAAGACCTGCTCGAGCTGCCAACTCCTCTTGGGACCAACCTCGGTCTTCTCGCAGGGCTCGGAGGCGCCTCCCAAACTCCCTCATGATTGACTCGGGCATTGCTTTCACCTCAGCGGAACACTAAGGGGATGAACCCGATGAGTCTACAGACTATAAGTAGCAGCAGTGGCCTCGTCGGTCGGACAGAGCCTTTCAAGGTTGCGCGCGGCGCGCTGTTTCTGGTATACTCCACCTGTTGAAGCGGCCCGCCGGCAGTACGCGGGCCGCGCATATGCCTGTAATGACGGCTCCGGAAGGCGGGGCCTGGAGGAAGCGAAGATGAAAGCCGGAATACACCCCGAGTACATGGAATGCACCGTCACCTGCGCATGCGGCAATACCTGGGTCACGCGCTCCACTAAACCTGAACTCAAGGTCGAGGTCTGTAGCAACTGCCACCCGTTTTACACCGGCCAGCAGAAGATGATTGATACGGAGGGCCGCGTCGAGCGGTTCATCCGCCGTTGGGGGCTGCAGGAGAAGTACGCCGAGCAGACCGACAAGGCCGAACAGAGCGAAGAAGCCAAGCAGTAGCAATCCTAAGCAGCAGTTTGCGATGGCCTCAGTCCGCGCTGAAGCGGTACTGGGGCCTAAGCGTTGGCGGCGATGAGCTTGAGCGAGGACATGCACTTCTACGGCGGCCAAGCGGTGCTCGAAGGCGTGATGATGCGCAGCCAGAAGCACTACGCTACGGCTGTGCGCCGCGCCGACGGCAGCGTCATCGTGGGCACGCGCGACATAGCTAACTTCGGCGAGCGGCACCCCTGGGCGAGATGGCCCATCATCCGTGGCAACTTCGCGATGCTCGACGCCCTGCTGCTCGGGATGGAGTCGCTGCAGTTCTCCGGCAACGTGGCCCTGGAAGACGAGGCGCAAAGGCAGGCCTCCAAGGAGGGAGACGCCGGCCAGGGCGCGGAGCCCGCCAAGCCTCAGAGCCTCAGCGGCGCGGTCTTCTGGCTGACCATGCTGCCGGCGCTCGCGCTGGGCATCGGCCTGTTCATACTGGTGCCCGCCTACGCAGTGAGCCTGGGCGCCGGCGTTGTCAACCTGGAGGGCAGGATCGCGAAGAACCTGGTGGAGGGCGTCGTTCGGTTGCTGCTGATCGTCGCTTATATGGTCGGCATCGCACTGCTTAAGGATATCCGGCGGGTCTTCCAGTACCACGGCGCGGAACACAAGAGCATCAACACCTTCGAGGCGGGGCGCGAAGTCACCGTTGAGAACGCCATGCCTTTCACGGTGCTGCATCCGCGCTGCGGCACGGCCTTCATTCTCGTGGTGATCGCGGTCAAGATCATCGTCAACTGCTTCCTGCCCTGGCCGGACTCGCGGCTTGTGTTGACGGCCATGCGGCTGGCAGTGCTACCGCCGGTCATCGGGCTAAGCTATGAGGTCATCTACTATGCCGGCCGGCATCGTGACAGCCTCTTTGCACGCGCCCTGTCAGTGCCGGGCCTGTTGCTGGAGCGGCTGACCACACGCGAGCCTGACGAGCAGCAGATGGCGGTCGCCATCTACGCCCTGGCTGCGGTAGCGCCGGAGGTCAGCTTGCCGGCTGACCTTCCCGCTCCTGAGGAAGTGCGCATCGGCAGGGGTGGCATGATAGAGCGCGACCAGCCCGGCCCGGTGCAGGTGGCTCCGCAATCGGCTGAGGCCGCAGACACTGAGGGTTGATGGAGTTACTGAGATGAACCTGATAGCAGCCCTGGACAGAATCGAGGCGGAGTTCCAGCAGGTCGAGCAGCAGCTTGCCGACCCGGAGGTCATCTCTCACAGCAACCGCCTGCGTGAGCTGGCGGTGCGTCACTCCGAGCTTGAGCCTGCGGTGGAGAAACTGAGGCGCTTCCGCGGCTACGCGCGGGATCGTGATGAGGCTGAGGCCCTGCTGGCTGAGACCGAGGACAATGAGATGCGGGAGTACCTCCAGGGCGAGCGCGACAAGGCGCAGGCGCAGCTTGATGCGATGCACGATGAGATGCTCAGGCTTCTCGTCCCGCCCGACCCCATGCGCAACCGAAATGCCATCGTGGAGATACGCGCGGGTACCGGTGGCGACGAGGCAGGGCTGTTCGCCGGCGACCTGTTCGAGATGTACCAGGCTTTCGCCCGCAATCAGGGCTGGGAGCTTGAGGTCATGAGCGTCAGCGACAGCGAGATGGGCGGCTACAAGGAAATCGTCTTCGGCGTCAAGGGCGCCGGCGCCTACGGCATGCTTAAGCACGAGAGCGGTGTGCACCGCGTACAGCGCGTACCGGCGACCGAGTCGCAAGGGCGCATACACACCTCCGCCGCAACGGTCGCCGTGCTGCCCGAGGCCGAGGAGATAGACGTAGACCTCAGGCCCGAGGACCTGGAGTTCGACACCTTCCGCGCCGGTGGCCCAGGTGGACAGCACATGCAGAAGAACGACACCGCGGTGCGCATCACACACAAGCCCACCGGTATCACCGCCGCCTCCCGGGACGAACGCTCGCAACTGCGCAACCGCGAGAAGGCCTTGGTGGTCTTGCGCGCGCGCATCTATGAGCAGAGGCAGCGCGAGCAACAGGAGAAGATGGCCGCGGAGCGCAAGGCTCAGGTCAAGAGTGGCGACCGTTCGGAGAAGGTGCGTACCTACAACTTCCCCCAGGACCGCGTCACCGACCATCGCGTGGGATTGACCTTGCACAACCTCCCTGCCATCCTCGCGGGCGAGATCGAACCGCTCATCGCAGCGCTCCAAGAGCATGAGCAGCAGGAGAAGCTGGAGGAGCTGCTTGGGTCGTGAGCGAAGGGCTGCCCATCCTGAGGGACGCCCTGAAAGCTGCCGAGCGGAGGCTAACCGACGCGACAGTTCCCTCCGCTGACTTCGATGCGCGAGCCCTCGCCGCCCACGTCCTCCACATGCCTTTGTCCCAACTTCCGCTTCATCACGATCACCGCCTGACCCCGCAAGAGTCAGTTGAGTTCGACAACCTCGTGGCACGTCGGTGCGCCCGGGAGCCGCTTCAGTACATCACGGGCGAGACGGAGTTCTACGGTCGGGTCATCCGCTGCGACCGGCGCGCCCTCATCCCCCGCGCCGACACCGAGACGCTCGCCGAGGTGGCGCTGGAGCTAGCGCGCGATCTCGCCGTCTCCTGCGCCGTGGACATAGGCACGGGCACCGGCGCCATCGCGATCGCGCTGGCGGCCCAAGTGCCGCACCTCGAGATCCTGGCGACGGATAATTCGCCTGCCGCGCTCGACCTGGCGGCAGAGAATCTTGCGTTGCATGACCTGGCCGGGCGGATCGCGCTGGCCCAGGGCGACTGCCTGGAGGCAGTCAGACAGGCTGGTTGGTGGGAGCGCACACAGATGATCGTGAGCAACCCGCCTTACGTACGCGCCGACGAGTTCGAGGCACTGCAGCCGGAGATCGCGCGCTGGGAACCGCGCGAGGCGCTGGTGGGAGCTGACCCTGATGGCCTTGGCTTCTATCGGCGGCTGCTGGCCGATGCCGGTCAGATGCCCGCGCTGCGTGCGGTCGCGTTCGAGGTCGGCGTGTCCGGGCACACGCCCCCTGTCCCTCGTAGCCCCGACTCGGGCCCTGCAGCCTTAGCGAAGAGGGCAAAGGGCGAAGTGGGATCGTCTGCACAAGCCCCGGCGGTCGCGCAACTCATCGCCGAGTCGCTAGAGGGATTTGAGGTCAGCGTGGGCAAGGACTACGCGGGCATCGAGCGCGTGGTCTCGGCGCGGCGCTAGTATCGTGCGGGCAGACGCCCCCGTCTGCCCAAGCCCCGGCGGTCGCGCAACTCATCGCCGAGTCGCTAGAGGGATTTGAGGTCACCGTGGGCAAGGACTACGCGGGCATCGGGCGCGTGGTCTCGGCGCGGCGGTAGCCAGGTGCGCGGGATACGATCCCGCGCCTCCGAACTCGAACCGTATGTCGTGCGGAGCGACGGGATCGTATCCCGTCGTCGGCCGCGTGTGTTGCCCATGGTCGCACGGTTTCCGGTTCGTGGCAGGTGAGAAGGGCGTCCCTGCGCGCGACATCAGCCATTCGTGGCGGGGGACGCCCCCGCCTCCCGCAGAAGCCCCTACGGGGCAAACGGCACTGATGATGGCCAGGACGCCAGAGACGCTCATCGTCGAGCCAGGCCGTGAACATCAGGCAGTCGCGCGCGCCGTCGAGGTCCTGCGCGCGGGCGGCCTGATTGTGCTGCCGACTGACACCGTGTACGGCCTGGCCGCCGCGCTCGACCGGCCAACCGCCATCACTGACATCTTCGAGGTCAAGCAGCGCCCCCCTGACCTCGCCCTTCCAGTCCTGCTCGCTGACGAGGACGAGGCTGTGCGCCTTGCCGTCGAACTGTCTGACACCGCGCGGTGTTTGACGGAGGCTTTCTGGCCGGGGGCGCTCACCGTGGTCGTGCGCAAGAGCGACCTCGTCCCTGATGCGATCACGGCTGGGCGCGCGACGGTCGGACTACGTGTCCCTGACTGCGAGTTGACGCGCCGCGTGCTCGTGGCGTGCGGAGGCGCGCTGGCGGTGACCAGCGCCAACCTCTCCGGAGCGCCTCCGCCTCACGAGGTGGCGCAGATTCCCGACGGGCTTCTTGCCCACGTCGCCCTGATCATTGACGCGGGTCCCTGCCCCGGCGGTGTCCCCTCGACGGTCGTTGATGTGACCGTTGATGCTCCGCGCGTCCTCCGGGAGGGAGCCATCACCCGTCGGCGAATAACCCAGGTGCTGGAGCAACGCGATGGGTGACAGGCGTCAGGGCGTGGTCGTTAGGCCCTGCCGTTGTCGTCCCCTTTGGCCTTTGCCCATTCCCATTGCCCGTCGTGAGATGGAGGTGCTGATACGCCATGAAGGTGGGCTTCATCGGACTACCGGGCAGCGGCAAGACCACATGCTTCAACCTGGTGACGGGCCGGGGCGCGGATCAGACCCAGTACGCCTCCGCCGGGGCTCAGCTCGCCGTGGTCAAGGTCCCCGACCCGCGCCTGGAGCGCATCGCCGAGATCTTCGGCTCGAAGAAGGTCACTCATCCGGAGATCACCTTCGTGGACCTGATGGCGGTGCACAAAGGTGAGGACGGCGCGGCCCGGGAGGCCAACCTCAACAAGGTCGCAGGGGACGCGGACGCCTTCGCGCTGGTCATTCAATGCTTCGGCGACCTGGATCACGAGGGTAACCCGCTGGACTCGCGCGCCGAGCTCGAGACTCTCTTGCTGGAGATGACGATCACCGACCTGGCGGTCATTGAGGGCCGCGTGAAGCGCCTGAAGCTCGAGGAGAAGGCGACGCGAGACAAGGATGCCTGGGAGCACGGCCTGCTGGATCGCTGCGCCGAGCAGCTAGGGACGGGTGGGCTGCTGCGTGATATGGCGTTCGAGCCGGACGAGGAGCTGCATCTGCGCGGCTTCAGCCTGCTGACCATGCGGCCGTTGCTGGTAGTGCTCAACGTCTCGGAGGATGACGTGGAGGGCGAGGGGGCTGCCGAAGTGCGCGAAGCTGCCGAGGCCGCTGGCCTTTCATATCTGATCGTCGCCGCCGAGCTGGAACGCGAGATCGCTGAGCTGGAGGAGGGCGAGCGGGCAGAGTTCCTGGCCGACTACGGCCTCGGCGAACCGGCTCACGACCGCTTCATCCGCGCCTGTTACGGCCTGCTGGACGTGATAACCTTCTTCACCGCCAACGAGAAGGAGGCCCACGCCTGGACCATCACCACAGGCGCGACAGCTCGCGAGGCTGCGGGCAAGATCCACACCGACATGTACGAGGGTTTCATTCGCGCCGAGGTTACACCCTTCGAGCAGCTTGATGAACTTGGCTCGATGGCTGCCTGCAAAGAACGCGGCGTGATGCGCGTCGAGGGCCGCGATCACCTCATTGAGGACGGCGACATCCTCCAGATTCTCTTCAGCCGCTGAGCGAAGGAGTCCCCCTTGTCCACCCACGAACCCACGGAACCCGAAGCGATCATGCCTGTGCGCACGCAGGTACTGCTGCTCTCGGCCGCCTTCTTCTTCATCTTCCTGGGGGCCGGCGCCCAGCAGGCCTTCCTGCTGCCGTACCTGGGCGGGTTCACGAGCTGGACGGACCTGCAACGCGCCCTGGTCATCGCCACCGTCTACTTCAGCATGACCATCTTCCGCCTCGGTAATGTCTACCTGCTCCGGGGCTGGCCGCAGTGGTTGTGCACGCTTGCCGGGTCGCTGATGTACGCGCTCTTCACGGCGGCGATGGTCCTCATTTACTTCGTCCGGAGCTATCCGCTGGCGCTCCTGGCCGCGTTCGTGTGGGGCTGGGGAGGGGCGGCGATGTGGATGGGCACGACCATGCAGATACTCGCGCTGACCGACCGCGCCCGGCGCCATGGCACCGGGATGGGTGTGCTTTACGCGACGACTCATGCGGGCTGGCTACTGGGCGTGGTCGTGCTGGGCGTCATCTTCGAGGCTGTGCAGAGCAGCCGACCTTACCTGCTTTACGCGGCGGCGCTGGGCTTTACGCTCATCGGCAACGGCGTGCTGCTCTTCATGCCGCGCCTGCGCGAGCCGCTTCCCGAGATGCCGACCTGGTCGAGCCTGGTCGCAATCATGAGCCACGCCAAAGCGCGTATCGCGGCCTTCCTGCTGTTTGCCGCCTCGCTTGCCTTCGGCCTGATGCTGGGAGTCTTCACTGACTTCGTCAAGGCCGAGCATGGCGCCCAGTGGCTGTGGATCACCACGCTCTTCTATCCGCTCGCGCGCCTGGTGCTGAGCTTCACCTCGGGAGTGTTGAGCGAGCGAGTCAGCCACGGGACGGTGTTAGCGCTAGGGTTCTTCGGTGGGGCGGCTGGCATGGTGGCGCCCATGCTCACGAATCACCCGGCCGGCCTGGCTTTCACGGCACTGATGTTGGGGCTGCTTAATGGCAGCATCCCCGTGGTGAGCACGGCGATGATCGGGGATTCGGCGGATCGCGCGCGGCGGCCGCTGGCTTACGGCGCCATGTTCACCTGGCGCGACCTGGGCGTAGTGGTGGCGGTAGTGGTGGGCAAGCTGCTGGGGATCACGACCGACAACATCGCGCTGGTCTTCGAGGTCTTCGCCGCCGCCTTCTTCGGCTGCGGGGCCATCTCCCTCATCCTCAACAGGTACGTGGAGGAACGGCTGTAGGGCAGTATCTGCTTGGCGTCTGGTGCGGAGGCAACACGAGGCGTGTCTTGCGCAGACGAGGGCGTCCGCGCGCACAACTGAAGGCTCTTGTGCCGGCAGGCTTGGCCACCGTAGCTTCAGCAAAGGTGGGTGCCCCCACCTGCCGAGTGCAAAGGGAGCCGAGCGCTGCTGGGATCTACTGCGGCGACACAACCCTGAAGGGTATGACCCCGGCGGGCTGGTCGTTCACGCTCAGCCGACACTCATAATCGCCGGGCGTGAACGTGTCCGCCGTCTGAGGATAGAAGTTCACGGCGAAGGGCCGATCCCCCGACACCCGTATTCTGCTGCGGCCGACGACCTCCTCGCCCAGGTGGAAGGAAACGCCCACGATGGTGTTGTTGGGCGCCCCCTTGATCTCCAGGTAGAGCATAATCTGCGCCGTGTTTGCGGGAAAGCGCTGGCCGGGGTTGACAAGCTTGTTGTTGGCATCGAGACCGGTGCCGAGCATCGCCTTAGCAATCGGCGTTCCGGCGCTTATCTGCGGCGGCGGCAGCGGGGTTGGGTAGGCCTGCACAGGGCCGACCGGCCCGGTGCCGGGGATGATGTGGTACTTCTTGCGCACCCGCTGGATGGTCTTGCCCGCGTACATCAGCCGCTCGATGTGGTAGCGATGCTCATCCACCAGGCGCACCAGCTTCAGGACGTTCTTGACGCTGGTATCGTGGGAAACGGGAGGTGGCGGGCAGTCGCTGCCTTTGCGGTAGCCCCAGATCATGCTTAGGATGCTCGCCTGCAGGCCCCCCGTGGTAAGTGTGTACTCCTCATCGCTCAGCTTGCGCGCGCGGTCGAAGATGCCCACGATCCGCGTGACCAACGGCTCGTCCTCCGGCCCCAGGCCCGAGGGCTTCGGCTCATCGGGAAGCACAATAGTCGGATCGTCAATGCCGCCTCTAATGGGCGAGACCGCTCGTGGCAGTAGGTAGGCCAGCCGGTTCTTCCACTGCGTGGCCAGCGTCTTGGGGTCCACGCCGGCGCCCCGGGCGTCCTCGGGATAGACCTGCATGAGCATGGTGCTGCCCACGCTGATAGTCCAGCGCCCGTTGACCATGACCATGCTCAGTTGCGGGTTGACGCACTCCTCGTAGGAGATTGCTTGCACGAAGCGCTGGCTTATCTTGCCCTCGCGGGCGGAGACACTGCTATACTGCCCGCCGGTGTAGATCCGCCCAACCACTTTATTAGCGAGCACGATGTTCACGGGTTGAGCAGCCTGCGCCACCACCGGTGACATCACGAAGACGGTCGCTATGCAAGTAAGCAACGTCCAGCCGCGCATCCCGTGTTCCCCCTTCTTTCGTTCTGGCTCCCTGTGGGCGGTCGCTGTCCAATCTGTGCGTTCTTAGACACTACTGCCTATCGTAGTGTTCCACGTAGGCCTCCCGCGACACTCAAGATTACCACATGACCGCTCCGCAACGCAAGCCGAATCAGGGCAGCATCAGGAGCATCGGTTTTAGAGTAAGTCGGCTTGTGAGTAGTGTAGGGCGGGGCACGGCGGCTAGCAAAGCCGTGCCGTACGGAGGCCAGGACTTCAGTCCTGCCGGACGTTGCC
>JALGVE010000067.1 GCA_029820045.1 Candidatus Zipacnadia bacterium | reverse complement strand
GGACACGATGGACCGCGGCTCGGTCGCGGTGCTGGCGGCCACGGCCTTCGGGCCCGACAAGCTGCTGCGGCCCGACCTGCGACAGCAGAGACCGGAGCCGCTGCAGGTGGGGCACATGCGCAGCGTACCGGATGGCGCGCCGGAGATCACGCTTGATGGGAGTATCGTGCGCGTCAGCGGCGCTCGCTTGAGCGCGAGCTTCGACGCGGAGAATGGCATGGCGCTAACTGAACTGTCCAGCGGCTACCTGGGGAATGAGGCATTTCCAGTGGAGCCTCAGCCGCTCTTCGGCCTCAGGATCAACGGGACGGAGATCCCGGCGCCGGCGTTGGGGCTCGGTGACTGCAAAGTGGGCGATGATGGCCTGCGAGCGACCTATCTCTACCGCGGCGATGCGGGCAGGGCGACCGTAAGCTTGCGGCTGAGCGGGCAGGCCGATGGCTCGGTACTACTGCGCCTGCAGGTGCGCAACGACGCCGACGAGCAGGCTGACATGGTGCTGACCGCGCCGCGCCTGGGCGGCGTGCGAATGACCTCGCAGCCGGACGAGCTGTGGTATCTCTTCCCGCGCGCCGGAGCAGCCATCAGCAACCGTCCGCTGAGCCTGTCGGCGCAGTACGGCGGCGGCTTCCCGCTGCAGATCATGTGCGCCTACCTTCCGGCGCGGGCGGGCGGCTTCTACCTGATGACCAAGGACACGACCGCCGAGCTTTACCGCACCTACCGCCTCGCCAAGCAGGAGGGCACGGTCTCGATGAGCATCGAGTACTTGCAGGCGCCCGTCGGCGCCGGGCAGAGCCTTGAGGCCGTGCCGACTGAGCTGGGCGCCCACCCCGGCGACTGGCATGACGCCCTCGCCATCTACCGCCGCTGGGTGGACACGTGGTACCGGCCGGTGGCGCCGCGCAAGCAGTGGTTCCGCGAGGTCTTCAACTTCCGCCAGCAGTTCCTGCACTTCGCCCTGCCGAAGAAGAGCGGCCTGTTCGATCCGGAAAGTGAGACCTTTCACTTCGACGAGGTCCTGGCCCGCGACGCCGAGATGTTCGGTGGGATTGATTACCTGCACCTGTTCGACTGGGGATGGTCAAAGCAGTACGGCCGCTGCGGGGACTATGATCACTATGAGCAGCTTGGTAGTCTCGCAAACTTCCGCAAAGCCGTGCAGGCGACGCAGGCGCGCGGTCTGCCGGTGGGCCTCTACATTGAGGGGATGCTGGTTGACCCTCAGGCTCGGATCGCCGAGAAGGCCAAGGAGTGGGAGATGCGGCGCGAGGACGGAACGCCTAACCCGGCCTTCGCGCCCGCCATGAACATGTGCTCGAACCATCCGGGCTGGCGCGCGTACCTGGCAAGCGTATACGGGCGCGTGCAGAAGGAGGTCGGCAACCGGGGCTTCTACATTGACGAGTACGGCTTCGCGAACTCGGCCAAGGTCTGCTGGCGCAAGGACCATCCCCATCCGCGCCCGGCGGCGCCGACCTACGGCGAGCTGCTCACCACCCGCGCCATCCGCGAGGCCATCGAGCCGAGCACGGCCCTGTACACCGAGGAGACGCCCTGCGATGTGACCTCACAGTACCAGGATGGGAGCTTCACTTACAACATCTCGCGCGCTCGCGATGACACCTCGCCCACGCACCTGAACCTCTTCCGCTTCGTCTTCCCGGACTTCAAGACTATCGAGATCATCGTCTGTGACCGGCCGCTGGGCACGAACCAGGAGGCGGTCAAGCGCGTGTTCTTCAACGGGGAGGCAATCTGGCTGGAGGGCATCCCGGACTACTGGTTCGGCCCGCGCGTGCTGAAGCTCATTGCCAAGACGCACAAGATTATGCGCGACAACCGCGACGCCTTTACCTCGCTGAAGCCGAGGCCGTTGGCGCCCACGCTGGCCGGCGACCTGTACGCGAATGCGTTCCCGTGTGACCGTGGCATAGTATGGACGCTCTACAACACGGCGTACACCAGCTACCGCGGCCCGGTGCTGGAGGTCCCGCAACTGCCGGGCGCGCGCTACGTGGACCTGTGGAACGGCAGGGAGCTGACGCCGAAGATCGAGGGCGGCAAGGCCGTCATCAGTGTCGAGGTGGGTCCGCGCGATGTTGGCTGCGTGGCGCAGTGGCGCTGAGGACCGTCTGACGCAGCGAAGGTCTGTCGCAAGGCGCGAGGAAGACGTGACACGCACCATCGCGGGCAAAGGTGTAACGCATTCGATGGGGGAGAACCACCATGCGTGCGATTGCGCTCATCGGCTTGCTGTTCAGCGCATCCGTTGGTTGGGCGCAGGGCGAGCCGGTGCGTGTGCTTGAGCGCACCGAGCACGCCGTGACCCTCGGCACTGACGCGTTCTCGGCGACCGTTGACAGGACCGGCAAACTCAGTGCCATCAAGGTCGGCGGACGTGAGTATGTCTGGATGATCGCGCTCTACACGACGCCGGTCACGTTCGGCACCGGCAAAGGCCTCCGCGCTGTGCAGGGCGAGACCGGGAAGGGCGGCATCGGGCCAGCGCCCGAGCTTCCCGAGCCGGAGCAGCGCGGCGAGTGCTGCGTCGTGACCATCTCGCGGGATTGCTCGCGCCAGGAGATTGACGGTGGCGACCCGCTCTACCATCTCACTCAGACGATTGAGGTCCACCCCGAGGGTTACCTCCATCTCCGCTACGAGTTCGACTGGCTGCGCTTCTTCGTGATGAACAATGCTGATCTGAACGTGGTGCTGAATGCCGAGCAGTTCACCGGCCGCGCCTTCTGGGCTGACTACGGCAGCTACGTGCGCCGTGGCATCTTCACGGAGGGGAAGGACTACAGCCGCATGGAGGGCATCAAGGGCGCGGTGCGCACGCTGGAAGTGGACTGCGAGGCTGGGCCCTTCGATCTGTGGGTGGACCGGGGCGGGAGCGTCAGCGCAGCCCGGTGGGGGGGCACGAAGTACTACCCGGTTTCTCTGCGCGTGCCGAATGCCGGACATCATACGGAAGTCTATCCGGGTACTCGTAGCGTGTTGGAGTTGAGTATCAAGCTGCCGATGAGCGACGGAGGCGAAGAGAAATGATGAGACCGCGCATGCTACCGCAGCTTCTGGCTGCTGGCTTGTTCCTGGCTCTCACCGGCTCCATGCCCTTGAGCGCCGATTGCACACTGAAGCAGACGACCGTCGAGGGCGAACCGGCGATCATCCTGGAGAACGACTTCGTCCGCCTGCGCGCGAGGCCGACCCTGGGCGGGCGCCTGGATGAGTTCTTCTACAAGCCCGCGGACAAGCACCTGACCTCGCGGACTGAGGGCGCCGTCTTCATGGAGCGCGTCTGGAACTACGCCAGCCGCGACGTCTACAACCAGTGGCAGAGTGGTGTTTACAGCTACGAGGTCGAGCAAGGCCCCCAGCGCGTTGCTGTCAAGATGACCTGCCCAGGCACGGTCGGCGTCGGCAAGCGCATGACCTTCGAGAAGACTATCAGTCTGACCGCGGGGTCCAGCGCGGTGCGCGCGGACTATCGCTTCAGCATCGGCCAGGAGGCGATGGTGCCGATGCGCGCAGGGCTGTGGTGGCACAACCGCCTGGGCGTGCCGCAAGAGGCGACGACTTACTTTGTGCCGACCGCGGAGGGCGTGCAGTCCGTCACCTACGGTGCGGGTGGTGGAGGCGAGTACTGGTGGAACGATCCTGCGCGCGGCTGGACGGCGGCCCTCAGCGAGAGCGCGACAGGGGTCGCGGCGATCATGGATTTCCCGCCGCTGATGTGCTTTTACCACTACATGGGGGGAGATGTCTCGACCGCCGAGTGGGCCTTCCGCTCGCAGGAGATACCCAACGGCGGCAGCGTGGAGACCACCATCTGGCTGCTGCCTTTCGTCGGCAAGGGGGCAGTGGCCGGCGCGGGGCCTCGCGTCGTCGCGCAGGTGGAGGCCCCCGCGCAGTCCGACGCCCCCGGTCAGGTGATGGCGACGGTGCTGCTTGCTGCGCCGGTTCCCTGGACGGCCCGCGTGGAGATGTCCCTCAAGCGCCTGCCCGATGGGGCGCCGCAGAACCTTGAGCCGTGGAGCGCGCAGCTCTCGCCCACGCAGTCGGCCGAGAGGCAGGTGGCCCTCAACCTCGATCAGCCGGGCACGTACGTCCTGACGGGCAGGGTACTCGACGGCGAGAAGCTGGCGGCCGATTTCTTCCATCAGATCGTGGTCGGCGAGTCGAGCGGACAGATCGCCATCGAGCCGCTGGAGGAGCGCGTCGGGCGCGTCGGTGAGCGGTTCTCGGACAAGATCGCCGCCAAGGGCTCCGGCCCGAAGGACCGGGCCCCCTCCGAGGAGATCGTGACCCCGCACGTTGAGTGGGCGAAGCCCTATGCTAAGGGGCCGGTTAAGGCGCTCATCATCAATGACCTGCTCGTGGGGCGCGAGACCGTGGAGCTGGCCGAGCGGCTTGAGATGGATTATGTCGCGCCCACCATCACCACGGGGTACGCCATCAGCGCGACCCGCGGGATGTTCGGCGTGCAGATGACCGTGGACCAGGTCATGGACAACGTGCGCACGTGTCTTCAGAAGGACTACGACGTCATCCTTATCGGCGGACTGTCCGCGGGGATCTTTCCGGAGGACATCATCGAGACCATCCTCGACAAGGTAAAGGCCGGGACCGGGCTCGTCTGGGCGAACCCGAGCGACTGCTCGGACGCGCTCTGGGAAGCCCTGCCCTTCGAGGGCTTTGCGGGCGGCTCGCGGCCCGAGGCGAGCTGGCACGCTGAGACGGAGCACTACCTCACTGCGGGCATTCCCTGGGGGGTCCTGCCGCCGACGGAGACGTCCAGGTACAAGGAGAGCGGCGAGGTCCTCGCGCGAGCCGACAAGCACCCGCTGGTGGCCGTCAATGACTACGGCAAGGGCCGCGTGGTTGGGCTAGGTTACTCCACCTCCTGGCAGGGGCCCGGCTCGTATTCCAACGGCCTGACGCCCTGGATTCAGTTCGCCCCGACGAAGTTCGCTTACTGGGAATACTATCACAGCCTGCTGGCCAAGTGCCTGGTCTGGGCGGGACGCAAGGAGCCCGACCTGCAGATAAAGCACATCTCCGTCGAGCCGCAGGAGCCGGTGCAGGACGCAGACAAGCCGGTTCTCAACCTCAGCCTTGACAACGCGGGAGCGCTGGCTCAGCTCACCGCCAAGGTCCGCATAGTAGACGAGTTCGGTGCTGCGGAGCAGAGCTTCGAGCGCAACATCAAGGCTGACGCCGGCGGGTCAGAGGTCGCCATCGAGCTACCGGCGGTGCGCGTCGGCGGGCTGCATCTGGTGGACGTCATCCTGCAGAGTGCGGGGAAGGTCGTTGACTGGGGCACGACCTGGTTCCGCGTTGCGCCGCGCGTCGAGGTAGCTGGACTCACCGTCGAAGACAAGATGTATCGCAAAGGCGACACTGTCCAGGCTCAGGTGAAGCTCCTGGCGATCGAGCCGAACGCCGGGGAGGTTCAGCTCGTCGCGAGCCTGCGCGACGCCTACGGGCGGCTGATTGCCCAGGAGGCAAAGACACTTCCTGCGGTGGGCGAGGCAGAGGTGGGCCTCATCCTGCCTGAGCCTGTGGCGAATACTGCGACAGTGCGCGTTGAGGCGCGCGATGAGAGGGGGCTGCTCGATGCGGCGGAGCAGAAGATCCTCACCATGCCGACCGCCTGGTACGAGCGTGAGTGGGGCCCGTATCTGAGCAGCCTCTGGGGCACACCGGCGGGCGCTTACTCCCGCGAGTACCTGGTCCCCTATGCCAGCCAGCGCGTGAAGGACCTGGGCATAGACACGGTGGTAACAGGGAGCAACTGGCTTCACGACGGCGAGCAGCGTAACAGCTACGAGGCTGGTTTCCGCTCCCTGCTGATGAGCGTGGTGGGAAATGTGCTGCGGCTCAGCAAGGTGCCGGAGGGGAAGCTCAACTTCCAACAGCAGCGCGAGCAGTACACGAAGACCCACGACAAGAAGTTCCTGGAGCGGCCCTCCTGCCTCAACGCCGATGATACCAGGCAGATGGTCGCGGAGAAGCTGGCGAAGATCACGGCCGCGGTCGCGAAGTACCGCCCTGCCGGTTACGTCTGCGGCGATGAGCTGTCCGTCACGTACTATGTTACGCCCTTCGACTACGACTTCACGCCCGGCTGCCTCGAGAAGTTCCGCGAGTGGCTGAAGGAGCAGTACCCGAACTTGAGCGCCCTCAACGACGAGTGGGGCACCGACTTCGCGACCTGGGAGCAGGTCATGCCCATGACCGCCGAGGAGGTCCGCGATCGAGCCAACTATGCGCCCTGGGCTGACCATCGCACCTTCATGGAGGTAACTTTCGCCAACTTCTTCCGCTTCACGGACCACGCTCTCGAGCAGGGCGACCCGGGTGCGCGGCTGGGCATCTCCGGCAGCCAGGCTGCTGAGGCCTACGGCGGGTACGACTGGTGGCGGCTGACTGACGCGCTCGATTTCATTCAGGCCTATGACCATCAGAACACCGGCGAGATGCACCGCTCCTTCCACGACATGCTGACTGCGCCCTGGTGGGGCTACGCCTCAACCGGCGCGGGCCTGGAGCACACACTGTGGCGGCGGTTGTTTAACGACAACGACGGCGGCAGCTTCTTCGTGTATACGTACATCTTCTGGCCGGATTACACCTACACGCAGAGCACCTTGGACGCGAAGGAGTACCTGGCGGACATTCAGGGCGGCCTCGCGAGGCTTCTGCATGAGTGCGACGAGCGCGCGACTGACGTCTATGTCCATTACTCCCATCCCAGCATCCACGCCGCGTTCATCACCGGCGGGCAGACGCTCTTCCGCGACAATCGCAACGGATGGATCAAGGCCATCGAGGATAGCGGCCTGCAGATGAAGTTCCTGGCCTACGCCCAGCTAGAGGCCGGCGAGCTAACGCGCCTCATGCCCAAGGCATTCGTGCTGCCTTACTCAGTGGCTCTCTCTGATGCGGAGGCCGCCGAGATTCACCGCTACGTCGAGGCTGGGGGCACGCTCATCGCCGACGCGCGCACCGGCCTCATGGATGAGCACTGCCGCCCCCGAGTGAGCGGCGCCCTCGACGACCTCTTCGGCATCAAGCGCGCCAGCATAGACCCGAAGGCGAAGCGGCCGGAGGGCGAGGCCCGGTTCACTCAGGCCCTGGAGGGCTGCGATCCGCGCGACATCTCCTTCGAGGGCTTCGGCGGCGAGCCGGGCATTACGCTCGATGGAGGTCAGGCGTTGGGCGAGATGGCCGGCCTGCCGGCCCTGGTCGTCAACCGAGTCGGTAAGGGTCGGGTGGTGTTGCTCAACCTGCTGCTGGACAGCTACCCCCGCCGGCGCTCTGTGGGGGTGGGAGAGCCGATGCGACAGCTTGTCGCGAAGGTGCTCACCCTCGCGGGAGTCAAGCCTGAGGTGGAGGCACAGGTGAGCGGCGATCACCACCTTTACATTGCCCGCTACCTGAGCGGCGGCGCGACCTACGTCGGGGTCCTGCGCGACACCTCGGAGGGCCGGTCGCCGGTCAAGCTCCGGTTCGCGAAGCCTGCTCATGTCTATGATCTGCGCCAGGGGCAGTACCTGGGCAAGACCGCCCAGACTGAGGCCCTCGTCAGGCCGGGACACTGCAAGGTCTACTCGCTGCTGCCTTACGAGGTCACGGGCGTCAAGGTGCGAGTGCGTAAGGCGGACAGCAAGCCTGGTGATGCGGTGAAGTTCACGGTCACCGTCGAGGCACGGGGCGCGAAGCCTGGGATGCACGTCTGCCGCGTGGAAGTCACTGATCCGGCGGGGGTGGTCCGGCCGTACTACGGCGCTCAGTTGACCGCGCAGCGGGGCCTGGCAACAGGCGAGTTCGACCTCGCGCTGAATGACCCGACGGGCGCGTGGACCATTACGGCTACCGACGTCGCCACCGGCGTCACCGGTGCCGGTGAGTTCACCGTCGCGGAGTAGCGCAGCACTCTCCTGCCCCTCAGATGGAATCCCTCCGCAAAGGGCGGAATCAGCCTTCGCGGCCATGCGTCTATGGTACGAAGGCACTGACAAGCAGATGGCGCGCGCATGAGGCGAGGCGCTGCCGGCTGTAAGAGGGCACGGGCTTGCATCGGCACATGCGTGGCCACGGCAAGCCACGCGATGAGGAGTGCAGGAACAATGCGGAAATGTCAGTTCATATTGGCCGTAGCCGTATTGACGATGGCTATGCTGGCGAGCGTCTATGCTCAGCCCGCCGATGAGCGGCAGAAGGTCAACCTCAAGGCGGAGAACGAGGACGCTGCGGCCGTCGCGGTGGAGATCACGGAGCAGACCGGCGTCCAGGTGGCCCTCACCGAGTGGACCGAGGGCACTGTCTCAGGGACGCTTGAGGGATTCGACCTTGAGCAGGCGGTGCGCTCCCTGGCCGAAACGTTACATGCCTCCTGGATCCGCGCCTACATTATTGAGACAGTGCCGCCAGATGAGCCATACACGGCGGCGGAGCTGCTCGAGATGCTGTCGGAGGCGCGCACAGCGGTGTTTGAGGGCCTTACCGATGAGGAGCGCGGGGAGTTGATGACTGCCTGGCGCGAGCGGATAGCGCCCGAACAGGCAGCGGATCAACCGGCGGGAGGCGGGCCTCGAATGAGGGATGGCGCCGGCATGCGCGGCTTCGGCATGTTCGGCCCGGACGCGGGGGGGCCTGGTGGCGGCGTTGCCTCACTGCCAGGCTCGCAGGCGGGAGCCGCTCCGGGCGGTGGAGGCGGGCCGGGTGGTCGGGCCAATTCCATGCGCTACGAGGACCCGATTCGTCGGCTCCTGCTACCGGCACGGTCGGACGCCATTTCACTCGATCTGACAGGTGCCTCAATCCAAGATGCTGTCTCCGCGTTTGCTCGCCAGAGCTGCTTCCTGGTTGTCGCGGACGGGGTTCTCCAGGGAGAAGTGACAGTGCAGCTTGAGGAGGCTCCGCTGTCCGAAGCGCTGGACGCAATCGCCGGCGCGGCCGAGGCTCAGTGGCGCACCGTCTATATCGTCAGCCAGCCGCGAGAGCTCACCGACGCTGAGATCGCCGACCGTCAGGCGCAGTGGGAGCAGCGGCGAGAGCAGCGCTTCCAGCAGAGGTGGGCCGAGTTCTGGCAGATGTCCCCGGAGGAGCGTGCCGCCTCCATCCAGCGTCGTGTTGACCGGCTGAACAACATTCCCCAGGAGCGCCTGGAGCGGTTCAAGCGGTTCGCTCCGCGGATACTATCCCGCATGACGCAGTATAGCGCCACACTCACGCCGGAGCAGCGGATGGAGATCAAGCCACTCCTGCAGGCAATGGCGAAGATCGGGCAGTAGAAACACGTCGCACGCGCGGCCTCGGCCTCCGCGTGGGGGGCCGAGGCCGTCGGTATTCCGGCAGAGGAGGTCTTAGATGAAACCAAGACGCCGCGGCGGCTTCACGCTCATCGAGCTTCTCGTAGTCATCGCCATCATAGCGATCCTGGCCTCGATCCTTTTCCCCGTCTTCGCGCAGGCGAGGGAGAAGGCGCGACAGTCGGCCTGCATCTCGAATCTGAAACAGATCGGGTTGGCGGTGCATATGTACGCGACCGACTATGACGAGCTACTGCCGCTTGCCAATGAGTACCCGGCGGCTCCGCCGCCGGCCGACGGCTACCACCAGGGCCCGCCGGGCATCTTCGAGGTGCTTGAGCCTTACACGAAGAACCACCAGATCTTCCGCTGTCGCAGCGACAAGGACAAGATGTGGGAGCAGCAGGGGACGAGCTACGACTACGGGTTCGGCCTGCTCGACAGCGGCATGCCGGCGCAAATGATTGATGCGCCGTGGGGCGGTGAGCCTTCGAAGACTCTGCTCGCGGGTGATTACAGTCCCGACTGGCACACGAATGGCGCCAACATGCTCTACGCTGACGGTCATGCAAAGATAAAGCTGCGGCGGTAACAGCCACATCACCAAGTCGCGCGGCAAACTGCGGACGACCGGCACCATGGGGGGAGGTGTCGGTTATTCGTGTACAGCCTCAGTTCTGACTGTCGCCTCAAGGTCCCGACCCGCGTGCAGGCGAATATCCCGATGTTCTGACGAGCAGCGAGTAATGCGGACAGCGTCACTTCGTGCGGCTTTTCGTGCGCCGAGGAGGAAGCTATGAGAGACTCAAGACACCCTCACCCTCACCTTGATCCCCGCCAGCCGCGAGATGGATCCAGCCCTGGCACGAACCCGCCGGTGTTCGCATGGAAGCCGGCGGAAGGCGACGACACCTTCCGTCTGACTATCGCGCGGGACGGCGACTTCGCCGATGTGCGCGTGGATGTGCAGGGCCTCCGCGATCCCGCGTATCTGCCGGAGGAAGCCTTCGAGCCGGGCCGCTACTTCTGGAAGTGGTCCCCCTTCGCCAAGGCTTCGGGGGACAAGTCCGCCGGTGACGGCGAGTCGGAGGTCTTCAGCTTCGAGATCGCACCGGAGGCCGTCCGGCTGGAGGTCCCCCCGGCGGGCGAGTGGCTGGAGCGCTTCCCGCAGGCTCATCCACGCCTCTACGTGCGCCCGGAGGAGGTCGCCGCGCTGCGGGCGTCCCGAAGCGGCGCGCGGGCGCAGATGTGGCAGCAGCTCCAGGCGGCCGCGGACGCGCTGCTCGACGAGCCGCACGAATACCCCGAGCCGCCTTTCCTGCCTGATAGGAGCAGGGACTACCAGGCTTTCTTCAGGGCCTGGGCCCCGATTCTGTGGGAGTCGCGGCGCTTCGTGAAGGGCGCTGAGACCCTGGCCCTCGCCTATCTGGGGAGCGGCGAGAGGCAGTACGCCCGCGCCGCCTGCGAGCGCATGGCCTCGGTCTCGCGCTGGGACCCGGAGGGCTCAAGCCACATCGCCCACAATGACGAGGCGCACATGTCGGTCATCTGGGACGGCTCCAAGGTCTGCGACTGGGTCTGGGACGAGTTCACCGACGAAGAGCGCGAGCTGGTCATCGAGCAGTTCCGGCGGCGCGGCGAAATCACCTACGAGCACGTGCACAGCCGCGGCTGCTACGGAGTGACGCGGTTCGATTCGCATTCCGGCCGCGAGATCATCTTCCTGGCGCTGCTTGGCATCGTGTTTCACGAGCACATTCCTGAGGCTACGAAGTGGCTGGAGTGGCTGCGCCCGGTCCTCTGCGGCATCTGGCCGATCTGGGCGGGCGACGATGGCGCATGGGCGGAGGGGCCGTCGTACGGGCTGGCCTACGTGCAGATCATGACCATGTTCGCGACCGCACTGAAGCGAGGCACGGGTGTGGATCTCTACCGGCGGCCCTTCTGGCAGAACCACGCTCGTTGGCGGCGCTGGTGGCTGCCGCCGTACGCCCAGTGGATGGGCTTCGGCGATCACACGGAGGTCTGGGCCAGCACCTGGCAGAGGAACGCGGACCTCGTCGAGCTGATTGATCGCGAGACGGGTGCGCATGAGTTGGGTGACTACGTTGCCGCACTCCGCGAGGAGGCCGATCGCCTCGCCACGCCGGCGCAGCGCCAGATGCCGGGCATCTCGGCCCAGCGCTACCTTGCCGAGCCGATGGCGGCAGAACCCGCGCCCGCGCAGGACGAAGGGATGCTGCGCATCTTCCCCGCAGCGGGGCAGGCCGCCATCAGGACGCACATTGACGAGCCCTCCCGCGATGTGGCGCTGCTCTTTCGCTCCTCACCCTACGGCGCTATCAGCCACTCGCACGCGAACAACAACGACTTCATCATCCACGTAGCCGGAAAGGTCATGGCCATGCCCAGCGGCTACTACGACGGCTATGGCTCGAACCATCACACTCACTGGGTCTGGCACACCAAGTCGCACAACTGCGTCACCCTCTCGGATGCGCCCCAGATAATGCGCTCCCACGAGTCGGTCGGCGCCATCGAGAGCGCCTTCGAGGACGAGCGGCTGGCGTACTTCCGGGGCGCCGCCGCCGCCAGCTACGCTGACCGCGCGACGCGCTGCCGCCGGCACGTGGCTTTCCTGAAGCCGCACGATTGCTTCGTGATGATAGACGAGTTCGTGGCTGTCCCCGGCATCGTCTCCGCGTTGCAGTGGAACATCCACTCCTGGAATGAGTTCGCCGTGGACGAGGAGAGGCGGAGCTTCCTCATCGAGCGCGAAGGCAGCTCGCTGGAGGGGCATTTCATGTACCATCATAACGCCTTCTTCAGCCTGAGCGAGGGATGGGACCCGCCGCCCGCCAAGATCAAGGACGATGCTCAGTGGTACCAGCAGTACCATCTACGCTTCACGGCCTCGGGCCTGGTTGAGCGGCGCAATCTGGGCGTGGTGCTCTGCCCCGGCCACGCGTCCTTGGCGCGCGCGCAGGTACAGACGGAGCGTGAAGACGCGGCGGAGGTCGCGCGCCTTGGTGATGACCTGGTCCTTGTCAACCAGGGAGACCGCATGGAGCACCAGGGTCTTAGCACCGAGGC
>JALGVE010000167.1 GCA_029820045.1 Candidatus Zipacnadia bacterium | reverse complement strand
GAAGCCCCGCGCAAGCGGGGCGAAGGCGTCTGAGGCCGGCCCGTCCCGCCCGATGGGCGGGACCGCCAGCGTAGGTCAGGCTTCATAGCCCGACTCCGACGCCACCCTGGGGTAGATCAAGGCGCAGTGGTTGTGCGCGGGCCGGCCTCGGGTGCTTCTGCAACAGCAGAAGCGCCCTCGGGCGGCCCTCCAGAGGGCAACGACACCGCTCGCCTGCGGCACCATCTGCATTGCTGGAAAGTCGCGCCCTCGCCTGTCGGCGCCGCGAAGACGCGCGTTGAGGCGTATCTGCGCAGGCGAGGGCGTCTGCGCTACCATGGCACCGCGCGAAAGCCTGCGTTCCCATCTCGCTTTTGGATGCTACCGGCAGCGCGCTCGAACGTGCAATAACTACCGCGGCACAATCTCCCTGATGCGCCGCAGTTCGGTGGTTCCGGCGAGGTAGATGTCGTCGTCAGCGAAGGCAATGCGGCCGGGAGGCGCTATCTTGCCGACCACTGCGACGCGAACGTCAGACGGATCAATGCGCACCAGCATGTCGCCCACGTAAGTCCAGACCATCCCGTCCGGGCCCAGGCGATAGTCGTTGAGGCCGTTGCGATTCCGCCCGCTATCAAAGCGGAAGTCGTAAGGCACCTGCTTGCGGAAGAGGACCTCGCCAGTGCCGATGTCTACGCCATAGAGCAAGCCGCCACCCTCGACCTGAGGGTCCGCCGTTGCGCCTAGCACCAGGCCCGGCCGCACCTCCAGGACAGCGCCGGTGTCCTTGGCCTTCGGTACCGGCTCGATCTCGCGAATGATCTTCGCCTGCGCCACGTCCCACACGAAGAGCTTCCCCTGCTCAGGCGTGTAGCTGTCATCCTTGTCGTCGCGGACCGCCTTCGTGGAAATGACAAGCTCCCGGCCCTCATTGGCGGCGCAGAGGAAGTGAATCTGATACGCAGTGAAGGGCTCCCAGATACCGCCGCCCTCGTCCTTGTGCGGGTCCCACCAGCCGAGCCCGCCGCCATGGCCGTTGCGTATGAGTATGCCGCCGAAGTAGACCTTGCCATCGGCGCCCACCGCCGCGCCGTACATCTTATGCGTGCGCGACCACTGGTTCAGGTAAGTCAGCCGCCGCGGGTTGCTGGCCGGATCGGTGACAGAAGGCGCGGGCGCGGTGAGAGTGCCCTTGCCAACCGTCCACGGTCGGCTCGGATCGTAGACGTAGATCGGCGAGGATGGATATCCGCTCATGTACACCTTGCCGTCGTAGAACGTGGTTGAGTAGTGGCTGAGCGGGATCTTACCCGGGTGCTCGGTCTCGCCGGTGGCCGGGTCCACCAGGAAGTTGCCCAGGTAGAAGTCGGCGGTGCCGATGAGGCGGCCATCGGGCATCTCGACCAGGCGGCGGATGAGCGCGGGGAAGATGTCCACCTTGTAGTTGACGACCTGCCAGCCGAGCTGCTCGGGGGTGGCGTCCTCCGGTGGGTTCTCAGGCGCAGCGGCCTTGGCCTCGGGAGTGCGGTACCAAAGCTCAGCATGACCGTCGGGGTCGGGGTCCAGGCGTTCGCGGTAGAGTTCAGGCTTGGGCGGCAGCGTGTCCGCAGGCTTCTCGCGCGCGGGCCAGGGAGGGTTGTTGTCGGTCTTGACGATGGCCTCGCCCTTGTAGAGCCAGTACTCGATAGGCTCCTCGCCCCGGCCTTTCACGCGCGTGGCGCGGGCAGTGCAGCCATCCCACCTCTGCCGCACCGACAAGGAACCGCCCAGGCGCTCGGTCTCCACCAGCACCTTCTCCTCGCCGGTCTTATGATTGTAGGCGACCAGGTACCAGGGGACCTTCCCGCTGGCGACGTATATCCACTCGTCATCGGCGGCGCAGTAGTAGCCCCAGATCCCGTTCGGCTTGTGGCTGGGGCCGATGGGGCCGTAGTCGGTCACCTCGCCCGTCCACGGATCGAGCTTGTAGGCGCCCGCCTTGCCGCTGTCGTAGTAGCTGCCGGAGCCGTAGATCATCCCGTCGGTGCCGACCACCATCGGCCGGCGCTCCCCGGTGAGGCCGGGCGCGATGACGCCGCGGCAGGTGAGTTCGTTGGCCGCGGGATCGTAGACATAAAGCTCCATGCCCTCGTCCCACTTGGGGGTGGCGATGTAGAACTTGCCGTCGGGGCCGAGCACGCGCCCGCAGATGTGAATCTGGCGGCGGTCGGGGATGCCGTCCTTCTTGAAGAAGCCGGTTCCGAGGTCGCTGATGAAGCAGGTGGTGGGGCCGGAGTAACCCTTGAAGTACC
Source organism: Candidatus Zipacnadia bacterium (assembly GCA_029820045.1). Lineage (GTDB taxonomy): Bacteria > Armatimonadota > Zipacnadia > Zipacnadales > UBA5352 > JALGVE01. Next base: position 734 of record JALGVE010000167.1, on the reverse strand, counting down.
ACTGCAGCACATCGTACGTCTTCCCATCGGGGTTGGGGACCAGCATGGTCTCACCCACGCGGGTGGTCTTCACAGGCGCCCCGAGGCTTTCCACCTCGAGCGGCTGAGCGGCGTCAAGCTGCGCCTTCAGGTCCGGCTGGTCGAGGGCTTGCCAGTCACCGGCGAAGGCGGAGGTGAGAGCCAGGAGCAGGAGCACGGCAGTCGCCTCAGGTCTCCTCATAGTCCATCCTCCTTGAGCTTGCTGAGCGGCACCATTATACAGACGCGCGCGGCTACGGGCAAACGAGGCCTACTGATATTCTCGTAATCCGAAAACATTTGAAGCCCCGGCGCGGCGCAAACGAGCCGTCGTGCCTGCCAAGGCCCGACGTTACAGCGTCTGCACGCCCTCGGGAGGCGGGTTGTGTGAACGTAGCTTGTGCTGCAATCATGCAAAGATCAGTAAGAGGCGGCAGCATCTAGAATCGTGATGATGATGCAGGCTTCGGGGCGGTGTCATGGTAGCGCAGGCGCCCTCGCCCGCGCAATCATAGAATCCACCAGGGGCGCCGACATTCCTGTCGGCGGCCGTCTCTCATTCCGGGCACCAACAGCCTCGCGCGACAGGAATGTCGCGCCTCCTCTAGAAACCTGGCCGGAAAGGGGCCCTTTACGGTCGTCCCAGGCAGGTGCCGTAGGGCAGGACGCTCAGTCTAGTGTCCGCCCCTGATGGGATCAGCAACATCTCGGCCTCA
>JALGVE010000066.1 GCA_029820045.1 Candidatus Zipacnadia bacterium | reverse complement strand
CCGACCTCTCGCCGAGGCGCTTCGCAAGGTCCCGACCTTGCCGCGCACGCTCCGGGACATGCTGGCGACTGGCGAGAGGGTGGGTGGGCTCGAGGAGGCCTTGAGCAGCGCGTCCTCGTGGGCGGAGGAGCACCGCCTATCCTCGGTGAACGGCTTGACTGCGGCAGCGGCAGGCGGCGGCCTGCTGCTTGCGGGCGCCATCACCTTGATCGCGCTTGCGATAGCGTATCGCAACTACTTCGACGCCATCTTCGAGGCGACGAACTTCGAGTGATGATACCTTCATGAACGTCTTCTCCAGCTTGAGAGCGGCGATCCTGCGCGGGCCGGCCGACGGAGTCGGGCCAGGAAGCCCGACCTACGCGGGACGGGGCCGCGGACGCGTCGTCCGGAGGGGCCGCCCGAGGCCCCGCGCCAGCGGGGCCGAGGTCGGCCCACATCTGTTGCCTCCGTCGTCAGTATCGTGCGGGCAGACGCCCTTGTCTGCCCCTCCAACGACCCCCGCAGTCGGTTCGCCCGACGTCCGGAGGGGCCGCCCGAGGCCCCGCGCCAGCGGGGCCGAGGTCGGCCCGCAGTCCTTCCCAGCGGCGTCAGTATCGTGCGGGCAGACGCCCTCGTCTGCCCCTCCAACGACCCCCGCAGTCGGCTCGCCCGTCGTCCGGAGGGGCCGCCCGAGGCCCCGCGCCAGCGGGGCCGAGGTCGGCCCGCAGTCCTTCCTAGCCCGCCTCGCCGTAGTACCCGCCCTCATCCTCGCGGTCTTGCTCCCACCTCTCAGTGCCGCCGCCTTCCCCCCGAACCCTAGCTTCGAACAAGAGGGCGTGGCATGGACCACGGTCGGCGACGCCCAAGTCTCCTGGCCCAAGGGCAATCGCACCGCCGGCGCGCGCTGCCTGAAGCTACGCGGTGGCTGGGTCATCTCCGATCCTGCGCGGCCCGAAGATGGCGTCAGCGGCTGGCAACAGCTAAGCTTCCTCGCCCGCCTCGAATCGGCGGACGCGAAGCTCGCGGTCGCCTTCACCGACCGCGCCGTGGGTGACTCGGCGCCCCAACTCCTTCTCTCACGCAAGGCTCTGCCACCACCCAGGTGGCATCGCGTGGAAGTCCAGATGCTTGCTCCGCGCGGGCACAGCGCACACTTGGCCTTCGGCTCCCTGGGCGAGGGCGCCTGGCTCATTGATGACATACGCCTCGAGCCCCACGAACCGCCCGCCTACGACCCGGTGGATGACGCACCCACTCTGATGGAGCCGCTGCCCGTTGGCTGGGAGCCTGAGGGCCTGCTCGACGCCCGCGCGCGCGTCATCGCCGACGAGCGCGAACTCCTCGTAGAGGTCAGCGGCATCGAGATCAGCATGCCCGACCGCGTCGAGACCAACCGCGCCTACCGGGGTGGCCTGCGCCTCTACGCCAACAACGAGGGCCAGGTGGACAAGCAACTCACCATCGCCGTTCAGGCTCCGCCGGGCTTCTACGTCCCGGCGCGAACCGTGCCGATCCGCGGCGGGGGTGCCACCGTCATTGACACCTCCGTGCAGTGCCTGATTACTGGACAGTACTGGCTGCGCATCGAGTTCCGCTGTGGTGATGAGGTGAGGGCGGCCCCGCTACAGGTTCAGGTCGGTCCCTCGTATCCCGCCTTCGGCGCGGCCTGGACCGGCGCAGCGCCCCTCTCGACCGAGCAGTTCCAGGCGGCGATGACGCTCCCGGTCCAGCTTCACCAGGTCCCGTTCTCCTCCCTGGACGAGGGCGCGGAGATGGTGCGGCTCATTCCGCAGGGCACGGACCTTGCGGCTCTGCTCAAGCCGCCCTGGTCGGCGGAGGAGTGCGAGCGCGCGGTCGCCGCGCTCGGTGAGCGGGCAAGCTTCTTTGGCCTGTACCATGAGCAGCCGACCGCGCAGTTCGACCTCGCCGGGGAGCTGACGGCCTCCCTTGCGCAGGCCATCCAGGACGCCGGCCTTGAGGCCCGGGTGCTGCGCGCGCCGCTCGACCTCGGCGCTGACGGTAAGCCGCTGTGCTCGGCTGAGGAGATGCACGCCCTTGCTGGCGAGGGTGTTGCCGCCGCGGCGACGCTGCGGCTGCCGCCGCTTCAGGCCCCGACGGTGGCGGGCCTGCAGGTGGACCGCCGCCCCTCTCCGGAGCCTCTGTCAAGGTGGGTGAGCCTTAGCGAGTGTTACGACCTCTCCGGCACCGCTTCAGCGCTGCCTGGGAAGCATAAGGACCTGCCTCTGGTCGTCTCAGAGCTTTGTGCCCAGCCCTCCGGTTCGCCACTGCTCGACGCGCTGGCCCTCGCCCGCGTGGTCTCGGCGGTGGCGTACCTGGATGCAACGGCCTTGACGGCCGCCGCCCGACCCGCCGATTCCCCGCCGGGGGCGGACGCGCTCAGCCTGCTCACCTCCGCTGGCGACCCGCGCCCGGCCATCGCCCAGGTGTGGGCCGAGCTAACGCGCGAACTTGCTGGCGCCCGCCCAGCAGTCGTGCTGAAGGGGACCGACGAGATCAGCGTCAGCCCGGGCGCCCCCATCGGTTTCAGGCCCTTCCTGCGCGGGGATGAGGGCATCCTCGCGCTGTGGAACAACACTGGCGCCGAGGTAGAGCTTGCTGTCGAGGTGCGCTGCGTGCCGCTCGATCTACATACGCTCGAGATCGGCGTGGGTCGCATTCGCAAGCACTACCAGGGCCTCTTCCGCTTCTCGCAGGAGGCACACTGGTTGCGCAAGCCATTGATCTTCGTCAAGCTCCAGCCGACTCAGTTCGACCTGCTCTCCATGCAGCTCAAGGATGCGCATCCCGCCTGGCTGGCGGGGGTTGATTTCAAGCCCTTCATCCCCCGTCCCGAGAAACCCAGGGACGATCCTTTTGCAAGGACCGAGAGGTAACGCCAGAGCAGCGGCAACGACAGGCCGTGCCGCGCAGACGCAGAGAACGCAGAGAACGGCAACGGTAGGGGATGGGGGACGCCAGGAACCGCGAGGCGGCAAAGGCACAACTCGCGACAAAGGCGCTGTGTCGTTCGCCCCTCTCCCAAGCCCGTGCGGCATCCCTCCCATGGGCGGGATGCCGCCGTGCAGGGCGAGGGAGAGGGGCCGGGGGTGAGGCGCCTTTGCCGTGCATGTTGGAAGCCGTTCTCTGCGTCTGTGCGGTAGGTGTCGTCGTTCAGGCTGTGGTCGCTAGTCGGAGGTCCGAGGTCGCATGTCGGTCATGCCCCGCTGGGTCCTCATCTTGAGCGCCCTGGTGATGCTCTCCACCTGCATCCCCTGCGCCTATCATTGGGCGACCACGCCTGCAGACAAGTACTTCACCGGCATCTGTGAGCAGACCTCGGATCAGAACACCTACTTCATGTGGGCGCGCCAGGTGCAGGGCGGCCGCCTGCTCGTCCATGATCTGCACACCAGCGAGGACCATGACCCCATCCTGCCCAGCCTCCCCTGGCTGACGCTCGGCCTCGCGGCCCGCCTCCTGCCGGTGCCCTTGCCCTATCTCTACCATGTCTTCCGGCTTATCCTGGGCTTCACTTATCTCGTCATCATCTACCTGGCGCTGTCCGAGTTCTTCACGGGCGAGCGCGAGCGCGCCTATGCGTTCGTCATCATCACCCTGGGCAGCGGCTTCGGTGCTCTGACGGACTTGTTCAACTACGCGGCCGGGCGCGGGGTGCTCTTCACCGCCGACCTGATGCCCGAGCTGTGGGCCTATCACAGCGTGCTGGTTCTGCCGCACTTCGCCCTGGCGCTGGTGGCGCTCGCCGGTCTGCTCTTGCTGCTGCTGCGCGCTTACAAGCGGCCCACCTGGGGACTGGCGCTGGGCGCCGCCGCGTGCCTGGCCCTGCTGACGTCGGTCCACCCTTACACTTCGGCGGTGATCGTGCCGGTGCTGGCGCTGCACTTCGTCGCCTGCCGCCTCATCAAGCCCACCGGCTGGCGCGCAAGCTGGGTCAACCTGGTGGCGATCCTGGGCTTCCTGCCCCCGGCCGCCTTCTTCGTCTGGCAGGTCAGGTTGAGTGACATAATGCAGACCTGGTGCAATGTCCTCCTCTCACCTCTGCCGGTCGTGTATATGACAGGCCTCGGCGTCGCCCTTCCCCTCGCCCTGCTGGGCGCGGCGTTCTTGCTGAGAGAGTATAAGCGCAGCCTAGCCCAGTGGCTCGTGCTCTTGTGGCCCCTTGTCACCGCGATAGCGGCGTATTCCTTCCCCCTCGTCAAACAGGAGCGCCGCTGCGTCGAGGGTCTTCATATTCCGCTGGCCATGCTGGCCGCCATCGGCATCACCGGGTGGGCGCTGCCGTGGCTCCGCGCGCGCTTGCCCAAGTGGAGCCTTCGGGCCGTGGGAGTTCTCTGCATGTGCCTTCTGCTGGCCTTCATGCTGCCGACGAACGTGAAGCTGCTCGTGGACGATGCAGTCAGTCAGGAGGGCGTGATCCCGATGGACTGGGCGCGCGCCTTCGAGTGGCTGCGTCTGAGCACGGACGAGGGCGCGAGGGTGATGACCTCCGGTCGCGTCGGCAACTTCGCCGCGCGCTACGCCGAACGCCAGGTATACGCGGGGCACTTCCATCTGACAATTGACTTCGAGCACAAACGCAAGGCGGCCAGCCGCTTCTTCGACCCCTCGACGCCGAACGAGGAGCGCCTGCGCATACTGGTAGGGTCACGCTGCGACTACGTGGCCGCGAACGCTGAGCAGGCCAAGGCTCTACGGGGCTGGTCGGAGCTGGCGGAGGTATTCTCGTCGCCGGCGATGACGATCTACGCCTTCCCGAGCGGCGGCCCCTGACGAGCACGCGTTTAGCGTCGTCTGCAGCCGGGTGTCGCGTGCAGGGTCGCCTGATCCCGCCCGTTGGGCGGGAATATCGTTGGAGGCACTAATATGTCCGGGGGCGCAAGTATGTCCGGGGGCGCAAGTATGTCCGGGGGCGCGGGATCATATCCCGCGCACGAGGCCACCAGTGCGCAAGGCGCGCAAAGTCGGCCCGTCGGCAGGAAAGAAACAACGGGCCGGGCTCGCTCTCCCGCGACGCGGGAGACCTCGCACGGCCCCTCCATCCTACGCCAGAGGGTGCTCTCGTGATCGCCCATCGGACGCTAAGCTGGCAGCCTGACCGCCCGCGCCCTGTCTCAGCAGCCAGGCGATGCCGATGGCCATCAGTTCTGTCACCGTGCGCCACACCCGCGTCACAACCGACAGCACGTAGGGCGCACTCGCTGCCCCGGTCAATGTCAGCACCCCCGCCAGTGTGGCGTCGGCCACTCCCAGGCCGACCGGCGCGAACACCGCCAGCGTGCTGCCGATCTGCGCCAGCAGCACCGAGATCACGAGGCCCGCGCTCCTCCCCACCTGCGGGCCCATGGTCCCAACTGCCATGACACAGAAGCCACCGGCGTACAAGGCCCAGTACAGGAGATAGCCCAGCAGCAGCATGACGATACGGGAGGCCGCTAGTCGGTTCGGCAGCGGCTCCCGTCCAAGCTTGCGCAGCACCCAGTCCACCAGCGGATGGAACACCGCGGGATGTGCCACCACTGCGGACACGATGAGGAATGCCACCAGCGCTCCCTGGTAGGCGCCCCCCAGTCCCAGCCAGTTCAGGCCCATGGCCGCCACGACCGCCGCCACCAGGTTGCGCAGCGCCGTCTCCAGCACCACGCTGCTCGCCACGGGCAGTCCCGGCAGCCCCTCCTGCCGGGCAACCTGCGCCCGTACCACCATGATGAAGACCTTGCCGGGTATGTAGTTGCCCAGTTGCGAGAGCACGCACGCCCGCATCCCTGCTATCCAGCCCACGCGGTACCCCAGCCCCCGCATCATCACTACCCACGCCAGGCCGTGAATGAACATCGCCCCTGCCAGCATCGCCATGGAGGCGGCGACCAGCCCCGGCCGTATCTCCAGCCCGCTCCACTCCACCTCCTGGGCGTTCTGCCAGGCGCCCCGCACTACCCATGCGACCAGCGCCGCAACCGCTAGCACTGCCGCGGCCTTCTTGAGCAGTCCGAGGATTCGCGATCGCGAGGAGTTGCCGGGGTTGCCTTCAGTCATAGCATTGCCGAGAAGTCAGGCAGGGCAGATGTCCATCTACAGGGGCGCCGACATTCCTGCCTGGCGGCCGTTTCAGTACAGGGGCAAATGCGTCCCGTTTACAGGGGCGCCGACATTCTTGTCGGCGGCCGTTTGTTGTTTGCAGGTTCGAGGCATACCTCTACGGCTCCGACCAGCGTGCGCGACAAGAATGTCGCGCCCCCTCAAGGGGTAAAGGAGTCCTGTTTACAGTGGCGCCGACATTCCTGTCGGCGGCCGTTTGTCGTTTGCAGGTTCGAGGCATACCTCTACGGCTCCGACCAGCGTGCGCGACAAGAATGTCGCGCCCCCTCAAGGGGTAAAGGAGTCCTGCTTACAGGGGCGCCGACATTCCTGTCGGCGGCCGTTTGTCGTTTGCAGGTTCGAGTCATACCTCTACGGCTCCGACCAGCGTGCGCGACAAGAATGTCGCGCCCCCTCAAGGGGTAAAGGAGTCCCGTTTACAGTGGCGCCGACATTCCTGTCGGCGGCCGTTTGTTGTTTGCAGGTTCGAGGCATACCTCTACGGCTCCGACTGGCGTGCGCGACAAGAATGTCGCGCCCCCTGAAGGGGAAGCGTGCGCCACAAGAATGTCGCGCCCCCTATGCTGTCGTTGCTGCCGTTATCCCGGTCCCAGCGACCGTGTATGTGCCACGATGTCCGCCAACATGCCGATGGCGCCCAGAAGCAGGCCACCCACGAGGAGGAGAACATCGGTATCGTAGATGTCCGCGAACGCTACCGCATCGTAGATGGTCTTGATGACACCGATTCCGAGCACTGCCGCGGCCGCTGGCAGGAACACCTTGAGCGGGTTGAAGTAGGCGATGGTGCGCACGATCAGCACGATGAAGTTGTAGGTGTCCCGGATCGGACGGATCTTCGACCGACCGGTCCGCTCATGGTAGTTGATGGGGATGAACCCCACGGTCATGCCGCTGGACATCATCGCCAGCGTGATCGTCGTGGTAAACGAGAAGCCGCTCGGCAGGATACCGAACAGCCTCATGACATCGCTGCGCCGGAAGGCCCGCAGCCCCGAGTTCAGGTCAGGTATATCCGCCTCTACGAGGTAGCTCGCCAGCCTGGTCAGGAGCCACTTGGCGGGCCTGCGCTCGAGCGGAACGCGGACATGCTTACCCGTGCGCGCGCCCACCACCATGTCGCACTGCTCCATGCCCGCCACCAGGTCCGGTATGCGCTCCACCGGATAGGTGCCGTCGGCGTCGGCGATGACGATGATCTCCCCCTGCGCCTGCCGGATCCCCGTCTTGAGCGCCGCCCCGTATCCGCGGTTCCGCTTGTGCTCGAGCAGCTTCACCCCCTCCACCTCACGCACCTGTTCCGCCGTGCCGTCAGTCGAGCCGTCATCAACCACGATGACCTCATGGCTGAACGGGGCCTCGCCCAGCGTCGCCAGCAGCGACTCAAGGCACTCGCCGATCGCCCCCGCCTCGTTGTAGGCGGGTATGACTACGCTGACTTCGGTCGCTTCTTTCATGGCCACGCTCGCGCCGCTACGCTGTTCGGCGCGGTTGCATCTCTTCCTCAGGCAGTCCTGTCCTTGTACCAGGCCACGAACTCTCGCAGGCCCTCGGCCAGGGTCCACTCCGGCTCCCAGCCGAGCAGCTCCCTGGCCTTGGTCACGTTCGCGTAGGTCCTGGGCACATCCCCCGGCTGGTCGGGAAGCTGCTCGATTACCGGCGCCACCCCAACGGCCTCCCCGACCGCCGCTATCATCTCATCCAGCCGGATCGGGGACGAGCTACCCAGGTTGATGATCTCGTATTGCAGGTCGCTGTCATACGCGGCCAGCACGCCGCGCACAATGTCCTCGATGTAGGTGTAGTCGCGGCTGCTGGAGCCGTCGCCGAACCGCGGAATCGGCTCACCCGCCAGCAGTAGTCGCACGAACTTGCTTATCGCCAGGTCGGGCCGCTGCCTTGGTCCGTAGACCGTGAAGAAGCGCAGGCAGACCATCGGCATGTCGTAGAGGTGATGGTAGGTATGACAGAACGCCTCGCCCGCTACCTTGGAGGCCGCGTAGGGCGAGACCGGCCGGTCAATCCGCTGGTCCTCGCCGAAGGGCACCTCATTCGCCGCCCCGTAGACCGACGACGACGAGCCGAAGATGAACCTCTCGACCTGCGCCTCTCGCGCGGCCTCCAGCAGCACCACCGTTCCCTCGACATTGGCCTTCGCGTAGGCCAACGGGTCCTGGATAGAGGGCCGCACTCCGGCCTTGGCCGCCAGGTGAATGACCGCCCGCACGTCGCCGTCCGCGAATATGCTCCTGACTAACTCCCCGTCACAGATGTCGCCTTCGACAAGCTCGAACCCGTCGCTGGCTTCGAGTTCGGCGACATTGTCACGCTTGAGGGCCGGATCGTAGTACGGGTCGAAGTTGTCCAGCCCGATGACCCTCTCACCTCGCGCCACCAGCGCTTCGCTCACACGGGAGCCGATGAACCCGGCCGCGCCGGTGACCAGCGTAGGCCGGGCATTTCTCCACGACCCCACTTCGCTGTCATTCTGGGCCATCGCTGGCATTACCTCACTTCTTCACTCGCATAATCCTGCCTATCCGACACTGCTTCGCTGCCCTCAGCCCGAAGTCCTTCTTTGTGACGCCCCGCAAGAACCTGGCCGACAGCAGGGATACCCCGAACGGGGCCGGCCCCAACAGGGGCGGCGACATTCTTCTCGCCGGTATTACCAGGGGCGGCGACATTCCTGTCGCCGGTCGTTCGCACAGCGGCAACCCTACGACCGCCCGACAAGAATGTCGGGCCCCCTGAGGCATAATGCAGGGGCGCCCCAACAGGGGCGGCGACATTCTTCTCGCCGGTATTACCAGGGGCGGTGACATTCTTGTCGCCGGTATTACCAGGAGCGGCGACATTCCTGTCGCCGGTATTACCAGGAGCGGCGACATTCCTGTCGCCGGTCGTTCGCACAGCGGGAACCCTACGACCGCCCGACAAGAATGTCGGGCCCCCTGAGGCATAATGCAGGGGGGCCCCAACAGGGGCGGCGACATTCTTGTCCCCGGTCGTTCGCACAACGGGAACCCTACGGCGGCCCGACAAGAATGTCGGGCCTCCTGAGGCATAATGCAGGGGGCCCCAACAGGGGCGGCGACATTCCTGTCGCCGGTATTACCAGGGGCGGCGACATTCTTGTCGCCGGTTGTTGCCCCGCGCTGAAGGAACTTCACACCGGCCCCCCAGCTAGAACTGATGCTCTTGAGAAACCTCCGTGATCCCTTGACACGCCCGCTCGCCCCTGGTATAATTGCTAACAGTTCGCGTTAGCAGAGGTGGGGGCGAGATGGACAAAGACAAGGACCTCCGTCAAAAGGTTCATGACACCGGCGGGCGCATGACCCGGCAGCGGCGCATAGTGCTCGAGGCCCTCGCCTCGGTCACCTCCCATCCGACCGCCGCCGAGCTCTACGACCTTGTGCGCGAGCGCCTGCCCAGCATCAGTCCCGGCACCGTCTACCGCAACCTCAGGGTCCTCAAGGAGCTCGGCTACGCTCAGGAGCTGTGTTTCGGCTCCCACGCCTCGCGTTTCGACGCCAACGTGGAAAACCACTATCACATTCGCTGCGAGCGCTGCGGGCGGGTGGCGGACGTAGACGCTGACCCCGATACTGACCTTGATCACAGGGTCGGGACGCCGCCCGGTTGGACCGTCACGGGTTATCGGCTTGAGTTCCGCGGCCTCTGCCCTGACTGCAAGCGAGCGCAAGAGCACTCAGACGATCAGGAGGGAGAGACACAATGAGCATTCAGGGAACACAGACCGAGAAGAACTTGCTCACAGCCTTCGCGGGCGAGTCGCAGGCCCGCAACCGCTACACCTACTTCGCCAGCCAGGCCAGGAAGGACGGCTACGTGCAGATAGCCGACGTCTTCGCGGAGACCGCGGATCAGGAGAAGGAGCACGCAGAGCGCCTCTTCAAGTTCCTGGAGGGCGGCGAGGTCGAGATTCAGGCCGCGTACCCGGCCGGGCTCATCGGCTCTACGGCTGATAACCTCCGCGCCGCGGCTGCCGGGGAGAACCACGAGCACACGGAGATGTATCCCGGCTTTGCCGCCACTGCCCGCGAGGAGGGCCTCGACGAGATCGCGAGCGTCTTCCAGGCCATCGCGGTTGCTGAGAAGCAGCACGAGAAGCGCTATCTCGGCCTGCTTGCCAACATCGAGGCGGGCACTGTGTTCAAGAAGGACCAGCCCGTTGTCTGGCGCTGCCGGAACTGCGGTTACCTTCACGTGGGCACGGAGGCCCCGGAGGTCTGCCCGGCCTGCGCGCATCCCCAGGCGTATTTCGAGCTGCTTGCCGAGAACTGGTGAGACACCGCCGCTGCGCACAAACTGATCGCAAGACGGCAGCGCGGACATTCCTGTCCGCGTCTCCGAAGGAGGGGTTTTCATGACCGAGGTCAGGCAAGTCTACAAGTGCAACATCTGTGGGAACATCGTCGAGGTGCTCCACGCCGGCGCCGGAGAGCTGGTCTGCTGCGGCCAGCCGATGGAGCTGCTCACCGAGAACACCGTGGACGCCGCCCGCGAGAAGCACGTCCCCGTCATCGAGAAGACCGGTGAGGGCTTCAGAGTGACGGTAGGCAGCATACTGCACCCGATGCAGGACGACCATTACATCGAGTGGATCGAGCTTATTGCCGACGGGCAGGTGTACCGGCAGGACCTGAAGCCCGGCGACGCCCCGGAGGCGACCTTTTGCATCCGCGCCCAGAGCGTCAAGGCCAGGGAACACTGCAATCTCCATGGCCACTGGATGGCGCAAGCGTAGCTGATGATGGGAAAAGGAGGACCCCCATGCACGTTCCGGTCAAAGACGGTATCTACTCGGTAGGCGCCGTGGACTGGAACCTCCGCGACTTCCACGATTATGAGACCCTCCGCGGCTCCAGCTACAACGTCTACCTCGTCCAGGACGAAAAGACCGCGCTCATTGACACGGTGAAAGCCCCGTTCACGGGCGAGTTGCTTCGCAACCTCTCCGAACTGACCAGCCCAGGCGACATTGACTACGTGGTCGTCAACCACGCTGAGCCTGACCACTCGGGTGGCCTTCCCGAGGTGATGGCGACGTGTCCGCAGGCGACGGTAGTTTGTGATGAGAAGTGCGTTGGCACCCTGAGCACGTACTACGACACCGCTGGCTGGAACTTCCACATCGTCGCCACCGGCGACACGCTTGCCCTGGGCGCTCGCTCCCTGACCTTCCTGGAGATACCGATGGTGCACTGGCCGGAATCGATGGTCACCTACATCCCCGAGGACAAGCTCCTGTTCTCCAACGATGCCTTCGGCCAGCACTACGCCGCCAGCGCGCGCTTCGACGACGAGGTGCCGCTCGATGTCCTCATGGCCGAGGCCAAGACCTACTACGCCAACATCGTGATGCCCTACGGCAAGCAAGTCGTCAAGACCTTGGAGAAAGCCGCCGAGCTGGACATCGAGGTCATCGCGCCCGCGCACGGCATCATCTGGCGCGCTCACTTGGGCGAGATCCTCTCCGCCTATTCTGACTGGGCGGTCTGTCGTCCTGCGCCCAAGGTCCTCGTCATCTACGACACCATGTGGAAGAGCACTGAGAAGATGGCCCAGGCGATCCTCGACGGCGCCACCCGGCCCGGGGTCGAGGCCAAGCTGTTCTGGGTGCGCGCTACTACCGCCACCGTTCTTGCTACCGAGGTCCTCGACGCCGCGACCATCGCCTTCGGCTCGCCCACCCTCAACCACACCCTGATGCCCAAGGCCGCCTCGGTCCTGACCTATCTCAAGGGCCTGGCGCCGCAGGGCAAGGCCGGCCTCACCTTCGGCTCTTACGGCTGGGGGAAGCAGGGGCCGGGCGATGTGCAGGGCTACCTGGAGGACATGAAGTTCGAGGTCCTCCGCGACCCGATCGTCGCGCAGTATAACCCAACCGCTGAGGTCCTGGACGAATGTCGCGCCGCCGGCGAGATGCTCGCCGATAGGGCCGAGGAACTGGCCTCCGCGGCAGCCCAGCAATAATAGGGAGCGCGAGGCCGTCCGTGGCACAGGCGCTCTCCCCTGTACAAGAGAGAGACAGCCCTGCGAACAAGAGGAGATCAGGCCATGGCTGACGCGGCGAATCAGAAGTACGTCTGCACCGTGTGCGGGTACATCTACGATCCCGCGCAGGGCGACCCCGACAATGGAGTGGAGCCCGGCACGCCCTTCACCGACCTTCCCGACGACTGGGTCTGCCCCGAATGCTGGGCCGACAAGGACGCCTTCGAACCGGTCGAGGACTAGGCCGCCACCGCCACCGTCCCCAACGCGCATGATACCCGGCTCGCCCGCGGTAAGGATGGACTTTCCCGGCTGCCCCAGCAGCATCGTTTCTAGAGTAAGTTGGCTTGTGAGTGTAGGGCGGGGACCCGTGCCCCGCCCATCGGAGGCCCCTGTGCGCCCTTACAACAGCCGCGCGGGATGGCGGCTAGC
>JALGVE010000065.1 GCA_029820045.1 Candidatus Zipacnadia bacterium | reverse complement strand
CCCAGAGCTACGGGTGGCAAGCCACGTGGGCATACCCGCTGGGCAGCGTTGTGCGAGTGTCCTGTGCCAAGGGTGCTGTGGTGAGAGCGCCTTCCCAGAGCGAAGGGTGCCCCCTGACTCGGTGTAGCACGCCGGCGCCAATGCGGATTGGTTGTGCCCTCGCTGCAGTGCGGTGCAGGGGCACTGCAGCGGAGGGAGCTAGCGTGAAATACGTTTACCTCCTCGAGAGCGTCAACCATCCCGAGCGCCGGTACACCGGGGTCACCTGCAACCTCAAGCAGCGCCTAAAGGACCACAACGCCGGCAAGTCTCACCACACCGCGAAGTACAAGCCATGGAAACTCATCGTAGGCATTTGCTTCGCGGACCATGCCAGAGCAGCGCAGTTCGAGAAGTACCTGAAATCTGGCTCTGGACAGGCTTTCGCAAACCGACACTTCTGGTGATTGCGGACTGAATGCAGGGAAGCCCGGAAGTCCCCAGAGCGACGGGATCCGAACCTTGCAGTACCCACGTGCCGGATGCGATCGCAGCGACCCTCGCGATAGGCAGAGAAGCCGCCTCGTAGTTCGCACCCCCGGTTGCGCCTTCCCCACCTTTCGTGTAGACTGCACCGCAATACCTGGGGCCCTGAGGGGCCTCGTTTTCTTGATGAATGGGACTGAGCGATGAAGCTCAAGGTCATTGCCTGCGGTGTCTTCGAGCCAGAACTGACCGCGCTCGTCGCGGGCTCTGAGAACGAGATTGACCTCGAGTTCCTCGAAGCCGGCCTGCACGCCACCCCGAACCTCCTCCGTGCGACCCTCCAAGAGAAGATAGACGAGGCCGCGCACGCTCGATACGAGGCGGTCTGCCTGGGCTATGGCCTGTGCGGGCGCGGCACCACCGGGCTGGTCGCGCGCGGTATCAGTGTTGTCATCCCCCGGGTTCACGACTGCCTGACGCTGTTCCTGGGATCGCGCGATGAGTATCGCCGGCAGTTCAAGCGTCACCCCGGCACTTACTACTTGACGCCCGGCTGGTATCACAAGAAGCTGGCCGCCGATGGTGAGGATGAGGGCCGCCGGTGGAGCCTGCAGGCCGAGGACAATCCCCGCTACCAGGAGTTGGCCGAGCAGTTCGGCGATGAAGCAGCCCGCGAGATCATCCGTTTCCAGGACAGTTGGAAGCGCAACTACACCCGCGTGGCGGTGATTGACACCGGCTGCGCCGAGGTCGAGCCATGCTATCGCCTGGCCAGCATCATCGCCGAGAACCTGGGCTGGGAGTGTGAGCGCCTGCGCGGTGACACCGTCATGCTCAGGGACCTGCTGAGCGGACGGTGGGATGAGGAGCGTTTCCTTGTCCTGCAGCCGGATCAGCGCTCAGAGGCCAGCGCCGACCAGCGCGTGCTGCTCGCAGTCACTCCGGGAGCCGCAGACGAAGCTCCCTCCCTAGCCGACAGCCGGCCGACGAGGGTGAGCGCCGCCGCGCCTGAGGCCGGCGCGCGGCAGGGCCTGGGCCTAGGCATTGACGCCGGCGGGACCTACACGGACGCGGTCATCTACGACTTCGCGGCCGGCCGCGTGCTGTCCAAGGCCAAGGCCCTTACCACCCACCACGACCTGCTCATCGGCATCGAGGGCGCGGTGGACGGGCTGGAGCAGGAACTGCTTGCCCAGGTCCGGCTGGGCGCTCTGTCAACCACGCTGGCCACCAACTCCATCGTCGAGGACCGCGGGGCGGAGCCAGGCTGCATAATCATGCCACCGGCGGGCTTTGACGAGAGCTGTATACGATGGCGCCACCGGGCGATGGTAGGCGGCCGGATGAGCATCGAGGGGACGGAGTTGACGCCCTTTGACGCCGAGGGCTGCCGCCGCGAGACGAAGAGGCTGCTCGCCGAGGGCGTGGAGGCGTTCGCGGTCTCTGGCTACGGCAGCGTGCGCAACCCCGCTCACGAGCAGCTCGCGCGGGAGGTCATCCGCGAGCTCTGCGATCTGCCGGTGGTCTGCGGGCACGAGCTTTCTGCACGCCTGAACTTCATCAACCGCGCGAACACGGCAGCGCTGAACGCGCGCCTGCTGCCGCTCATCGCGACGCTGCTTGAGGCCGTGCAGACGGCCCTGGCGAAGCGCAGGATCCACGCGCCCCTGATGGTCGTCAAGGGTGATGGATCGCTGGTCAACCTCGCCACGGCCCGCAAGCGCCCCATCGAGACTATCCTGTCCGGTCCGGCCGCGAGCGTGTTCGGCGCCCAGCACCTGGCTGAACTGCAGGAGGTGGCCGTACTGGACATCGGCGGCACCACTACCGATGCAGCCCTCATCCTGGACGGGCGGCCGCGGCTGTCCGCGCGCGGGGCCAACGTCGGTGGCTGGCAGACGAGCGTGGAGGCGGTCGAGGTCTCCACCATCGGCCTGGGCGGAGACAGCGAGCTGAACTTCGATCGGGACCGCAAGATACAGGTTGGGCCCCGCAGAATCGTGCCGCTCAGCTACCTGGGCGCACTGCACCCGGAGCCGGTGATCGAGGCGCTCCGCCTCATCCCGCGCGACGACAGCGCGGATCGGACCTCAGCAATGGCCCTCGACTTCTTCATGCCCGGGCCCCTCGCGGACCGCGCGAGCCTGTCCGAGAGCGAGGCCGCGCTCGTCGAGAGGCTGGGCGAGGGCCCGCTCAGCAGGCGCAAGCTGGCGCTGCGGCTGGGGCTGGCCTCGCCGCGGCTGCTGAATACGCGGCGCCTGGAGGACCGGGGAGTCCTGCAGCGGGCTGGGCTGACGCCTACCGACCTGATGCACTTCACGGGGGAGTTCACGGCGTGGAACACGGAGGCGGCGAGGCTGGGCGTGGAGAGCTTCGCCAGCCTCTACGGCTGCCAGCCGCAAGAGCTGGTCGAGCTGGTGCGGGAGGAGATTACCAGGCTGCTATGCCTGAGCGTCATGCGCAGCGAGCTGGATGGCGACACGCCGCTCGATGATGACCTTAGCCAGTGCCGAACGCTGAGAGCGCTGGTGGACGCGATGCTGACCGGCGACGGTGATGGCGCGCTCCGGTTTCACGCCACCTATCGGCGGCGGATCGTGGCTATCGGCGCCCCCGCCGGCGTCCTGATGCCTCCGGCGGGTGAGCGCCTGCAGGCCGAGGTCGTGGTGCCGACCCACGCTGAGGTCGCGAACGCCGTAGGAGCGATCGTGAGCCGCGTAAGCGCGACCGAGCAGATTGCCGTGCGCCCCAGCGGCTTCGAGAGCTTCACGGTGTACGCGCCCAGCGGCCGTCGCGAGTTCGAGACGCTGGAGGAGGCCGTTGCCTGGGCCAGTGAGGAAGCCGGCCGGCTGGCAGGGGACAGAGCTGTCGCGTCAGGCGCGATGGCCCCGGAGGTCGCAATAGACGTGGACCGCAGCCTCGGGCGCCTGGCGACGGGCGAGCAGCAGCTCATAGAGGTCAGAGTGCGGGCCACGGCCGCGGGTTACCCGCAGGGCGCGGATGCGACCAGGGAGTTGCCCTGAAGGAACTCGTGGCGCCGGCGGCGAAGTCGTCAGATGGTCACGACTGAAGGACAAAGCTAACCGCAAGACCAGCTAGCGGCGTATCATGGTGCGAGGTGAGCATGGTGGATTTGAGGACTGTGTCTGATGCCGCGCGAGACATCACGACGCTCATGGAGGGCGCCCTGACGGTTGAAGTCCAGAATGCCGTTGAGCGGCTTGTCGAGGAGGAGCAGTGGGAGCTGCTCAGTCACCTGCTGCTTACCAGCGCGGAGGTGTCGGCGCGTCAGATTGCCAACGCACTCATCGAGCGAAAGGTGCTGACACCCGTCGTGGCCGCCGCCTGCATGAGACGCGAGGCGCGCCGGCCTAGCGCCGCTTCGCCCCGCCATGAGGCCAGCGCGCGTCGCATCTTTCGAGACTTTGAGCAGGACAACGAGGGCGCCGGCGTTCCTGAGCACATAGTGGCTGAGGCGGAGGCCATCGCTGCGTCGGCGGAGGAGTCGCGGCGCATTGCCCTCCAGCGCGAGGCGCAGCTCGACCGCGACCCCATCAGGCAGCACATCGTGGATGAGCTGGCGAAGCTGCTGAACACCTCCGAACCCGCGATTGACGCGCTCCTGGTTATCGCGCGGGCCTCGGCCTGGGAGGACACGCGCCGCACCGCCGCCATGAAGCTGGCGAACAGCAATATCGCCATGAGCAAGCTGCTAAGGGCCGGCCGGATTGATGACATCACGACACTCGCAGAGGCTAGCGGCTCACGCGCCGTCGCGGGCAAGCTCGCCGGCAGCCTGGCCGACAACATGCCTGAGGAATCCAGCGCCGGCTACCGGGCCGCCCTGGAGTTCATCGCCGCCCACCACCCCGATGCCGGGCGTGGGAGAGAAGCTCAGCAGAAGCTCAACGGCGGGGAATAGGGGAACGGCGGAGGCGTGAAGCTGGAGGCGAGAGGCGGGAAACGCCAGGCGCAAACGGCGAACCAGTCAGGTCCCCCGCAGGTCGGAGCTCCGCATGTGTTGGGCATGTCGTGGCGTCGTTGGCCGGCCCGGGCTTGGGCCAACATGGAGACAGGCCCTCATTTCGGTATACGGCACCGAAATGGGGCCAGTCCCCATCTCCTTGCCGCCACCTTCGTGGCAGGCCGATTGTTGTGGCCTGCACGCGGGCCGAGTTCGGCCCCCTGCGGGGCCCTCTCGCGGCCCCTCCAACGACAGCGCCCTGGTTCCGCATAACTTGGTAAGAGGGCGGACGAGGCGGAGCCCGCGCCCATCCCGCTTCGGCCTTGGCCAGAGTCACGGCGGACGAGGCGGAGCCCGCCTTCGCTGAAGCTATGCCGGGGCAGGCCAGGAACTCCGACCTACCGACGGCAACGCCGCCAACGGCATACGGCGGCGTGAGGCTGCGTTGGCCTAGAACCCAAGCTCGTGCAAGTACGCCAGGCTCTTGGCGATGGATTCCTTGGGTTCAAGCTCCGTGCGGTCCTGCTCGCAAGTAATCCACGCGGGGTCCAGCTTCATCGCCGCCTCACGCGCGCTCACCAAGTCAACCTCGCCCTCGCCCAACTCGATGAACTTGCCCTCCCACCCGTCCTTGAAGTGGTAGTAGCCGGTGCGGTCGTGATAGCGAGCGATGAACTCGGCCGGGTCCTCTCCGCCGATGTGCACCCAGTACACGTCAATGCAGAGCTTCACCAGGTCGGGCTTGGTGGCGTTGATGAGGGCGTGAATGCCCTTCGTCCCGTCGAAGCTCTCGAACTCCCAGGCATGATTGTGATAGCAGAAGACCAGGCCCGCCTCCATGCACTGCTCGCCGACGGCGTTAAAGGTCAGCGCGGAATCCAGGTAGCCCTGCAGGGACTCCCGGTCAGAGACGCCGGAGCACATCAGGTATTCGCAGCCGCAGCCCTTGCAGAAGTCAATCGCGCGGCCGAGCCACTCGGGGTCTGTGTAACTCGCGTAGCCGGCGTGAAGGCCGGCTAGCTCAAGCCCGGTCGCATCCAGGGCGCCCTTCACGAGGTCCACGCCTCCCTCGTCCACGAAGTTCGCGCCTATCTCGACTCCGTCGTAGCCGACCTCGGCGACCTCCTCAAGCACGCCCCGTAAGTCGTCGTCTTGCCGTCCGCCGTAGACGATGAGCTGTAGGCCCAGCTTCGGGTCTGCCATCTCTATGCCCTCCCAAGAAGCAGGTTTGTCGGTTGGCTCACGGAGCGACTCTTCTCCGGGCGTACAGATTCCCCTTCAGTGTGCGGAGGCTGGGCTGACTGAGACGAGGCCGCGCCGCAGGCGAAGCGCCCCGCTGCAACAGGAGCATCGTTCATGGCCCTGCCGCTCGACGCCCTCGGCGGGGTGCCGTGCCGATCGCGATGTAGGGCGCGCACCTGTGGCGCGCCCCACGCGGGCGGGGCACCCCCCTTCGCCAAGGCTACGGGGGACAAACAGGTCCTCGCCCTACACCACAGCCCGAGCCTGCCTCGCAAAACCGGTGCCCCTGCGCTGCCGCCATGCATGTTGACCTTACGCACTTCGCTTTGATATAATCCTGCTCACGCAGAAGCGTCCGCCCCTCGCGGCTCCCGGTCCGCAATGGGCGGCAGGCCGCCTGGTACGCTGCGTCCTGCCCCCGAGGAACCTGGCCGCGCAGGAGCGCCGGACGCTTTTTTCGTTAGGTGCGATGATTACGGGGAGCGGCGGGTATGCTGACTGCAGGCGTGGACATAGGGTCGCTTGCGACCAAGGTGGTGATTCTGGAGGCGGACAGCTCCAGAATCCTCGCCAGCGTGTGCCTGCCCAGCGGCCCGCGACCGGCGGAAGCCAGGCGGGCCGCGCTGGCGGAAGCACTCGGCGCGGCGGGAGTGGTGGCCAGCGACCTGGCAGCTACTGTCTCCACCGGATACGGCCGCGAGGGGCTGGAACATAGCCAGGGCAGCGTGACTGAGATAAGCTGCGCAGCCCGAGGGGCCCACCTGCTGGACCCGGCGGTGCGGACGGTCTTTGACATCGGCGGCCAGGACAGCAAGGTCGTGCGGCTCGACGAGGACGGCTACCCGACGAATTTCGCGCTGAATGACCGCTGCGCGGCCGGGACCGGGCGGTTTCTCGAGGTGATGGCCCAGGCGCTGGGCGCCTCGGTCGAGAAGCTTGATGACCTGGCGATGTCCGCCGAGTCGCCGGTGACCATCAGCCGAACCTGCACCGTGTTCGCGGAGTCTGAGGTGGTGGGTCTGCTGGCGAGAGAGGTGGAGCCCTCACGGATAGCCGCCGGGCTGTGCCGAGCGGTAGCACAGCGGACCGCGCATCTCGCCCAGCAGATAGGGGTGCAGCCCACGGTCATGCTGGTGGGCGGTGTTGGGCAGAACCGGGCAATCGCCACCGAGTTGCAGGCAGTTCTGCAGATGGAGCTGGTCGTACCGGAGGAGCCGCAACTGGTCGTGGCCCTCGGCGCGGCGGCAATCGCGGCGGAGCGGCGCCTGGCCGCGCTGGAGACGGAAGCGGCGCAAGGGGGTTCAGGAGCTTGATCGAGGCACGCGGCGCATTTCGCGGGATGCTGATGGCGGCGCTCATTGCGGCGGCGTGTGTGAGCGTGCGCGCGGCCCAAGACGCCAACCAGACGCTCAGCGGCCCGCAGCGCCTGCGACTTGCCCAACGGCTCATCGCCGAGGCGCAAGGGTTGGAAGCCCTGGATGACCTGGGCGGAGCGATAGAGACGATGAAACAAGCGGTGGCGCTGGCCCCGGCCCTGGCGCAGCCGCGAGGCCTGCTGGGCAGACTCTATCAGATGCAGGGGCAGGCGGAGAGCGCGAAAGAGGCCTACCGCACCCACCAGCTCCTGTGCCTGCTGGCACAGGCGAATGACAGCGCGGACCCGTTCATAGTTCAGCTTGCCGAGGCTGAGGGGCTGATGATCTACCTCATCAACCAGGAGCGGATGACCCGCGGGTTGTGCGTGCTCAAGCCCAGCGAGAAGCTGTCGAAATGCGCGCGAGACCACAGCGTGGAGATGATGAAGCTGGACTACTTCAGCCACACATCCCCCGTGAAGCGACATGCGACCTCCTTGGACCGGTTTGTTGAGGTCTATGGCTGCAAGCCTCGCGCGCTGGCCGAGAACCTGGCGCGCAGGTACGGCACTCTTTACTCGTTCTCACCCGAGAAGATCGCTGAGACCCACGCCGACCTGATGAAGAGTCCGAAGCATCGGGAGAGCATTCTCTGGGACAAGGTGCAGGAGGTCGGGGTGGGGATCGCCGTGAATGAACATGGCGACTACTGGGTGACCGAGATGTTCGCGCTCCTGCGTTAGCTAGGCCGCATGGATTGTCGGAGATGATAGAGCGAGCACGTGAGGCGCTGCTGGCCAGCGCCAGAGCTAAGGAGAGGGCCGCCGCGGAGATGCCTGAGAGCATAGCTGCGGCGGCTCAGCTTGTCATCGGCGCGCTGCGTGAGGGGCATCTGGTCGCCTTCTGCGGCAACGGTGGCAGCGCAGCCGATGCTCAACACCTGGCGGGCGAGCTGGTGGGGCGCTTCAGGAAGGACCGGCCGGCCATCGCTGCGCTGGCGCTCACCACCGATACCTCGGTGCTCACGGCCATCGGCAACGACTTCGGGTATGAACAGACCTTCGCGCGACAGGTCGAGGCGCTGCTGGGCCCAGGTGACGTGCTGGTGGCGATAAGCACGAGCGGCAACTCCCCCAACGTCCTGGAGGCGTGCCGCGCCGCGACTGCGAAAGGTGTCCGGACGGTCGGCATGACCGGCCCAGGAGGCGGCGCCCTCAAGAACCTGACTGAGGTGTGCCTGTGTGCGCCGGTCGAGGACACGCCGCGCATACAGGAGGTCCACCTCACGGTCGGGCACATCATCTGCGAGCTGGTGGAGGAAGGCCTTGGGGGCCATGAGTCAGCTTGATGCCCGCAGGATCACTGAGGGGCTCGGCACGCGGGTGGTTGGTGTTAGATTGGTACGACAGGCGCCCCCGCCTGTCGGCTCCTCGCTCTCGGGCACAGGCGAGGACGCCTGTGCTACCGTGCCGGCAGTTGAAGTTCACGAGGAAATCGATTCCACCAACCTAGAGGTCCTCCGACAAGCCGAAGCAGGCGCTGGCGAGGGCCTCGTGGTCGTCGCCGAGACGCAAACCGCCGGGCGAGGACGGTTGGGGCACACATGGCTGGATGTGCCGGGAGGTTGTCTGCTGTTCTCGGTGCTGCTCAGGCCGCCGAGAGGCGCAGAGGGCCTGCTCACGGCCACTGCCGCGCTGTCCGTGGCTGAGGCGGTACGCGCGGAGTTGGAGCTTCCGGCGGAGATCAAGTGGCCAAACGACCTGATGCTGGGGGGGCGCAGTGGGCGTCGGGATCAACGTGATCGGCCATCCGGCGGACCTGCCGGAGGAACTCCGTGAGACGGCCACCTTTCTCGTTACGCCGTCCGCCGTTCGACCAGCCTGTTTGAGGAGTTCGGCACGGGGGGGCGGCAGGGAGCTTGCCGTTGGATGGAGGGGCCGGCCTCGGACACTGCGTCAGCAGTCGCCGAGGCCGGCCCTGTCGTCGTGGGCCGAGCTCAGGCCCTCCCGCCTACGGCGGGAGCGCCTTCGCGCGGCCCCTCCACACGGCATACGGCCCCTTCGCATCTCGTCGTCTGCCGGGCTCTTCTCCGACAGGCTGCGAGGCCCCAGGTCCGAGGCACGCCTGACCCTGCTGCGCGCGGTCTTGCGCCGGCTCGACGAGAACTACCTGCGCCTGTGCGAAGGTGACGCCAGCCAGATAGTGAAGAGAGGGGAAGAACTCGACTGCGCCGTCGGGCGCGAGGTATGTGTGATCGCCGGGTCTGAGAGCATTTGCGGCGAGGCGATGGGGTGGGGAAGAACGGGGACCTTGCTGCTTCGAGATACTGCCGGTCGGGTAAGAGAGTTCGAGGCTGGAGAGGTCACACTGTGCTAGCTAGCCGCCGGAGCACGCATAATCTGCCGGATCGCCTGGGCATGATGGGGAGCACCTAGAATCGTGATGAAGATGCAGGCTTACCGCTCATGTCATGGTAGCGCAGGCGCCCTCGCCTGCACACATGCGCCTCAGTGCGCGCCTTCGGCGCGCCGACAGGTGAGGGCACCTGTCGTACCGAGCAACAGCCCACCTGCGCCACTCTCGCGCATCATCACGCTTGTGCATGCTGCCCTCCTGATGCTGCTTCTGACCATCGCCGCCGGCACGGCCCACGCTTCGACGGGCGATGACCTGGTGGCCGGCTGCAAGGCCATGTACCGGGGAGCCTACGAGGAAGCACTGACGAGTTTCCGGCTGGCAGAGGCCTCGGATAACACCTGTGCCGAGGCGGTGGTCGCGGAGGCCGCCGCGCTCTTGCAGCTTGGCAAGCCCGATGAAGCTCTTGAGAGGTTCGAGCGGGCGCGTCTGCTGGAGCCGGAGATGGCGGCCGCATACGCTGGCCAGGGCGCGGCGCAATACGTGCGGGGTGACTGCTACCAGGCGATGCTGAGCTATCGGCAGGCGCTCACCTCCGCGCAGACGCGGCGGGCGAGGCTGCGAGCGAGCGAGGCGTACCTGGCCTGTCGGCTGGGCCTGTATCAGAGCGCGCGCGCCGCGGCCGAGGGGGCAGCCACCGAGGACCCACACGACGCCCTGGCGAGGCACGCCCTGGCTGCCTCCCTGATCGGCCTGGGCCTGTACGGGGACGCCATCAAGGCCTTGTCGGGCAACGACGATGAGACCGACCAGCCGCCGGTGGGGCTGCTCGTCGTGCCCTCGGCCTTGATGTGCCCGGGCGCGAAGTACGCGGACGAGCACGGGCTTTCGGATGAGACCCGGCTGGCCCTGGCCCCTCCCCAGGACGCCGCAGGCAGCGGCAGCGTCTTTGCGCAGAGACCCTCGGGGGCACTCTACATTTCCCGTCCCTCCGGCGGGAGCGCGGTCAGCGGCGCCATCGAGGTCATGGTCCAAGACGATGGCGCCGGGGCCATTGATCACATCGCGCTCCTGCTCGACAACCGCTTCATGGCCGTCAGCAATGTGCGGCCCTTCCGGGTGCTGGTTGATACCCGGCAGGTCAAGGACGGACTGAGGGAGCTGAAGGCGGAGGGGTACACCGACACCGGCCGCACGATCGCTAGCGCCAAGATACTCATCAAGGTCGAGAACGGCGCTCGCACACTGGCGAGCCAGGAGCGGGACCAGCGCAGGCTGGCGCGAGGGGAGCTGATCAACCTGCTCACCCTGCGTCCGGCGCCGCTTGCGAACCTGCAACTGCTGGGGCGGGCGCTGCTGGCCTCGGGTCAGTCCTACGAGGGCGTCGCGGCCTACGAGTACGCCTTCGCGCACGACCCGGCGCTGCCGGGCATCAGGGCAGACCTGCTGCTCGGCTACCGGAGCATCGGCCTGCCGACGCTGCGAGCGCCGCGCGAGATACACCTGCCGCGCGAGCCGAGGAGCGTCGCGCTCACCTTCG
This sequence comes from Candidatus Zipacnadia bacterium, assembly GCA_029820045.1. Taxonomy (GTDB): domain Bacteria; phylum Armatimonadota; class Zipacnadia; order Zipacnadales; family UBA5352; genus JALGVE01. Next base: position 19,418 of record JALGVE010000065.1, on the reverse strand, counting down.
ACGACGGCCCGCATCCGGTGATGACCCCGTGGATACTGGAACTGCTGGACCGCTACCATGTGCGGGCGACCTTCTTCCTGGTCGGCAAGCAGGCGGCGATGTACCCGGACCTGGTGCAGGAGATAGCCTCCCGGGGCCACGAGCTGGGCAGTCACTCTTACAGCCACTCCGACCTGAGCAAGCTGGAGCCGTCGGAGATCGAGCAAGAGCTGATAAAGAGCCGCGCGGCAATTCGACAGGCCTGCGGCAAGACAGTGACGCTCTTCAGGCCCCCCGGCGGCAACTACGACGACAAGGTGCGACAGGCCGCCGCTGCCTGCGGCTTCACCACTGTGTTCTGGACGGACAACATCGGCAACTACCCTGACAAGTCCGGCCCCGCGATCGCTGAGGCGATGGCGCACAAGCTCCGCCGTGGTGGGATCGTGCTACTGCACAACGGCTACGACGAGACGCAGCAGGCCCTCCCGGCGCTGCTACCAAGGTTGAAGCGCTTGGGGCTGAGGATGGACACAGTTTCGGCGGTAACGGCTGGCAATGGGTAATAGGGAATGCGCAATGGGGAACGGCAAGGCCAAGGCGCAGACGTCGCGGAGGTCGGACTCCGCAGCCCGACGCCGTTGGGTTCTTGGTGAGGCGAATCGGGCTGGGAAGCCCGACCTACGCGTGAGGTTCCTAAGTTGGAGTTGCTGTAGGTCGGGCTTTCTAGCCCGACGCCGTTGGCTCGTGGTCGCCGCGGCCGTGGCGCTGGCGGTCCCGATCGCGAGCGCGGGGCAGGAAGAGGCGCCCAGCATCCCGGACGGGCGAGCGCCTGTGCTCGATGTCAACGGCACGCAGTTCCCCGACGCAAGCCTCGTGGACTTCAGCTACCTCCTTGACGGGCCGACCGATACTCACGGCTTCCTCTTCGCGGGCAGCGACGGGAAGCTGTACTTCCAGGACGGCAAGCGGGGCCGTTTCTGGGGCATCAATGTCGCCAAGGGCGCCGTGTTCCAGCCGCCGGAGAGGATTGACGCGGCGATAGAGACCTTTGCCCGCGCCGGCTTCAACCTCGTGCGGCTGCACCACATTGATGGCGTCACCGGTCTGCTTCCCCCTGAGCGCGCTGGCACGGACGAGCGGCTCGACCCGGAGAAGCTGGCGGCGGTGGACCACTGGATCGCTAAGTGCGGCGAGCGGGGCCTCCACGTTTATCTCGACCTGCTGGACTTCCGCACCTTTGCAGAGAGCGAGGGTGTGCTTGAGGCCGGCAGGCTGGGCCGAGGCGCGAAGCCGTACGCCCTCTTCAACGAGCGGCTGATCGAGCTGCAGATGGACTACGCGCGGCGTCTGCTGGTGGACCATGTCAACCCCGAGACCGGCCTGAGCTACGCGGCGGACCCGACGGTGTGCATGATTGAGCTGTGCGACGAGAACGGCCTGTTCCGGGCGCAGAAGCGCGGCCAGGAGCTGCTCTCGCCCTACTGGGAGGAACTGACGCGGAGGTGGAACTTCTGGCTGCGCGCTACCTACGGTGACACGGCGGCGCTGCGCGAGGCCTGGACCGACTGGCGGGGGCACTGTGCCTTGCGCGCGGGCGAGTCGCTTGAGGACGGCGCCGTCAGCTTGTCGCCCGACGGCGCGTCGCAGCATCGGTTACCCTCGCCTACAGAGGGTGGCGCGCGCGGGGCGGGCCGGATGAATGACCTCGCGCTGTTCTTCAACTCGCTCCACCGCGACTACTTCATGGAAATGAAGCGGTTCCTGCGCGAACGCGGGGTGCGGGTGCCCATCAGCGCGGTCACGGACTTCGAGTGCCCGGCCGACCTGCGTGCCGCGCACGATGAACTCGACTTCATGGCGACCAACTTCTATTACGACCACCCACGCCTGCGGGATAACGAGTGGCGCCTGCCCATGTACTTCGTCAACCGCAACCCCGTGGGCGACAAGGGCATCGAGGCCTTCGTACCCAGCGTCGGCCTGGCGGCTCTCGCCGACCGGCCGCTCGTGGTGCGGGAGTGGGGCATCTGCTGGCCGAACAAGTTCCGCGCGGCGGGGATGCTGGAAGCCCTCGCCTACGCGGCGCTGCAGGACCTTGACGCGATGATCCTGTTCACCTACGACACGCGCCCCGAGGCCCGGCACCTCGACTTCTTTGATGTCAGCCGCGACCCCACGCGCTGGGGGCTGGTCGGGATGGGCGCGCACGTGTACCTGCGCCGGGACGTGGCGCGCGCGCGGCGGCAGATAACCGTAGGGTTCTCGTACGTGGACAGCTTCTTCACAGGCGCGGACAGCGAGTTCCGCCGGCTGTACCGGGCCGGGGACGTTGCCCGGATAAGGGGGAGCTTCTTCAACGACCGGTTCGATGAGGACGTGGACCTGGTGGTGTCCTCAGGGCTGAGCAGCGGCGCCACCTATGTCGGTAGGCGCGCGGTCATCAGCGCCGAGAACCGCGCCGAGGACCTCCTGAACCGCGTGCGGGGCGCCACGCTGGTGGACAAGAGCGGCTATGAGGTGGAAACGATGCCAGCCGGTAGCGTCATGTTCACCTGGGGGGGGACGCTGATGGACGCGGGCGTGAAGGCCGAGCGCGCGACGCATCCGGGCTTCAGCCTGCCGGACGTCGAGTTCCGGGGCCTGCGGCCCATCGGACGAGGGCCCGAGGGCAAGCGCTGCTTCGGCTTCCGCGACACGAAGCGCGATGTCTGGGGCTTCCATGCGCTGGAGCCGCAGGACAAGCTGCGGGTAACGCTCGACGCGCTCGGGCAGCTCTACGACGAGAACATCTCTCACAGGTACGTGGACGAGAAGCGGTTCGTCTCGGATACGCGAGAGATCGTGCGCATGGAGGACCTTGAACTGCTGTGCGTGGATACGCCGACCTTCCAGGCCCTGGGCGGCGCGCTTGAGAATGCCGACAGCGCCGCGGGGAAGCTCGCGGTCCAGACAAGCACACCCATCGGCGTGCTTTACTGGCTGAGCCTGGACGGCAAGAGCGCGGAGGAGTCCGAGCACTGGGCGCTGAAGATGGTAACGATAGCGGTCAACAGCGGCGAGAAGAAGTCCCTCCACGCCGGCGAGGCCGAGCGGGCGATCCTCGCGCTGACCGCGGTGGGGGAGACGCCCGTGCTGACGCGAGGGAAGATCAGCGAGCGCGGCACGAAGGTGACGCTGGCGGGAACGGAGCTGGCCTGGGTGGGGCTGGCGAACGGAAGCTGGGAGTTGGTGCGAGAGGGCCCGGACTACTACTTCTACTGCGACACGCCCGGCGCGGTCTTGCGGCTGCCCGGCAGGGACGAGCTGGAGGTATCGGTCTTCACCTCCGAGGGCGGGCCCAAGCAGCCGGCGGTCACGGACGAACTCAAGTACCCGGAGGGAGCCGCCTTCGTGCGGGTGCGGTGAAGGCGCGTCACTGTTCACCCGCCCGGCGATCGGGGCACTTCGCCCTTTGTGGCGATGCAGCCAGCAGGAAAGAGCGCCGCCGGTCAGGTAAGACAGCCTTGTCTACGAACTGAATTGGAGTTCCGCACGTGTTTGGCGTTCCGCCTGGCCGTTGGGGGTACGGCTTGCGCGCCACAGCCTGGGCGAAGCCCGGAGGGGCCGCGCGAACCCCGCCCAGAGGGCGGGGTGAGACCGCCCCACGCAGATGACCGGGCTGCCGACTTGCCAGCAGGCAACAGTGCACCTTGCAGGTATTGACATGCGCGGGCCGGCCTCGGTCGCTTCTCCTGCTTGCCCCTTCGCCAAGGCTTCGGGGCACAAGTCGCGGGACAAGCGTCCTCAGACGGCCCCTCCGCTGCACGGCACGGCGTCGAACCGAGGCCATCCGCTTTCGATGGGCCGCTAGACAGACAAAGAGCTGCGACTTGCGGCAAAGCTGGCAGCGGGAGGTTAGTCATGAACATATTCGAGTGCGTCTCCCCGCTGGACTTCCGGTACTACCTGCAGAGCGACGAACTGCAGGAGCTGTTGGGAGACTACGTGACCGAGAGAGCGCGCGTGCGGTCGGAGGCGATGGTGGAGGCAGCGACGGTGCGGGTGCTGGCGCGGCGTGGCATCTGCTCGGAGCAGGTCGCCGAGGAGGTCGCCCGCGCGGCTCAGGAGATTGACCCGGCCGAGGTCGCTGAAGAGGAGGGGCGCATCCATCACAACATCCGCGCCCTGGTCAACACCATCAAGCAGCACGTGAGCGACGAGGCGAAGCCCTACATTCACTTCGCCCTGACCAGCTTCGATGTGATTGACACCGCCACGGCCTGGCGCTTCAAGCAGGCCGCGCATAACGCCATCCTGCCCACGCTGCTGCGGCTGGAGCAGACGCTGATAGAGCTGGCGCGGCGTGAGGCGGATGTCCTTCAGATCGGTCGCACACACGGCCAGCACGCGGAACCCATCACCTTCGGCTTCGCGATCGCTGAGTACGTCAGCCGGCTCGGTGGGCGTATTGAGGCGATCCGGTCCGCCGCGGACAACCTGCGCGGCAAGATCAGCGGGGCCGTCGGCGCGTACAACGCCATCTCGCTGATGATTGACGACCCGGAGCAGTTCGAGCGCGAGCTGCTGGCCGAACTCGACCTGGAGCCATCCCCTTACTCGACGCAGATCGTCGAGGCCGAGTTCGTGGCCGACTTCATCCACGCGCTCATCTCGGCCTTCGGCGTGTTGGCGAACCTGGCGGACGATATGCGCCACCTCCAGCGTACGGAGATCTCGGAGGTCGCAGAGGCCTTCGAGGCCGAGCAGGTCGGCTCCTCGACCATGCCGCACAAGCGCAACCCGTGGAACTTTGAGAACATCAAGAGCATGTGGAAGCAGTTCATGCCGCGCATGGTGACGGTCTACGCGGACCAGATTTCGGAGCACCAGCGCGACCTGTCCAACTCCGCCTCACAGCGCTTCCTGCCGGAGATTATCGTGGGGCTGATGAACAGCGCCCTGCGCATGAACCGCATCATGAGCCGGCTGGTGACCGATGAGGAGCGGATGCGGGAGAACCTGGCAATCACCGAGGGCATGATCGCGGCCGAGCCGCTTTACATACTCCTCGCCGCCCACGGGCATCCGGACGCGCACGAGGCGGTCAGGAAGCTCACGCTGGAGGCGCAGCGCAGCGGCCGATCCCTGGGCGAGCTGGTGGTCGAGGACGAGGAGTTAGCCCCCTACCTGGAGCAGTTCACACAGGAGCACCGCGCCATCCTCGCCGAGCCGGCGAGATACACCGGCATTGCGGCGGCGAAGGCGCGGGGCGTCTGCGACCTGTGGGCGGAACGGCTAGGGTTGGGGTAGACGGGTTCCACGAAGGGCACGCGGACAGGAATGTCCGCGCCACCATCCTATTGGTCGAGGGAGGGGCCCACGATGATGTTGATGGGACTCGATGTCGGCAGCACGGGCGTGAAGGCAGTGGTCTTCGACAAAGAGGGCCAGGTGCGCGGCAGCGCCTACCAGGAATACCCCGAGGTCTATCCCCAGCCCAACTGGATCGAGCTGCGACCCGACCAGGTGTGGGCCGCGACCCGCCAGGTCATCGCCGAGGCTGCGGCCGAGGCAGGCGGCGGAGTCAAGAGCCTGAGCATCTCGGCGCTGGGCGAGGCCTTCACGCCGGTCGGCGAGGACGGGGAGTTCCTGTACAACACCATCGTGTCGCCGGATAACCGCGCCGTCGCGCAGGCCGAGAGCTGGCGGGAGACGCTGGCCCCTCAGCGCGTCTTCGAGATAACGGGGATGCCGCTGCACCCGAGCTTCACCCTCAACAAGGTCATGTGGCTGCGCGACGAGATGCCCGACCTGCACGCCGCCACCTGGAAGTACCTGCTCTGGCCGGACCTCATCTTCCTCAAGCTGGGCTTGGAGCCGCGCATTGACTGGAGCCTGGCCGGCCGCACCATGGCCTTCGACGTGGTGCAGAAGCGATGGTCCGCGGAGATGCTGGAGACCGCCGGGATCGAAGCGGAGGCGTTCGCGGAACCCATCAGGCCGGGTGAGGTGGTGGGGGAGCTGAGCAGCGAGGCCGCCGAGCAGGTTGGCCTGGAGGCGGGCTGCCTGGTGGTGGCGGGCGGCCATGACCAGCCGATGAATGCGCTCGGGGCGGGGATCATCGAGCAGGGCCTGGCGGTGGACGGCATGGGCACAGTCGAGTGCATCACGGTAGCCTTCAACGAGCCGGTGCTGACGGCGGCGATGCTGGAACACAACTACTGCTGCTACCCGCACGTGGTTGATGATCTCTACGCGACCATCGCCTTCAACTACACCAGCGGCAATATCCTGCGCTGGTTCCGCGACAACTTCGGACAGGCTGAGTTGGCTCAGGCCGAGCGCGAGGGCCGTGACGTGTACGATGTTATCCTCGCCGACCTGCCCGAGGGGCCAACCGGACTGCTCTGGATTCCGTACTTCGCGGGCTCCGGGACGCCCTACCTCGACCCACATGCGAGGGGCGCTATCCTCGGCCTCTCAGTCAACACGGACCGCAAGCGCTTCATAAAGGCACTTATCGAGGGCACCTGCTATGAACTCAACCTCAACATCACCGCGCTCGCCGAGGCGGGCGTGAGGATTGACCGGCTGCGAGCGACCGGCGGTGGCAGCCGAAGCGACACATGGCTGCAGCTCAAGGCCGACATTACCGGCAAAGAGGTCGTGACCCTCAATGTCAGCGAGGCGGGCTGCCTGGCGGGGGCCATGCTCGGCGGCGTGGCCTTGGGCGCGTGGGACAGCGTGCCTGAGGCGGTCGGGGCGCTGGTGGAGGAGCGAAAGAGCTTCGAGCCGCGACCTCAACAGCACGAGAAGTACCGGGCTCTCTATGAAGTCTACGGGGACGCGTGGCCGGCGCTTGCCGAGGTCATCCTCTATGAAGTCTACGGGGACGCGTGGCCGGCGCTTGCCGAGGTCATCCACCGTCTCTGACCGCATTTCCGCGTCGAGGAGAACTGCGAGATGAGCAAGACCGCGGTGATATACTGTCTGGTCACGGTGCTGGCCTGGGGGTTGGCGTCGGTCTTCGACAAAGTCCTGGTCGGCCCGAGGGGCCTGTCGCCGTGGACGGCAGTCTTCCTCAGAATGCTGGTGGGCACAGCCATCATAGCGGGCTATGCAGTTCACGGTGGAGCGTTCGGCGAAGTGCGCGCGATGTTCCAGATGGAGCGGCCCATGTTCTGGACGCTCGTTGGCGTGCTGATCGGCAGTGCGCTGCTGGGCAGCTTCATCGGGCAGGTGGCGTATTACCAGGCCCTGAGCCATGCCGATGCGTCTCGTGTCATCCCTATCACCTCGACCTATCCCCTGGTGGGAGCGTTTCTGGCCATCGCCTTCCTGCGGGAGCCGCTGACAGTGCACAAGGCGGCGGGCGCGCTGCTGATCGTGGCGGGCATCATCCTGCTCTCGGGCGCGTTGAGCCAGCAGAGCGCATGATGATTAAGAACGGGGCCAGTCACCTGCTCCTCCTGAGGTGAGCCGATGACCAGCAAAGAGCGCGTCGTTGCCACCTTCGAGGGCAGGCCGACGGACAAGGTACCCATCTACTGCGCCGGCCTGTCATCCCGCATTGCCTCCCATGTACTGGGGCGGGAGGCGTATGTGGGACACGCCATTCAGCAGTTCCGCGAGTCGCTGGCCCTTTGGCAGGGGGAGGAAGCCCATCAGGAGTTTGTCGAGCGCACCCGGCGGGATGTGCTGGAGGTGAGCGAAAAGCTCGACCTGGACCTGGTGCGACCGGTCTACTGGCGCTACCCGGTGAAGCCCACCAAGCGCCTTAATGAGCACACCTTCTTCTACGGGGAGGAGGACGGCGACTGGTGGGTCATGCGCTTCGATCCGGACACCGAGCTTTACCAGGAGACCGATCGTAGCCCTCGCCCGGAACCGACCCTCGAGGACATCGAACGGCGGGTGGAGGCCGTGGAGGCGGGCGTGGACAGCTACCAGCCGTCGCCGGACAACTACCCGGACCTGCAGGCAGCCGTCGAGTACTACGGTGAGCGGCGCGCGGTGCCTGGCACCGGCGTCGGCGTGGCAGTGCCGAGGGAGAGGGTCTGGCTCGAGGCGATGGTGCTGCGGCCTGATCTGGTGCGGCGCTACCTGGTTGCCTGTGCCAGGCGGAACGCGAAGAACCCGAAGGCCATGGCACAGATGGGCCTGCAATACCTGTTCGGCGGTGGCGATTTTGCCGGCAAGAACGGACCCCTGTACTCGCCGAAGTCGTTCCACGAGTGCATGTTGCCCGCGCTCCAGATCATCTCTGAGGGTTGCCACGAGCACGGCTGTAAGCACCTATTCGCCAGCGATGGCGACCTGTGGCCGGTGGCTGAGGACCTGTTCGGGAACTCAGGCGTGGATGGCTTCTACGAGATAGACCGGCGCGCGGGGATGGACCTGGCGCGCCTGCGCGATGAGTATCCGCACCTGGTCCTGCTGGGCGGGGTCGCCTCGGAGACCCTGCACACCGGCACCCGTGAGGAGGTCGTGGAAGAGGTCCTGTCGGCGCTGGCCGTGGCGAAGGAGCGCGGACAGATCATCGTGGGTTGCTCGAACCAGGTCGTTCCCCCGACGCCGGTAGAGAACTTCGAGGCGATGATGCAGGCACTTCACGAGAACCGGTAAGTCGCCGGCGGGCGGCTCCAGCCCAGTACACTAGGAAGCCCGGCCTCGCGGCCGGGCCCCGTCATTTCCCGTAACCAATGGCCCAGGCGGGAATGCGTAGTACCCTCCCTCTGCCCTGCGCCTACTGATGCCGGGCAGTTTCCGCGCGGCTGGTTCGAAGTCAGGCCACATTAGCTGCTGCGGTGGGGCTTGCGATTACCAGATGCTGCTGTCGTCTTGTGCAGGGGCGGCCTTGGTCACAATTACATTCCCTGCACGCGGGCCCTTCGGGTCCTCCTCGATGTCGAACTCCACCTCGGAGCCCTCAGTGAGCGTTCGATAGCCCTCGCCGACGATTGCTGTGTAGTGAACGAATACGTCCTCGCCCTCGTCACGCTCGATGAAGCCGTACCCCTTCGCGTCGTCAAACCATTTCACTCTGCCCGTCGCCATACATGGTACCTCCGTATGGTTGGTTTGGAGCTGTGTGGCTGTTCGTTAGGACACCATAGGAGACAGCTCGTATGGCGCGCCCCGCCGAACAACGACACCAGCAACCGGCCAAGCGCCGGTGCAACATGATGGAATTATATCATAGTCGCCACGCATTGCAAGTGCCGTTGCGCCTTTGGCAGGAGCATCGGTTTGGGGGTAAGTCGGCTTGTGAGTAGTGTAGGACGGGGCACGGCGGCTAGCAAAGGCGTGCCGTACGGAGCGCAGGACTTCGACCCGTCGCTCGCCGTTTTACGGCGAGCTATGGGTCGTCCCCCATAGCCCCGCCGAGGCGGGACGACGGGGGACAGCCCTGCCGTCTTACGGCCAGCGGGGCTGAAGCCCCGCCCTCCGTACGGCGTTCACATCGCGTCTGGCGGGCCGGGCTGCCACCTTCGCCAAGGCTTCGGCGGCCAGGAAAGCCCGGCCCCTCCAACGGCTCCCGGCCCGCGTAGGTCGGGCTTCCTAGCCCGATTCTCAATCAATGCGGCGCGACACAGGTCCCGGCCCTACTCAGGAGACTTCACACCCACCAGCCAGCTAAAGCCGATGCTCCTGGCGCCTTTGTTGTGACAACCCAAGGGCACCCGACCCGGCCACATAGCTGCAATAATCTCAGGGGAGGTGGTCAATGAACCTCGGCGTCGCTCAGATTCGCCTCATCCTCGGGCTGGGAACTGGCTTCAGGCTCGGCGCTGCTCTCGGCTGGGACCTCCGGGGGAAGCGCCAGCCGCCGCATCCAGCGACGGAAGCGGCTGGGGGCCTGCCTACCCACGAGGGCGGGGCACTCGACGCCCTCAGCCACTTGCATGGTGATGTCACCGAAGCTGAAGTGCTCCAGGAGCGACTGATGCGTCAGGCCCAGGACCACCATGTCGTAGGCGGCGCTCTTTTCGACCAGCGTGCCGACCACATCATCAGAGAGCAACGCCTCGATGCGGCAGCGATCTTCCAACCGGTGGCCGCGCGCCACCTGTTGGAGGCGATTGAGTGTAGCCTGGCGATCGGCCTCGGAACACGAGACGGGAATGACATGCACCAGGTCGAACTGCGCCTGGGGAGACACGGCCATCACCAGCCGGGCCAGCATGGTGATATTGGCGGCGCTCTCATGCCCGACCGCGAGCAGGACACGCTTGACGTCATCGAGTTGGCCGGGCTCCGCCTTGAGCAGGGCGATGTCGGTGCCCTGATTGAGCACAACTCGGCGCACGGTCTCACGGCATTCAGCGTCAGGGCCGGGGAAGCCGAACAGCACCAGGTCGCACCTGCGGCGCCGGGCTTCGTCCAGAATGACCTCAGCGGGCGGCTGGCCGACCCAACTGGCAGTCTGGGCGTGGACCCCCGCCGCACTGGCAGCGGAAGCAGCCCGGGCCAGCAATGCGTGATTCTGCTGGGTAACTGCGAGGGTCTCCTCGGGAGCGGCGCTCTCGTCCGCGCGAACGCTCAACAGCACGAGGTCACCGTCATGGCGCTTGGTGGCCGCCGTGGCCATCTGCAGCAACGGCTCGACCCTCTCGCCGTCCAGGAGCGGTACTAACACCCGGTACGGGGCGAAAGTACCCGGGTCGCGCACTATGCCGCGGGCTACCATCAACTGTCGCCGGTTGCGCTCATAGACGTAGACGCTGCGGGCCAGACCGGTGCCGGCGAAGATGGCGAGCACGACCATCACGGTGGTGAGGTCGCGCTCGTAGGTGAAGACCAGGAGCGCGCCGGTGATGCCCAGCAGCCCGGCGAAGGCCAGATAACCGACAGCTTTCTCGTACCACTGACGGGCCGACACGCGCAGGTGCACAAGGTTGACACCGGCAAAGAGCAGCAGGAAGGCGACGCTCGCGAAGGTCGCGACCTGCTCGAGCGAGCCGGCCAGGGCGAAAACGGTGGCGCCGGCGCCCAGCACAATGGTGCTGACCACGGGGATGTCACCGCCCTTGTTGCCCACCAGGAACCTGGGTAGCTCGTCATAGTCGGCGACGGTCTGGGTCAGGCGAGCGGTGCCAAAAAGCGTGGCATTGATGGCCGAGGACGTGGAGAAGGCGGCGCCGACAATGATGAGTACCATCCCGAACCGGCCCAGCACCGGCTGCGCGGCAATGGCCAGCACGGTCTCCTCGTACTTAGCGATATCCGCCGCCGGCATGGTGCCCACCACTGCCAGGGACACCACCACGTACACAATCATGGCGATGAGAATCGAGGCGATCATAGAACGCTTCATCACGGTGAGAGGGGGATCGCGGAGTACTTCGATGTCGTAGGCGAGCACCTGCCAGCCCTCGTAGGCCACGAAGGTCATAGCGCCGCCGGCGAGCACACCGCCCAGGCCACGGTTGAAGAATGGCCGAACCATCTCAGTATCGAACAGCCTGAAAGCGGCGATGGCGAAGACAAGCAGGATCACGAGTTTGCCGTAGGTGACGATGTCCTCGGTAATGCCCGACTCGCGCACTCCCAGGAGGTTGATAATGACAAAGAAGGCAACGACGCTCATGGCCAGGAGGTTAGGGCCGGGCGGGCCCCAGTTGAAGAGCATCGCGGTGTAATGCCCGAAGGTATAGGCATACAGCGAGATGGTGAGCATGTAGCCAAGGATCAGGTACCAGGCGACGGTGCCGGCCAGGCGCGTGTCACCGTACATCTCGGCGAGGTAGACGAACAGGCCGCCGGCGCGTCGGTAGGTCTCCGCAAGCCGGGCGTAGGCATGGCCGGTGGCCAGCGCCAGCAGGCCGCACAGGAAGAAGGCTACCGGAGCCGCATGGCCCGCGTGCGCCACGGTGACGCCGAGCACCGCGAAGATGCCCCCACCGATGGTGGCGCCTGCCGCCATCGCGATAGCCTCTACGTAGCCGAGCTTATGGTGCTTATCGCCGACGGATGGTTCTTGCATGGCTTACCGCATTCCAGTCATCGCTGTGTTAGGTTGAGTCTGGGTCCGAGGGCGAGGCCGCGGCCCCTGCTCTGCGCCCCGGCTCGAACTCGGCAGCCTGACGGTCAATCGCGCTGATACAGATGTAGCTAATCCAGCCCATGAACGCCAGGAACAGGCCGGTCCCCACAAAGGTAACAGCGCCGCCACCGCCGTGGTACATCAAGATGATCGCGACTATCCCCAGCAGGCCTGCCAGGATGAGAGCGGGCTTGTTGACCGCGCTGCGCAGCTCGCGCGTACCCCACTCCTCCCTGGGCAGGAGCACGCCGGCTTCCTTGAGATCCTTGAGCGACATAAATGGCACCTCGCAGGGCTCGGTTATCGCCGACGATGGGCCGACTCCGCGCGTCCCGCGCAGACGAGGCCCTTGGTTCCCAGAAATGCAGATGGTTCCGCAGGCGAGCGATGCTGTTGCCCTGGGGAGAGCCGCCCGAGTGTGCTTCTGCGGCTGCAGAAGCGTGCGAGGCCGGCCCACGCACAATCGCTGCGCCTCAGTCTGCCCCAAGTAGCGTCCGGCCTGATACGTGGTGGCAGACGCGGGCCGACCTCAGGTGCCTTTGCCCGTCCCGCCCATCGGGCGGGACGGGACTTCGGCGCCTTCGTGCGGCCCTCCGTCACGGCGCCATCGCTTCGCGACCGAGACCGTGGTCAGCGGCAGTCGTTCCTCTGAACCCTGCCACATTTCTCGAAACCAAGGAGGGCGTCTGCACGCACAATTGAAGGCCCTTGCGCCGGCAGGCGCCCCCACCTGCCGAGTACGCTAGTCAGTCTCGGCCTCCTCGATATCCCAGAAGAACTGAAAGAACTGCGACACATTGAACTTCAGTCGCCCGCTGCGCAAGTTGAGAAGCATCAGCGGCGTCTCAAGGCTCCCGGCGACGCGGAAGGTCTTGTCCCCCCAGACCTGGCGGCGCAGCCAGCTTTGCCGCGAGGCCCCCATGATAACCAGGTCGAAGCCCGCGGAGCCCTTCACGATCTCCTCCACGGCATCACCGCCGACGATGCGTATGCGGAAGCGCAACTGCCTGCGGCCCGGCTCGGCCTCGTCCGGGGTGGTGTCCAGCTCCCTTATCGTCTGCCTGAGTTGCGTGGCGCGCTCGGCGCGCTGGTGGGTGGATAGTTGGTTGTCCACGACGTGCAGCAGCTCGATGTAGCCGCCCTCGTGTGTAGTGAGCGAGGCGGCGAACTCGGCCATCATGTGACCGTGGGCCGGATGCTGAATCGGTACCAGGATACGCCTCGCGGGCAGGCGCACATCTCCCCGCACGACCACGACGTTGGCATCGGTGTCCTTCACTATCCGATCAATGTTCTTGCCGATGAGTGTGTGCGGGTCACGGCTGCGGCCGCGCCAGCCCATCACTACAAAGTTCGCGTTGGCCTCGCGCACCGTGTCGAGGATGGCGTCGGCGGGACGGTGTCCCACGCGAATCAGCAGGTTCGGCGTCATTCCCATCTGCTCGGCGCGCTGGGCCGTATGGTCCACGATCGGCCGGGCTTCCTCGATGAAGTCGCGCCCCACGCTCATCGGCAATTGATGCGGCACCGTGATCACGTGCAGGAGCAGGAGGTTTCCAGGCTCAGTCTCCAGGATGCTCTTCGCGACGGACAGGAGGGTCTCCACGTTTCTGGGGTTCGCCACCGGTACCAGGACCGAGAAGCGCTCGCGGTCTATGCGCATGCGCTGCTCCAGCAGCACCGGCGTGACCTCCTCCTCCAGCTCCCGCCGGGAGGCGTAACCCCAGTAGATCAGCGCCCCGGCAGCCAGCCAGCCGATGGTGACGTACCAGGCCAGCGGGGAGACCTTGAATAGCGCTACCGCCAGGACTACCTGGGCGGCGATGGCGATCACCGGCACGTAGGGGAAGAAGGGTACCAGATAGCCGTAGGCTAGCTTGTCGCCGTACTTGCGACGAATAGTGATGACCGCCAGGTTCACCTGCATGAAAAGGAGCAGGAACATGATGTCGGCCGCCGCCGCCACCTGCTCTATGTGTGGGATCGCCACAGCCATGAATATGATCAGGCTGCCGCTGACTGTCAGCGCCAGGTAAGGTGTGCGGGTCCTTGGGTGGACCGCGCCGAAGAAGTCAGGCAGGTTGCGGTCGCGCCCCATGGCGAAGGAGACGCGAGTGGAGGAGTAAGTGGTCGCGTTGAGCGCGCTCATCGTCGAGAACAATGCGCCAATGAGCAGCAGCACACTGCCCATTGGCATGAACTGCTCAGCCGCGCGCAGGAGGCCCAGCTCCTTGTGCGTACCCAGCCACTGCCATGTGGTCATGCCCGGGTCGGGCGTGACCGCGCCGATGCACACGAAGGCCACCAGCATATAGATGGGCACCACGATGAGCAGCGCCAGGAACACCGCCTTCGGGATGTTGCGGCGAGGATCCTTGACCTCTTCCCCCGTCTGCACGATCACCTCGTAGCCCTCGTAAGCGATGACCGTCAGGCCCATCGCGCCGAATATCCCCCCAAACCCGGTTGGGGCGAAGGGCACGAACTTCTGCAGATCGGTCGGCTCGCGCAATATCGCCCATAGGCCGCTGAGGATGAAGATGCCGATGATGGCGATCTTGCCGACGGTAATGATGTTGCCGGCCGTGCCGGTCTCCGAGGCGCCCTTGAAGTTGATGTAGATGAAGATCAGGGCGATGACCACGGCCACGAACTTGGTGAACAGGTGCGGCTCCATCCCGAACGTCGGTATGCCCAGATGAGCGAATACCTCGCCCAGATAGGCCCCGAAACCGAGCGCGTAGAGGCTCCCGGCTACCGCGTGAGCGAACCAACTCATCCACCCAGCCATGAAGGCGTTGCCCCCCGGCAGGCCCTGGCGCACCCACAAGTACCCTCCGCCCGCCTCGGGGATCGCGGAGCCCAGCTCGGCATAGACCATGGCCGTCAGCAGAGTGACAATGCCGTTGAGAGCAAAAGCCACAATCAGGGCCGGACCGGCGGTGCCAGCCGCGATGCCGGTGAGCACAAAGATGCCCGCGCCGATCATAGCCGCGACGCCGACCATGGTGATATCGAACAGGCCCAAGTCGCGACTAAGCTCGGTGACTGGGCCCCGCACATCATCGGGCCGGGTGGCGCTCATTGCCGAATGTGGCTCCTTGCCATCGCGCGCGTTACAGAGCCAAACAAAGACATGAAACAGAGGCCCTCTGGGAGAGCCCCTCGATGTTGTGGTGCGCTAGCTCGTACTGTGAGGGTGTGTGACCGTGGAGCAGGCCTTGGAAATGTATCACCAAGCCAGCCTCCGTGTCAAATAAACTGGGGCGAAGTCCGGGCTAAGGCAGGCCCGTAATCAGCCGTTAAGGCCCGACAGCGGCGGCTTCTTGTCGCTGCAATACGAATATGCTACAATGCCGTCGCTTTGCTTCGCGCCAACCCGGAGGGTATAACACAATGCGCCGCGCGCCATCCCGGTACGAGAAACTCTGGCCCCAGATCGGCCTGGGTGCGATGCTTTTCCTGGGCGCGCTGCTGGTGTATCTGGTGTTCAACGTCAGCCGGTTCGGTGGCATCACCGACATCAATGCCCTGGACTATGCGCAAGTAGCCAGGCATGTGGCTCGCGGCGACGGCTTCGTCACCAGTTTCGTCAAGCCGCTGAGCCTGGTGTACAGTCAGCAGGTGGAGGGCCATCCTGAACTCACCTATCCCCCACTTCATATCTGGTGGACCAGCATGGTCATGCGCGCCCTGGGCCCGACCGAGCAGGCCGCCGCGCACGCTTCAGGGCTGGCCTTCGTGCTGACAGTCCCCCTCGTCTTCTTCCTGGGGCTTCGTGTCTTCGACATGCGCACCGCCTCGCTGGCAACCGTCTTCTACATGACCAATGGCTCCTTCCTCGAATACTCGATATCGGGGCTGGAATCGAGCCTGCTCGCGCTGCTGGTGACAGGGCTGCTTACCATGCTGTATCTGGCGGCCAAGGCGGGTCGGCGTGAGTTGGTGTTCGTAGCCGTGGCGGGAGTGCTGTTAGGCCTGACATACCTCACGAAGTACGTATGGGCGCTTGCCGGCCTGCCGGCACTGGTCTACCTGGTGACGATGAACGAGCAGCGGCGGCTGGCCCGAGCGGCTGTGTTCCTGGGACTTGCGCTGCTGGTCACGCTGCCCTGGCTGATACGAAACCAACGGCTAACGGGGAACCCGTTCTTCACGCTGCGCAGCACGGAGCTCCTGGGCCAGACCAGGGCCTACCCGGGCAACAGCCTGTATCGGCGCTATGCCGAGTACCTTCCCGGCTCTGTCGCCTTCGCCGTGCACAATCCCAAGGCGATTCTCGAGAAGGTGCGCTCCGGGTTGGCCGTCTTCTACCTGAGGATCGCGGTGCTGGCTGGCGCCTTCGTGACACCGTTCTTCCTGGTCGCGATCCTGACTCGTTTGGGGGATAAAGACTTCGAGCGGTGGCGCAACACGATATATGCCGTGTTCGTGGTTATAGTTCTGGCGCTGAGCCTGCTGATCGCCGCGCCGAGGCTCCTGACGCCACTGGGACCGGTGATCACGGTAATCGCCACGGCCTACTTCTGGCGGCTGCTGCAACAGAGGACAGAGGACCTGGAGCATCGTAAGCAGGGCAGAGCAGTGACCGCGGCCGTGGTCGTGCTGCTGGCGGCGCACATGTTCCCGTTCCTGATGGCAGTCACCCCGGGCCAACCCACCAGCAGCGCGACGCCAAGCGCGCTGGACACAGCCTGCACACAGTTGAGAGAGCGGACCACGGGCGCGATCGTGACCGACATCCCCTGGCTTGTAGCATGGAAGGCGGACAGGACGGCCCTGTGGCTGCCGCAGACAGAGCTGGACCTGCGCAAGGTCGAGAATGCGGTGGGCCCGTTCCGCTGGATGTTCCTGAGCCCACGGCTGTCACGGCTGGCGGCGGTCGAGGGGCTCAACACATGGCGCGACCTGTGGCGGACAGCCCAGCAAACCGACGTGCGCCGCGGCGACTTCGCGGTGAGAGCCCGGCTCGCCGACGGCAGGTGGATACTCCTGGAACGCACGTCCTCACCGCAATAAGCGCGGACCTCACGCCGTGCCGAGCTGTGTCCGAAGCTGCACGTTGATTGCGGGCCCTTGTGGCGCGATCAGCCTTGGAGGCATCTGAAGTGGCATCGGAAGATCCCCCGGCAGATCCCGCGGCCGAGACGAGCGCCGAGGTTATAGACACCAGCCAGCAGCCTGCAACCTGCTATGCGTGCGGGGCCGAGGTGCCTGCGGGCGAGACGCGCTGCCCGGTCTGCGGGCGCAGGCAGGTGCGCCAGTGCTACTGCGGCGCCCTGATTCCCGTGACCGCGAGCCGCTGCCCAGAGTGCGGCGCCGACTGGTCGCAGAGCGTGCGCGTGAGAAGGAAGTCGCGAAGCCGACAGCTACGCCCGCTGACTGCCGCGAGGTACGCAGGTATGGGAGCACTGGTGGCGCTACTGGTCGCCGGGCTTGCGCACGTACTGGTAACGGCGCTGGCGGCCACGGCCCTGGGGGCCGAGGAGGCGATGCCGAAGGGTGTGGCCGCCAGAGTCGGGCTGGCCCTCGCTGCTTTGGGGGGAGGCATCGGTCGAGCGATAGACCTGGTCGCCAGTCATGCGGCCGCGCTGCTCGCAGGTCTGCTCGTCATGGCTGTCGGCGCGGCCGCCGGTGTGGTCTACTACCTGGGCAGGACGCGGATCTTGCCCAGGCTGACGGTCAAAAAGCGCACGCGACGAAAACGACGCCGCTAGGCTCTGATTACGATGCACTCAGGAGAGCAGCGCGCCCCAACCGAAGGGGAACGACCAGCGGGAGGCGCCACGAGCCTCTCGCTGCTCATCGTACTGGTCGTGCTGCTGGTCGCGTGCTTTGGGCGCTACCTCATTTGGATGTGGCACATCTGGCTCAAGAGCGAGTACTATGGGCATGGGCCGCTGATCCCGATCATCTCCGGCTATCTCATCTACACGCGCCGGCGCGAGCTGGCCCGAACCGCGGTCACGAGGTATCTGTGGGGTGTCCCCTTTGTTGTCGGTGGCCTGCTCATCCACGCGGCCGCGACCTACCTGAACGTGAACTTCCCCCAGGGCTTTGCGATGGTGGTCGTGCTATTCGGCCTGGTGGTGTTGCTCTGGGGATGGGACGCGGCGCGGGTGGTGGCGTTCCCGATAGCCTTTCTGGGCTTCATGGTGCCCACCGGGCGCCTGCTGGTGACGACTTTCTCCCTTCCTCTTCAACTCGGGGCCGCGCAAATGGCCGGACGTGTGGTGGCCTTCATGGGAGTGCCGCTCACGGTCCACGGCACCACCATCACCCTGCCGAGCTACAGCTTTGAGGTGGCTCAGGCCTGTAGCGGCCTCAAGTCCACCATTGCGATGTCCGCGCTGGCGGCCCTGGTCGCCTATCTGGCGGTCGCGCCGATGTGGAAGCGGCTGTTGGTGTTCGCGGCGGGGTTCCCGGTGGCCCTGCTCGCCAACGGGGCACGGATAACCCTCACTGTGATGCTGGGCAAGTCATTTGGACAGGCCGCAGCCGAGGGGTTCTTTCACACCTTTTCGGGAGTGCTGGTGTTCGTAATAGGCTTGGTTGGCCTTTTCCTGGTAGCGAAGGTGCTTGGATGCGAGAAGATGCGCGAAGATATCTTCTAGCCATCGCCCTGATGGCTGGCGGCGTCGGGTTGGTCTATGGGGCGAGTTCGTTTCGCCCCAGGGCCGCCAGCTTCCAGGCGGACCTCTCGAAGGTCCCGCTGACCCTTCTCGGTCTTGAGGGACACGAAATGCCGAATGATCCCGAGGACATGGCCTACCTGGAAGCGGACCAGATGCGGACGATCCGGTACGGCGAGCCGCCGGACACGGTGGAGGTCAGCCTCATCTACGGCGCCAGTTGGCGTACCGTGCACACGCCGGAGGGATGCTTCCCCTCACAGGGCTGGAGCATCGTCTGGGACCGGCTTGTGCAGATACCGATTGCCGACGACGCTCCCCATCCCGGACCCCTGAACGCCAAGTTGATGCGAGTGGAGCGCGGGAATCGGGCCCTGCTTGTGCTGTTCGTTTTCGCCCACAAGGGGGGCACCGAGTCGGACTGGACCCAGCATTGCTGGGCGGTAGCCACGGGGCCACCGGGCGCGGGAGGGCTATCTCTGATGATCACGGCGCCCGTGCGGCCGGGCAAGGAGCAAGCAGTGAAGGCTCGGCTGCGGGACTTGATGAGCGCGGTCTATCCCTTTGCGGTCAGCTTCTGGTACCGGTGAGGCTCTTGCCGGAGGCGCCACCCGCTCTCGCCTGCCCCGGCGCGGGACCGCCAGCAGCATCGGTTTTCTCGTAAGGGGGGCCGACATTCTTGTCGGCCGATTCCGCCGTAGCCTGTGCGGCATGAGACGGCATAGCGCGACAGGAATGTCGCGCCTCCTGATAAGGCAAGCAATAGCGCTCAAGGAGCA
>JALGVE010000064.1 GCA_029820045.1 Candidatus Zipacnadia bacterium | reverse complement strand
CGAGGCCGGCCCACGCAGGTCCATCCTTTGCAGGCCCGCGCGTGTGCAGACACGTATCAAGGCGCAGGGGTTGTGCCCGGGCCGGGTTCGCTGCGCTCACACGGCCCTGTATTCATGGCACGCGCCGCACGAGCTTCGCAACGATCCGCCGCCTACCTCTCCCAGGCGGCGGTCATCGGTATCTCCCAGGTCTCAGCGGGACGGGCCTCGAAGCCGACGTGGTCCAGCTTGGTGAGGGCACGCGTTCGACCGCCGACCTGCTGCACGCCGCGAAGCGGATAGCCTCGCCTGATGCCTGCATCGCCTGCAAAGAGCACGCTGCCAACCAGCGTCTCATCCACCGGCAATTCCGCATCTACCACGAACCAGGAACTCCCACCCTCACTGCCCACCTCAAGGATGTTGCCCGCGAGGGCGGCCTCAGGTAAGGTCATCCTCACCTCGCCCGCCTCCAGTAAGGTCCCAGCGATGAGGCACGCGGCAGACGGCCGGCTCTCGTCTTCAAGGACCACGCCGAGGCGGCCATCGCAGGTCACCTGCCCCGCCGGCGTTGAGACCGTCATCAGCGAGGGCTCGGTCATGCTCACTACCACGTCCGTCCCCTGGGAGGTCTCGATGGACAGCGCCACGGCGTCCAGCGGCGCCTCATCGGGCAGCGGCAGCCTGCTGACAGCGCGCACCAGGGGCTCCCCCTTCGAGCCGCCGACGAAGACGGCGGCGAAGATGTCAATGCCCTCGGTCCCCATGCGCCTGCGAACGATGTAAGGCAGTGTCGCCCCGCGGTCGGAGTTGCGGTGATCGCGCTGGCCCCAACTGTCGCCCATGATGACCGTCTCGCCCGGGGCGCCCGGCGCGAAGGCCTCAAAGAGGTAGTCATCCTCGAACGCCCAGGCGATGCTCCAGGGCCGCGTGCCCTCGGCCTGGCGCGCGTTCGCCAGCTCCGGCCCTTTCGCGCCGAGGGTGAAGGTCCCCTGGTAGCTCTTCCAGTCGTCGCCAGCCGCAACAGGCCCGCCCAGGTCCACGGAGGCATGTTGGCGGTCAGCGGCCGAGTTCGGGTCATTCGGCCAGGCCACGGTGCCCACGTTGACCCTCGGGGCCGAGCCCCGCAGCGAGAAGCGGACGCGATAAGTCGCGCCCAGCTTGCCCAGCAGCGCGTTCGGGCCCCTGTAACCGTCCGACTCGCCGCAGATCAATGCGACGTTCATCCGGCCGTTCTCATGGGGCGCGGTCGCCTTGATCCGCGCGCAATGCTCATCGGTCCGGCCCGGCGCAGCAACTCCCCATTCAGCCTTGCCGTCGCCGTAGTAGCAGCCCCAGCCGGGCGGCGGCTTGCCCTCCTCGCCCTCGGTGACCGACGGATTCGGCGCCAGGTTGGGGCCTTCGGCGCCATCCGCGGCCACCTCGCGTATCTCGACGTCATCCACGAAGACCTCGCCCAAGGCCGGTAGCTGGAAGCGCAGGGCAAAGCGCACTTCGCGCTGCTCTTCGGGTGGCGGAGCGGCCAGGTCGAGCCCCTTCACCTGATAGTCATTGTTCGGCCCGTGGAAGACATACTCCCGCTTGTGTCCGCCGGCCGCGCGGAAGATGTCCACGAGATACGACCCCGCCTCGCCGTGATCTATCTGTACGCAGGTGCGGCGGTACTCAGACGCCTTCGCATAGGCGGTTGAGGAGGCTTCCATCGCCTTGACGCGCGGCGTGACCGAGAACAGGTGGAAGCTGCCACCGCGGCCCTTCATCCGTTGGTCGCCGCCATCGAGCATCACCAGGTTATGCGCCCAGGTGCGCCGGGTCTGATAGGAGTCCGGATGGTCCCAGAGATAGCCGAGGTCGGAGAGCAGCTCGCGCCCATCCTTCCAGTAGTACAGGTTCAGGCTGTCGTAGTGATGGTGGCCTCCCCCGTCGCTGGCGTTGAGCATGACGAGGCTGTCGCGGCCGGTCGCACCGGTGCGAAGGTATCCCTGCGAGAGGTAGGGGAAGACCACGTCGGGGAGGCTGAAAGGCGCGACCTCGCGCGTGTCCGAGCCCGGCTCGCGGTAGAAGATGGCGGCGCCCGGGGAACCGGGCGCCTCGCCGCCGCTCACAGCCTTCAGCAGGGCGAGGTGCTCATCGGTAGGATAGGCCACGGCTATCAGTTCGGCGTACTGGGAATTGATGTCGGTGGTGCGGTACGAGTCAGCCGAGGGCGGGAAGCGCAGGTTGCCCTGAAGCGTCCAGATGAGGTCCTGCCAGCAGTTGCCGTAGAGCGTATCGCGCGCAGCGTTGAAGTCATCCAGGCGGGAGCCGTCGGGCGCGGCGTATCCCTCCGGGTCCGAGTAATCGCGGAAGACCAGCGCGAACTTACGGATGCCGCCCATGGTCATCATGGCGTACGCGGGCGACTCCGAGGTGCCGCCGTCGGGCAGGAACCACTCATTCACCGTGCGCTCGAAGCCATCCAGCCCGAAGTGCACCAGCCCCGGATGGCCGACACACATGCCGACAATCGCTGCCCCCGCGCGATTGCCCACGGACTTGTTATTGATGGAGTTGTCGCAGGCGGCGAGGTAGCTGGCCTCCAGCAGCACATCCCGCTCGATGCGGATGCGCTCGCCCTCGGAGTAGACCGGCTGCCCGTCCTCCTCGGCGGTGCAGGTCAAGTCGTAGGCCTCCGCGAGCATCGAGACGTATCCGCCATCCATCCCGTTGGTCCCCAGCCTGCTGGCCGCCCAGTAGCCCGCATAGAGCTTGCGGTCGGGCTTGTTAGGCGGATAGACCAACTCGTCCTCGGGCAGGTCGCTGATATGCTTGGCGGCTGCGTGCGGGTCCATCCCGCAGTACTCGCCGTAGCCGTAGCCCGCGCGCACCAGGTACTCCGGTAAGACCTCCGCGAAGCGCAGCAGGATGTCCCGCGCACCACGCGCATAGCGTGGGTCCTCGGTGAGCGCGTAAGCGAGCGCGAGGGTATGCAGCCTCCCGATCATGTAGCCGACCTTGGCCCGCCGGATCATTCCCGTGAAGCTGGGCCGCTCGTAGCGATAGCCGAAGGTCTTGAAGGTGTCGCCGCCGTAGAAGCTGAACTTCTGGCCGCGCCCCCAGGTGGACTCCAGCACGATGCTCTCGGGATACTCCTCGTTGGGGAAGACCGTGCCGCAGACCCTGCACTTGATCTCATCGGGGCGGTCGGGGGACCAGCTCCACTGCCCGTTCGGGTGCCAGGGGAGGCCTTTCGCGCGGCAGGCCGGGCAGGGGCCCACGCCGCCGGGCGTGGTCCACGGGATCATCTGCTCCAGGTACTCCGGGGAGAGCCGCTCGAGGATGGAATCGGCGGAGCTACGCACGCCGTCGGCGTACTTCCGCGCCCACTCGTACTGCTCGATGTTCCGCCGGGCCCGCTGGAGGTCGGCGGGCTTGATGGTGCAGCAGGGGTGCACGACCTGACCGCGGTACTTCTCCCAGTCCGACCAATCGGTAGGGTCCGACACTTGTGCCGACACGGGAATCACCGCCAGGAGGACGCCAAGACTCAGGCAGGCCATTGTCAGGGACAGCCGTTCACAGCGCCTCATGTTCGCTCACCTACTCATGGAGAGGCGGGACCCCGTTCCCGCCTACGCCGTTGCTCGTCATCGCTCGGGATGTGGAACCCGCGGTACTCCTGGTATGGCCATTCCTCCGGCCGCCTGCAGAGACCGGCCTTGCAGGGGTTGTTGAGTACGTACTCCACCTGGGCCTCCAGCGCCACACAGGCACGAGCGTGGCGATCCCAGTAGCTACGCTCCCAGAAAGGCGGCTCCAGACCCGCGTCACGGAAGAGCCGCCACGCCCTCTTCTTCACGGCTGCGACGAAGTCTCGCAGGTCCTCGCCCTCGCGCGTGTTGCACGCAATCAGGTGGACGTGGTCGGGCATGATGCAGTAGCACACGATGCACGTCCCGCGCGGCTTGGCGTTCCAGTCCATGGCTTCTACGAGCATTTCAGGGACGCCCGGCTCCAGCAGGAACTCGCGCCGGTGCGCTGTGCAGATCGTGAAGAAGACCGGGACGCCCTGACGAAGGTACGCGTCGTCATCGAGCCTGTGCGGATGGCGACGGGGGCTCAGGTGCTGGCTCCCACCATCGTTCTCGTGAGGGCCGTTCTTCACAAGCGGCTCCACCTCCGAACGATAACGGCACAGGCGGGAACGGGGTCCCGCCTCTCCTTACGGATAACGGGACTCACGTGCTTGCCTCCAGCCACAAGTCAATCGGCCTCTTGCCCGGCGGCGGGGTGAAGGGAAGCTCGACCTTCCGCCCCGTGCCCGCCGATTCATAGGCCGCGAAGATGATCTCCATCACCTTCTTGCCATCCTCCCCGGTCTCCAACGGCTCCTCGTCATTGAGGATGCAATCCACGAAATGCTGCATCTCCTGCGGGAAGCCGTAGTTCCAGGCCTCCTCATAGATGGTGAACGACCAGCCGCGCGTGGTGCCCGCCTTTTCCACCGCGTAATCGTAGCCCACGTCCGAATACGTCACCAGCGAATTCCCGCGCAGCAGGTCCGCGAAAATGACGCCCTCCGAGCCGTAGACCTCCGCCCGGTCGTCCATCCCGCCCTTCTTGACCCACGATTCCTCCGCCATCCCCCGCGCGCCGCCCTCGAACTCCACGATGATGATGGCGTCATCGTCCCCGCGCGTGCGGTCGGTGTGAACGAAGGTCCCCATGTCCGCGTAGACGCCGACCGCCTCGGGCTTATTCAGCATCCAGCGGAAGAACTCGAAGCCGTGACAGCCCATGTCCAGCGTCACGCCGCCGCCGGATAGCTCGACATCCCAGAACCAGTCGGCGTGCGGGCCATCATGCTTCTCGCACTGCTTGATCAGGTAGATGTCGCCCAACGCGCCCGAATCCACTAGCTCCTTCGCACGCACGTACTTGGGCGTGAAGCACAACTCCTCGGCATACATCAGCTTGACGCCCGCCGAGGCGCACGCCTCGATCATCTGGTCGGCCTCTTCCATGGTCGTGCACAGCGGCTTCTCGCAGATGACGTGCTTGCCCGCCGAGGCCGCGTCGCAGCACGCCTGGCAGTGCAGGTAGTTCGGCAGGCCGAGCACCACTACGTCCACCTCGGGAAGCTCCAGCATCGCGCGGTAGTCGGTGAAGTGGTTCGGAATCTCGTGACGGCTGGCGAAGTCGCTCACATGCTGCTCGGTCGGCGAGGCGACCGCCACGAGCTCTGCGTTCGGTATCCTGGCGAAGGACTCTGCGTGTATCCCCGCGACGAACTGTGACCCTATGATCCCGACGCCAACCTTATCCATGACAAGACCTCCCTGCAGGGCCGTAGCACACACCCGGTAGGTCGCGCGTAGGGCTGCTTTCCCCGCTCGTGGCCGATTCCCTCCTCCTCGGCGCCAGCGACTGCGGGGGCTAAGGGTAGCCCTCGCCACGCAACGAACGCCAACACCTTTCGCAGCCACGCCTATGCTGGTATAATGCTTCAAGCCCATGAGGGGGCGTGCAGCAGTGAGCGCTAGCAGCGTCATCGAGACCGAGGGCCTGACCAAGCACTTCGGCCACATCCGCGCCGTGGACGGCTTGGACCTGAGTGTGCACGCCGGCGCGATCTTCGTGCACGCCGGCGCGATCTTCGGCTTCCTCGGCCCCAACGGAGCGGGCAAGAGCACCACGATACGCATGTTGACGGGTCTGCTGAGGCCGACCGGTGGCGAGGCTCGGGTGCTGGGCAGGCCGATTCGGGACAGGCTGCGCGTGGGGCGCAGCATCGGCGCGCTGGTTGATGAGCCAGCCTTCTATCCGTACCTGACCGCGCGGCAGAACCTCCGGCTGCTGGCATCGCTCTCCGGCGGCGCGCGCGCGGAGGAGATACAGGAGGCCCTGAAACTCGTCGGCCTCGACCAGGATGCGGACCGCAAGCTTCACACCTTCTCGCACGGCATGAGGCAGCGCCTCGGCATCGCCCAGGCCCTGGTGCCACGGCCCAGGTTGCTCATACTCGACGAGCCGGCCTCGGGGCTCGATCCTGAGGGCCTGGCTGAGGTCCGCGACCTGCTGCGCCGGCTGAGTGAGGAGGGCATGACGATCTTTCTGTCCAGCCACCTGCTGGGTGAGGTCGAGCAGCTTTGCACCGACGTCGGCGTCATCAGCCATGGCAAGCTGATCGCTCAGGGAGCGGTCGGGGGGCTGTTAGCGGGTGGAGGGCCAGCCGTTCGGCTGCGGGTAGATGACGCGCGCAAGGCCCTCAGCGTGCTGGCGGACCTGCCCAACGTCATGGCGGCAGCTACGGGCGACGGCAGCATCGAGGTCGGCGGGGAGCGCGACTCGGCTCAACTGAACGAACTCCTGGTGCGCGCCGGCGTCAGAGTATACGAGCTTAGACCCGCGCACAGGACCCTCGAGAGCTTCTACCTGGAGACTATGAGAGCTGGCAAGAGCAACGACAGACCTGACGCAGAGAAGGCAGAGAACGACAATGACGGGAGCGGGTGAGCGGCGGACTGACCATGAGGCTGGGGGCAGCACTGCGCAGTGAACTGAGCAAGCTTTTCCGCCAGCGCGGGACCTACGCGGGCTTCGTCGTCGTGCTGGCGTTGGTGGGGCTACTCACCTGGGGTAGCCACTACCACCAGGACCGGTTCAAAGTCGCGAACGAGCTGGGCCCCGACTTCGTGGTCGCTGGTAAGTCCATCACGGCGCTGTTCATCGCGCGCGCCGCCATGGATGTCGCCATGGTCATCTTGATGCCGGTGCTCGTCGCGATCGTGGTCGGAGGGCTCGTCGCCGGAGAGAGACAGAGCGGCACTCTGCGCACGCTGCTGACCCGCCCTGTGCGCAGGTCAACTGTGCTGCTCAGCAAGCTGGTGGCCGGCTGTATCTACGCCGTGGCGGTGACGCTGTTTCTCGGCCTGTCCTCGCTGGCCCTGGGCTATCTCGTGTTCGGCTGGGGCGACCTGGTACTGTTCAGGGGCGGGCTGGCAATACTGGGTCCGCAGGCCGGCCTGCTGCGCTTGGCTGAGGGATACGGGCTTGCCGCCGCCGCCATGTGCGCCGTGGGCGTGCTTGCCTTAATGCTGTCGGTGCTCTTTGATAACCCCTTGACCGCCGCCGGCCTCACCATCGCCGTGCTGCTGGTCAGCGGCATGATCGAGTTCATGCCCTACTTCGAGCAGATCAGGCCCTACCTGTTCACCACGAATCTGCCCATGTACAGGGCTTGCCTGAAGGCATCCGTGGACACGGCCAGCATTTCGATATCTGCTCTCTACCTGCTGGGGTACGTCTCGGCCATGGTACTCGTTGCACTCTGGGTGTTCTCGCGAAGGGACGTGACCTGTTGAGCCGCCGGAGCCTGTTCACACAACTAGCGGCGCTGCTGATTGTCGCCGCCCCCACATGGGCGGATGCGCCCAAGGCCATGGAGGTCGTCACCAAGGCGCTGCAGGCGCAGAGCGGCGTTCAGGACTACATCGCGACTGTCACGGTCGCCGTTGACGCTCCGAATGTCCAGATCCCGCCCCGCAAGATGACCGTCTACTTCAAGCGCCCGGACAAGATACACGTAGAGTCCGAGGGGCTGGCGATCATACCCAGGGATGCGCTGCTGATGGGCAACCTGAGCAAGCACGTCCAGGAGGATACCAACGCGACCCTCGTTGGCAGCGGCAAGCTCGAAGGTCATCGTGTTTACTGCGTCAAGCTCACGCCCAAGGAGGAGTCGGGCGGCCAGGAACGGGTGCTGTGCTGGATTGATGCGGAGCGTTACTTGCTGATGAAGAGCGAGATCTGGCATGGCGCCACCAAGGCGCTTACGATCACCCTCACGCACACGCAGCAGAAGGGCAAGTACTGGATGCCCAGCAGGATCTTCTGCGAGGTGCCGGCCTGGGTCCTGGGGGACTCCCCCGACCCGGCCAGCATCACCGTCAGCTTCTCTGACTACCAGGTGAACACCGGCCTCAAGGATTCGATATTCCAGGAGGACGACTGATGGCCGCCGGTACGAACCATGAGCTTAGGACCGGCTGCCGGCGCGGTGACCCGGCTGCGCTCGACGCGCTCCTGTACGGCTGCGCCGACGGCCTCTACGCTATGGCGTTGACGGTCATGGCGGACGAGCAGAGCGCTCAGGACTGTGTGCGCGAGAGCTGGCGCCGGACCCTGGCAAGGCTGCACGGGTGGCGCTTCGGCAAGAACCCACGGGACCAGGCGCGCCGCATCATGTTCCAGGTGTTGGCCGGACGGGTGGGCGCGGACGCAGCCAGGTCCGCGCAACGAGCGGTTCTGCGCGAGGATGGCACCCTCGGTCTCGACGAACTCAGGTTACCGGAGAACTTCCTGCAGGAGCTTTCTGAGCTCGCGCATGAGCAGGCCGCCTCCATCCAGGCGACCCGGCGCGCCCGCAGACGCGCCTCTCACGGCGCGCTGGTCGCGCTGGTACTCATCGCGGCGCTCGTCTGGACTGCGGTCTTCGTGCAGCGGGCGCGCCGGTCGTACGGGCTTACCCAGCTCAAGTACGAGTGCCTGCGCGCGCGCATCATCGAGCAGAACCTCGTCTCGGCCATGCGCGACGCTGCCAGCCGGCTTGAGGACCCGGCGGACGCCGAGCGCGTCACCGCGGCCAACTGCGAGCGCGTGACGCTGGTCCTGGAGGAGGTCGCGAACAGCGACAGCCTGGCCGACCTCAGCGGCCTGCGCTTCATCAGGCAGCGCATTCTCAAGCACCAGCTCGCCGACTTCGTCCGGTCGCTCTCGGACGAAAACGATGAACTCAGACGGCCCCTGCGGCGCATCGCCCTGGCACTGGAGGAGGTGGAGAACCTGTGAGGTGGGAGGCACTGCTCGTCGTATCGGTCCTGGCGATGACTCTTGCCGGCTGCTCGACCCGCTCGCAGCGTCTCTATCGCCGCGCGGAGGCCTTCCTGGCCCAGGGACAGGTGGAGCTGGCTGCGAAGGAGTACGAGGCGCTGGTCAAGGAGTTCCCGCGCGACCCGATCGCCGACGATGCGCTCTACAAGCTGGCCTACGTCCATGCCGAGGAGATGGACAAGCCCTCCCTCGCCCTGGTTGACTATCGCTGGCTTGCAGACAAGTATCCATCGAGCCCTTACGCCGATGATGCCCTGATGCACGTCATGGAGATCCAGCGGACCGCCCTGCACGATCCCGCGGGCGTCAAGCAGACCTGCGACGAGATCTGCAGCCGCTTCTCAGGCCGGCCCCAGCTCTGTGCGCGGGCGCAGATAGGGCTGGCCACGGCGCAGTTCGACAGCGAGCAATACAAGCCTGCCACGGAGACGGCAAAGAAGCTCATTGAGGACTACCCGAAGCAGAAGCGCCAGTGCGCGCAGGCCGCGCTGCTGGTGGCGCGCGCCACCGAGCGCATGGGCGCTGGCCGGGAGAAAGCCGTCGCTCTCTACCGGCAGGTTGTCGCCGATTACCCCGACACGCACAGCGCCGCCCTCGCCAAGAGCCGGGCGGGCTGGCTCTACTTCGAAAAGGGGGAGCAGGACCAGCAAAAGCAGCAAGAGGAGGAGAAGCGCAAGTCCCGCATCGTCAAAGGCGTCCCGCCTCACGGCGCAGGCGCCGACACGGGACAGCTTCAGGCGCTCTCTGCCCTTCGCTCCCTGCTGGCGCATCGAGGGGAAGCGCGAACGCTCGACGAGCTGCTGGCGCTTTCCGGGGTTGCGTTCCAGTTCGTGTTCGACCCGGGAAGGCCGACCGTGGGCCGGGGGGTGTTCGTAGGTAATCCCTTCGAGACCGTCGCCGAGGACCTTGGCTTCGCCTGCAATGTCTGGTCGAGCCAGGATGCTGAACAGGCCTTCGCCTCGGTGCACCAGGCGCTGCTCCAGGCACATCCCGTCATGATCCTTTATGACGCTGCTCCTACGAGTTGGGTCATCGTCACCGGTTACGATCTCAGTTCAGGCAGGGTCTATTTCATGCCCCCAGGCCGGCAGGAGTACGCCACCGCCAGCAGGAAGACCTTCCTGACTCGTTGGGCATCGTCAAGCAGGGCACTCATGACGCCGATGGCCCCCGGGCCGTTCTATCAGTTCTCGCTCGCCGCCCGGCTGCGCAATCCGCCTGAGGCGGAGGTCGTCCGCGAGGCCCTTAAGAGGGCCGTTGATGTCATGCGGCGCCGCGAACTGCAGGGGGTGCCCGCCGGCGCCGCTGCGTACGAGAAGCTGGCGGCTCACCTGGAATCGTGCGTGGCACCGGAGGCGACCCTTCAGCGCGAGCAGACGCGTCGCTGGGCTGAACTCACACTGCCGGCGCATCTGAGCGCGAGGAAGGCGGGAGTTGCGTACCTCCAGCACGCGGCCCAGGTTCTCTCCGGCGCTGCCGGAAGACTGAACGACATCTCCCAGGGTTGCAGCGAGGCCGCGACAGAGACCGCGCTGCTCAGTCAAGAGATCCACGAGGCGCTCGCCCAACAGGACGATGCCAGCGAGAAGTGGCAGGCGGCGGCCGCCCAGGCGCGCTATGTCGCTGCGCTCGAAGCGCGCACGGCTGAACAGCTTTCTGGCGTGCTCGAAAGAGTGGACGCCGGAGGCGGATAGCGAAAGGATATCATGCTGCTGTCCAGGCGCACGCGAGAGTTGCTGCGGCAACTACGCAGACCCGAAGGGCGCCAACCTGCCGCCGAGCGCGACCGGGCCAGCGCCGAGGCTCCCTCGGAGGCCCCGCAGGCTGCCGTGGCGGGATCGTCCGTGGTCGAGCGCGCAGTGCGGTCCGCGCTGCGCCGGTCAGCTCGGCCCGCTTCGCCGCCGCCACCAAGCGGGCCGCTTGAGGAACTCGTGCCCGGCCACGTCATGCACGGGCCGGAGGGCAGCTATTACCTGGTGCAAGCGCCTGCGGCAGAGCTGCTGCCGCAAGCCTCTTCGCTGCTGGAGCGCCTGCCTGACGCCCTGCGCGCCGCGGCCTCGGTGACGGATGACGCCCGACTTGCGCCTCTGCGCGACACGAGCCTGGACAAGCTCGCGCTGCTGGACACCGAGACCGCCGGGCTGTCGGCCGCGCCGATCTTCCTGGTAGGCCTGACGCTGTGGCCAAGCAATCAGGCGGAGGATGCGGTCGTCCACCAGCTCATGGCCAGGGACTACACCGAGGAGGCGCCGATGCTCGCTGAAGCGGCGCGGCTGCTCCGAGGGCGCCGGGTGTTGATGACCTACAACGGGCGCAGCTTCGACTTCCCGCTCATGCGCGAGCGCACCGTCTATCACCGCCTGGAGCGCCTCAGCGAGCTGGAGTCCCACGTGGACCTGCTCCACGTCGTGCGCAAGCGCTTCCGGGGCCGGTGGGATGACTGCCGCCTGCAGACGCTTGAGAAGGAACTCTGCGGGCGCGAGCGCTGGGGCGACATTGATGGCGCCGACATCCCTCGGGCCTACCACGACTTCGTCGCGAGCGGGGACGCGGGGCAGATGAAGCTTGTCATCGAGCATAATCGTCTCGACCTCATATCAATGCTGGAGATACTCGTTCGCATCACGATGCCGAACGAGTTGCCGCAGCCATAACAGGAGAGTGTGGTTAACGTGGACGATTTCACGCATCGCGAGGACCAAGAGTTGCCTCCTGAGGAGCCATCAACTCCGAACGAGCGGGCGCCCTCGCCGGATGACACTCAGGCCATCGAGCCGACCGGGGCCGAGCAGCTCAGCCTGGGCGTTGAGGGCGAGCACGGCGCGCCACCCACTGGCTATCCGGCAGCTCCCGAGGACGATGCTGATATCACTGAACCGTACGAAGCGCCTCCGGAGGACGAACACCACGCCGACCGAGAGCCGCGGAGGGCGGCGACTGTCGTTGCGCTGGGAGTGGTGGTGATGGCGGTTGTCGGCGTCTTCGCCATCATTGTGGCCGGCAGGCTGTACTTCGAGCGCAAGGGGGCGGTGCAGACGCTCGACATGTGCGTGACCTCGCTCTCGGACCTTGCTGCCACCTCCGGCACGCCCGATGCCCTTCGGCGTCGCCTGGCCTGGCTGGAGAGTTCAGTGGAGAAACG
Organism: Candidatus Zipacnadia bacterium; assembly: GCA_029820045.1. Taxonomy (GTDB): domain Bacteria; phylum Armatimonadota; class Zipacnadia; order Zipacnadales; family UBA5352; genus JALGVE01. The sequence continues at coordinate 6,316 of JALGVE010000064.1, read as the reverse complement.
GGACTACAAGCAGGCGCAGATGGCCATCGCCGGCCTGACCGACCTGCAGCTTGGCGTCGAGCCACCCGTAGCGCCCCTGACGGGGACCGAACCAGGCGCGAGCGAGGCCCCGCCGGGCAAAATGCCCAGCCCGCTTGAGGCCAAGGACTTGCCCGAGGGAGCTAAGAAGTTCTTTGCCGACAACCCCGACCTCTGGAAAGCCTTCCTTGGGTTCGCGCGCACCGGCCTTCGGCTCCGCGAGGGCGGCCTCAACGTAGACGACCTGCGCAGCATCCGCGAGTCCATCATCGAGGCAGCGCGGTTGGGGCAAACGGATAGGGTCACCCAACTGCTTGGCAAGGCCCGTGACCTGATTAAGGCCAAGACCGGCGAGGATATCCCGGACGAGATCAAGGGCCAGCTCGCGGAGTTCGGGAAGGCCTTCAACCAGGCGCGCCGCGAGCACAGGGATGTGCGGCCGGCCGCAACGCTGGCCGAACGTGCGCAACGGGCCGCCCAGCGCGGCGACCTGCCAAAGGCGCGCGAGCTTATTGACAAGGCGATCACGGCCCTGAAGAACGCCCGACGCATGGGTCCACCCCGGCGCCGGCCTGAGCCCCGACGTGCGGAGCGCAACCGTCCGGACCAGCCCCCGATCGCCTTCCTTGAGTACGTCGCCAACAGCCTGATGGAAGTGATGCACGCAGAGGACAACGACCTCGCGCGCGTCTGGAAGTCAGTCAATACTGCGGCCGGTGCGGTCCGGGAAAAGAACGCCGAGCAGGTGCGTGAGATACTGGGCGGCGCCATGCGCGCGCTTCAGAGCATCGGCATTCGCCGGCGCATGCTCACAAAGGACATAGGGGAGAAGGAGAAGCAGGCCAGCGGGCCGCGAGAGGGCCGAGGCAAACGGCCGAAGCCACCCTCGCGGGAGGAGATGGTCAAGGAAGTGCGCGGGCGCATCGGTGATGTGCTTGCCGAGGTGCGCAAGCTCAGCGACGAGGACTTCGAAAGGTACAAGGACAAGTTCGCAGAGGAACTCGTCAACGCTGTGCTTGCCCCGGGGCCGCGGCCGCCGGGGGTAGGACTAGGCGCTGGTGCGAGGGCCGAGCGCCCCATGAGCGTCGAGGAGCGCACGCGCGCCAAGATGCAGATGGCGGCCGAACCTTACCTGCGCCTCAAGCGCACGGACGCCGACACCACGGAGCTTGACGCGCGCTTCCAGGAGGCGCGGCAGGCCCTCGCGGAGGGGGACTACGCGGAGGCCGAGCAGATCGTGGACGGCAGCCTGGAGATGATGGACAAGCTGCTGAATCACAAGCAGCCCGCGCGCGAGCCGCCGCTCACGCGTCATGGCGAGGGCGGCCCTCTTGAATACAGCACACCGATCACCGACAGCGGCGACAGCAAGTCGCCGAGCCCTCAGGAGGACAATCAATGAGAATCTCGTTCATCGGCGTCGGTCACTGGCACGCAACTGAGTTCTACCTACCTGCGCTGCTCGACCTAGGTCAGGAGATCGTCGCCATCTCGGACCCTGACCAGCAGCACGTGGACCGGGTAGCCGCCGAGATGGGCTTGAGTTGCCCCGGCTATACCGACTTCCGCGAGCTACTCGATGAGGTGGAGGCGGACCTGGTCTTCTCCTCGGCCCCGCACGCTGACATGACCGAGATCGCCGCCGAGCTCGTCCGCCGCGGCCAGCCCTTTCACATGGAGAAGCCGATGGGCATTGACTGGCGTGAGCTGGAGCCGGTTGCTGCCGAGGCGGTAGAGAAGGACCTCTTCACCAGCACAGCGCTGGTCAGCCGCTACTACGGCGTCCCCGCGAAGCTGCGAGAGATGAGAGAGGCCGGCGAACTCGGCGCGCCCTGCCACTACTACTACCGGCTCTTCGCGGGTGGCCCCCAGCGTTACCGCGAGGTCGGCTGCGAGTGGATGCTCGATCCCGCCACCGGGGGCGCGGGGCCGCTTTTCAACTTCGGCCCGCACGTCATTGACCTCTTCATCCATCTGATAGACGACGTGGGCGAGGTGACGGCGCGCTGGAGCCACGCCCTCTACCACGAGGAGATCGAGGACCACAGCACGATCATGATGGTGGGCAGACACACCGATGCGGTCGGCGTTGGCGAGGTTGCATACACGATGCCCGAGGGCTACGAACGGTACTTTTCCGTCACCACTGACCGTCTCCACGTGGGCGGCGCGCAGGTGACAGATACGCCCATCCTCATCCGCGACGGCACGCACGTCTCAACTCCCGGCGTGGACCCTTCGGTGATGTATGCCTACTACGTCGAGGACACTCTGCGGCGCTTCGAGGCGGGAGAGCCGGCCATCGCGACCATCGCGGACATGGTGCCGGTGCTCAGGGTGATGAACGCTGCCGTCGAGTCGGCGGAGAGCGGTGCGACCGTGGAGATAGGCTAGCTGGCGGTGGGTTGGTGGGGGCCTCAGGCAGGCCGACCTGCGCGAACGGTTGGGGCCAACCGTCAGAGTATCAGCTTCATGCCGTCGTAGCCGACCTCGATGCCCTCCGGCTCGAAGAACTCGCAGAGCTGCTCGTGCAGCCAGCCGCCGTTGTGCGAGAAGTGCGTGGTCACGATCCGGCAGTCACTCGCCAGGGCCCCGAGCTTCGCAAGCTGATCCCGCACCTCCAGCACCTCGTGCACGCCCAGGTGATGCTTCCCGCCCGGCTTCGGTCCGTACGTGCACTCAGTAATAGCGATGTCCAGCGTCTGACCGGCAAGGAACTCCCAGCTTTCCTCCGGCCACCAGCCGGTGTCATTGCCCTGCAGAAGCGTCCGCCCCTCGCGCTCGAGGACGTAGTTGACCGCCTCTTCCTCGCCGGCGTGGTCGGCCAGGATGGGCGTCGCCGTCACGCCCTCGCCCAGGTCAATAGGCTCGAAGGGCCTGGTGCGCTGAAACTGCGCCTTGCACTCCTCCAACTCCAGGCCCGCCGCCCGGATGCGCGCCTCAACCTGTTCGTTGCCGTAGATGGTCATCATAGCGTCCTCGGGCAGGGCGACGGCGAACCCCCGGCGGCGGTAGCCAAGCTCCGCCGGGCAGAGATGATCCTCGTGCGAGTGAGTTATGAGCAGATGCTCCAGCCGGTCGTAGCGCAGGCCGAACTCCAGCATCTGCGCATAGGTGTCGGGCCCGAGGTCAATGTGTATACGATCGCCAAGCTGGTAGGCGGTTCGCCGCCGGATGTCCTTGCCGCCGCGCTTGCGTGCCTCCTCACAGGCGGCACACGGACAGAACAGCGCCGGCCAGCCCTCCGCCGCCGCGGTCCCCAGAATCGTGAAAGTCACGTTGGGCTCCCTGGAAGAAGGGGAAGGTTCTCCTGTGGGCTGGGCGGTTCCGGCGCGTCGTGGTCAATGCCCAGGTGATCGTACGCTCGCTGGGTCGCGATACGGCCGCGCGAGGTGCGGATCACAAAACCTATCTTCAGCAAGTACGGCTCCACGACATCCGCCAGCGTGTCCATCTCCTGCCCAAGCGTTGCAGCCAGGGCATTGACGCCGGCCGGGCCGCCCTCATAGTACTCGATGATAGCGCGCAGGTACTTCCGGTCGAGGTCGTCGAGGCCCTCGGCGTCAACGCCCAGCGCCTCCAGGGCCTCGCAGGCGACTTCCTCGGTGATGCGGCCGTCGGCCTTGACCTCGGCGAAGTCGCGGACGCGCCGCAGCAGCCGGTTGGCGATGCGCGCGGTCCCCCGCGAGCGCTGCGCGATCTGCCGGGCGCCGGGCTTCTCCAGTGCCAGCTCAAGGAGCCGCGCGGCCCGGTGCAGGATCTTCTCAAGCTGCTCAGGCGTGTAGAAGTCCAGGTGGTAGAACATGCCGAAGCGGTTGCGCAGCGGCGGCGTCAGCAGTCCCGCGCGCGTCGTCGCGCCCACCAGCGTGAAGGGCGCCAGCTCCAGCGGAATGGTCTTGGCGTAGGGGCCCCGGTCCACGACGAAGTCTATGCGGAAGTCCTCCATCGCCGAGTAGAGGTACTCCTCCACGACCCGGGGCAGGCGATGGATCTCGTCAATGAAGAAGATATCGCCGCGCTCGAGGTTGGTCAGGATCCCCACCAGGTCCGAGGCGCGCTCCAGCGCCGGGCCGGAGGTCTGCTGAATCTTGCCGCCCATCTCGTTGGCGATGATGTGGGCCAGGGTGGTCTTTCCCAGGCCCGGCGGGCCATCGAAGAGCACATGCTCCAGGACATCGCCGCGATTCAGCGCGGCCTCTATCGCCACGCGCAGACCATCAATGAGCTGTCGCTGGCCCACGTCGTACTCGGCGAGGCTGCGGGGACGAAGCGCAATGCCCAGCGCCTCGTCCTCGTCCTGGGGTTGGCCGGATACTAGCCGATCGCCCTCGTCTTCCGACTGGCCTTGGTCCATTAGCATTTCCCTGCCGCCGGTGCTGCTACATCAACGGTGCCGTTAGGGAGTCGGGATACTGCTGTTTGTCGCTACTATTCCTGCACTTGGCGAGAGCCAGAGAATGCTGTTCGTAGGTCGGGCTTTCTATCCCGACTCGTCAATCCTTTACGCGACCGTGAACGGCGTCGGGCTGGCAAGTCCGACCTGCGAACTACATCAACGGTGCCGTTAGGGAGTCGGGATACTGCTGTTTGTCGCTACTATTCCTGCACTTGGCGAGAGCCAGAGAATGCTGTTTGTAGGTCGGGCTTTCTAGCCCGACTCGTCAATCCTTTACGCGACTGTGAACGGCGTCGGGCTGGAAAGCCCGACCTACGAACGGTGGACGTCGGCGTGGCAAGCCCGACCTGCGAACGCCGCGATTCCCGTCGTCAGCCTTACTTCCTGCGAAATGCGGCTCGGACGATGTCGTCAACAGACTCAATCTCCGGCTCCGCCTCGCGCACTTCTCGTATGCGCTTGATGGCCTGGTCGCGCGTCACCCCAAGTTGCGCCAACACCTCGACGGCCTGCATTGCGACCTCGTCCCCGACAGCCTCGCCGGCAGCCTCCAACTCCTCCCCGACAAACCTGCCCACCTTGCCCTGGAGCTTCGAGACCATGTCGCGGGCCCGCTGCTTGCCCACCCCGGGCAACGTCTCCAGCGTCTTGGTGTCACCCAGCTCCAGGGCGCGGGCGATGGTGGAGACAGGCAGCACCAGGGCCTTGATGGCCCCCACCGGTCCAAGCTGAGGAACGCTGAGCAAGCGCTCGAAGAACTCGCGGCCCGCCTCGCTCTCGAAGCCTACCAGCATCGGCGTCGCACCGCCCGGTCCGCCCCGCTCGCAGTAGTACGTCGCCAACTCGACGTGGCTGCCGAGGCCGTGGTCCCGCAGCCGCTCAGCCAGCGGCTCAGATACCAGCACCTCGTAGCCGACGCCGTTGACGTCAACCACCACGGCGCCATCCTCGACGGCCGCCAGCTCGCCCTTGAGGTGCCGAATCATGGTGTTTCACCTTGTGCCGCCTCGATAGCGCGCGTGATCGCGGGCGGCAGCTCCCTGCCTGCTCGCGCCGGATTCGCATCGCAGATCGCCAGTGCTAAGGCGTCGGCGACGTGGTCCGGCGACGGCGGCTCCTCCAGGCCTAGCAATTGCGCCACCATGCGCCTGACCTGCTCCTTGGAGGCGCGCCCGTTTCCGGTGAGCGCCCTCTTCACCAGGGACGCCGGGTAGCTCTCAACTTCTACGCCACGTTCCGCCGCGGCCAGTAGTATCACCCCGCGCGCGTGCGCCATCATGATCGCAGTGCGTGGGTGCCGGTACTTCGCGTAGAGGTCCTCCACGACTGCCCGCTCCGCCTCGAACTGTGCAAGAAGCTGCCCGACGGCGTCGTGAATCAGCCTCAGGCGCAGGGCTAGAGGAGTGTCCGCGTTGGTCTGGATGACGCCGCCGTCCACGATACGGCGGAGGCCGCCCTCGGCGTCTATGATACCGTAGCCGGTGTACGCGAGGCCGGTGTCAATTCCTATGATACGCATGGCTTTCGCTCCGCGAGCGATTATATCACGGCGTGAAAGGGGCTGTAAAGGAAGCGCTTCCACCCGCAGGAGCATCGTTTTTAGCTGGCTGGTGGGTGTGAAGTCTTCTGAGTAGGGCCGGGACCTGTGTCGCGCCGCATTGAGAGTCGGGCTAGGAAGCGCGACCTACGCGGTCCGGGAGCCGTTGGAGGGGCCGGGCTTTCCTGGCCGCCGAAGCCTTGGCGAAGGTGGCAGCCCGGCCCGCGACCCGCGATGGGAACGCCGTTCGGAGGGCGGGGCTTCAGCCCCGCTGGCCGCAAGACGGCAGGGCTGTCCCCCGTCGTCCCGCCTCGGCGGGACTATGGGGGACGACCCATAGCTCGGCGTAAAACGGCGAGCGACGG
>JALGVE010000063.1 GCA_029820045.1 Candidatus Zipacnadia bacterium | reverse complement strand
CAGGATCTTGACCCACGCTGAAGCCTGGTAGGTCGTGCCGGGCTCTACCTTCACCGGTTGACTTCGGAGGCCGTAGCTCGCCTGCGGGTCCTCATCGAGTATCGCCACGCAGGCGACGCCGGTGCGGGCGTCCGCCAGGGAGTAAGCGGCGGCGCTGGGGATGTGCCAGGCGTCCCAGCCCACGGGCAGGCCCGTCTCCTCGGCCACCTGTTCGAAGCTGGGATGGAGCAAGATGTCCTGAGGCTCAGCCCCGCCCGCGAGGGGAAGCGACATGGCAAGTAGCAGAAATGTCTTCATTGCGCACAAGGGTGGCTCTCACCTGCCCAGTAGACCTCGCAGTTCGCAAGGTAGGTCAGTTTTCAGGGCAAACGCTACTTTCGCTGCTTGAGGGGGTTTGACCTACAAGGGAGAGAGAGAAGCGAGCAGGGGGAGGTTGGCGACCAGGAAGCTGCAGGTCCACACCAGTGCATAGAGCGCGTTCGCAGTCCAGGCCAGGCGCGGCAGCGCGCGGTGATACGCGGCCAGCAGAGAAGCCGCGACGGCGGTGACGGCGAACTTGACGCCCACGAATCCCAACAGGCCGAGGTTGCCAAGGGCGAGGCGCACGATGGGGTTCGCCTCACGCATCAGGCCGTGCCGGAGCAGCAAGCCCGAGAGCAGGGCGTCGGCCAGCGACAGGACGATGAACAGGGCCACCGGCGCAAGGGGGCCGGTCCACCATCTCTCCTTCGTGCGGGCGGATTCTCGCGAGGGCAGGGGCTGAGTGACGGAAGCGGGAATTGTCATGGGTCGGTTCGCCTTTGCGCTAAGTAGTCTCCGTGACCGGAAGCTCCAACTCGAACAGCATACCACGCAAGGGAATCGGACACCTGACGGGCTGGTAACGAAAGGGTCAAAGCTGCCTGGCTCGGCGGCGGGTGAGAAGGAGGCTGGCGGCACCGCTGTCGTATGTAGGGCGCGCACCCGTGGCGCGCCCCAGGTGGGCGGGGCACCCCCCTTCGCCAAGGCTACGGGGGACAAACAGGTCCCCGCCCTACAGCGCAGCCCCAGGCTGCCCCGCAAGAACGATGCTCCTGGCCTGAAGGTGGTCGTGCTCGTAGGCTGGAGGTGATGGTGCTTGGTGCGCCCCTGGGTTGGTGGGTTGGGGATACTGCTCTGCGGGTTGGCGTGGCTGGGAGTGGAGGCCTACCGCGCCGACTTCGAAGGCGGAGCGGTCTGTGACGTGCTGGCGCGGGCGTCGGCTGCCGCAAGCCTGGAGGGTATTGCGGTGGCGCTGCACCTGAAGGCGGCCGACCTCTATCGGGCGCAGGTGCATGCGCTGCGCGCCGAGGGTGCGTCCAGGGCGGAGTTGAGGGCGACCCGCTACGCGCTGGCTGACCAAGTCAAGGCGGCCGGTCTCATACTATGGCGTCAGGGGGAGCTGAGGGGCGCTGCGCACTACCTCGACGCCGCTGTGAAGGCCGCGCCGGAGCGCCTTGATCTCAAGTGCCTGCTCATCCAGGCGCGCGTGAAGACGGGCGAGGAGCCTGACCTGCGGCTGGCGCTGCTGCGCCTGGCGTACCGCCATGATGCGGCGTGCGCTCACTATCTGCTGGGGCGGATGTTCTTGGAGGAGGGCAGGTCAGAGGAGGCTGCCGCATACCTGGAGCGGGCCATCCAGAAAGCTCCGGGGTACACGGCTGCGCATCTGCTGCTGGCGGAGGTTCGACTGAGGAACGGCAACCGTGAGGGCGCGGTGGAAAGTGCCGGGCGGGCCTGCGAGAGTGCGCGGAATCTACGGGAGATGCTGGCCGCGCATGCCCTGATCCAGCGCCTGGATAGCGAGGCGCCGGCCCGGGCGGTGTTCGTGGCGGAGGCTTACTGGTACGCCTATCGTTACGTTGCGCTGACGGTGGCGGCGCTGCTGGTCTTCCTGTTCCATCCGGCTATCGGCAAGGCCCTGCGGCGAGGCGATAGAATCAGGCACTGACTCACAGAGGATACTATCGTGGCACAGGCGGCCTCGCCTGTGCATACCAACGACGAATCCACAGGCGAGGCCGCCTGCGCCACGAACGACAACAACACGATACGGCACAAGACTGCTACTGCAACGCTGTCAATGCTATGCAGGAGCGGGGAGCAAGGGCTCAGTCGAGCGCAGCGGAGAGCGCAGCGTGCAACTTCTCGGCGACGCGCGGGTAGGAGTACTTGCGGAGCACTGCTTCCCGTCCGCGCTTTCCCATGGCCTCTCGCGCGGCCGGGTCGAGCAACAGGTCGCGGATGGCTGAGGCAAGGGCCTCGGCGTCCCTCTCGGGGAAAACCACGCCGCCCCCGGTCTCCTCTATGAGCATCGGTATGTTACCGGAGCTGGAACCTACCAGGGGCACCTCGCAGGCTAGCGCCTCGATGATCACGCGACCGAACTGCTCTTTCCAACCGGGCGTCGTGTGTGAGGGCAGCACCAGCATGTCGAGCGCGTTAAAGTACCCTGGAACCTCGTTGTGCGCAACTGTACCGACAAGGACCACGCGCCCCTCCGGATGGGCGTCACGCTGCGCTTGGAGTTCCTCGCGCAGGGGTCCGTCGCCAACGAGCATCAAGGTGAAGTCGAGGTCGTCTTGCTGCCACAGTAGCTCCGCTGCTCGCATCAGGTCGTGGACGCCCTTCGCCTCAGTTAGGCGCCCGACGTAACCGACCACCCTGTCTCTGAGGCCCAGGTCACGGCGGAGGTTCACTTGAGGCCTGGGGCGGAAGAGGTCGGTGTCAACGCAGTGCGGCACAAGCATTATGCGCCCTCTGAATCCTTTTTCACGGAGCACGTCCCCGCATTCCTCCGTAATGGGCGTCGCTACCCGTGCGGTGTCGAGCATGCGCTGCTCCACGGTCGAGAAGGGCCAAGGGTGCCTCTTCACGATGTTCTGTGTCTGGCAAAAGGCTATGGGTACACCGAGCCGACGATGGACGTGGAGCATTTGCCAGGCGGGCAGGCTGTAGGGCTCCTCGTCGAGGTAGATGACATCCGGCGCGAAGGCGCGCAGGGCACGGGCGAGGCCGCGATAGACGTGCAGGCTTATCTGCCCCGACCCCCAGACGGGAAGAGGCCGCGAGATGTACGTGGCTCCCGGAAGGGGCCGGAAGCGCACCAGGCGACCGGTGGAGGCGCGCCAGGCTCGGGGAGCTATGAGCAGCAGCTCAACCTCGGGCAGGTTCGCGAGTTCCGCGTAGAGCCGCTGGTTCACATCCACCACGCAGGCGTGGCTGATGACCGCAAGCCTCATGCCGAGCCCTCACCGCCCTCGGCTTCGATCTGCAGCGCGTTCAGGAAAATGCGCTCTATCTCCTCAGCCTGCTTGTCCCAGGAGAAGTTGAGCGATAGTTCATGCGACCGGCGCGCCATGGCTGCGCACAAATGCGGGTCCGCGGCCATGCTGTCGAGCGCCTTGGCGACCTCATCAGCATCGTAGTGCACGAGGTATCCGCTCTCGCCGTCTGCCACCAGGTCGGCCGGGGCGTAGTCCCGGAGCAGGACAAGCGGCAAACCGCAGGCCGCGGCCTCAAGCTGCACCAGGGCCAGCCCCTCGGCCCGGCTCAGGAAAGCGAAGGCGTCGGCCATGCCGAAGTAACGCTCCGGGTGCTCGGTGAAGCCGGCGAAGATCACGCGGTCCCCCACGCCCAGGTCAGCGGCTAGGTTGCCGAAGTACTCCTCATCGCCACGGCCGACGACGACCAGGCGCGCATGGCTCTGTTCCATGCGCGCGAGGGCCTCGACCAGCAAGACGAGCCCCTTCTCGACCCAGAGTCCGCCCATGAATAGCACAACGAAGGCGTCGTCCGCTATGCCGTGTTGGCCTCGCAGCTCCTCCCGCCAGGGGCGGGCGCTCTCGGGGTTGAAGCGCTCGTGGTCAACGCCGTTGTAGGCCACGAAGACCTCGCTGTCCTGAAGGCCGTATGCCTCGCACAGCTCCCGTTTGCAGAGGTCGTCAATCGCGATAATGCGTCCACGGCAGCGGAGCATGGCGCGTCGCTCGCAGCGCAGCTTCACGCCCCACTGGATGGCGTCGGTCAGCCGTTTGAGAGCAGAGCGGCGGGCCTGAGGCCAGTGCAGTTCGCGCAGCGACCGCAGGCGCTGGGCCTGGCAGGTGTGGGCGAGCACGAAGTTCTGGTTGAGCATGTTCCCGCCTTGGGCGCAGACGATGTCATAGCTCTCTGATGCCACCGCGTGCGAGGCGGCGAAGATGAAGTAAGTGGCGCGCAGGAAGCTCGAGAACTTGAACCGCTCGCGCAGCCTGATGACGCGAATCTGGTCCTCGGGTACGTCGGCCGGCGTGAAGCAGTAGAGGTCTATCTCGTGGCGGGGGGCGAGGCGCTTGACGAGTTCACAGACTACGCGCTCCTGGCCGCCGCGGCGGTTCACGTCCTCGATGGCGATGGCGATGCGGGCCACTGTCGCCTCCTTGTCGGTTTGGCTCCGTGCTATCGGGGGAGGTCTTTCTCTGGCCGGCGATGGAAACCCTTCGCTCCGTACGGCGACTGCGTCGGCTGATCCCGCCGTGGCGGGAGCGACCGTGCTGTAGGGCGGGGACCTGTTTGTCCCCCGTAGCCTTGGCGAAGGGGGGTGCCCCGCCCCCTCGGGTGCGCCACGGGTGCGCGCCCTACATACGACAGCGGCGCCCGCGGCCCCGCCGTGGCGAGAGCGGCTGCGGCCTGCTTGCAATGGGTCTGCGCTGACGGTATCATGCTAGCGCGAAGGGAAACCGCGCGGCCGGAGCGTTCGAGCTTTGCGGCAGTTGGCAACCCCTGTCAACGGGGCAGGACATCACTATGACCGAGGCAATCGGCGAAGCGGCCCTCAGAGATGGGCGGCCGCTGCAGATCATCAGGGTCACGGCTCCCGAGCGTGAGTGGGCGAGCCGGGTGCTGAAGTTGGTGTCCGGCAAAGGCGCGCTGTGGCGTTCCGTCATCCGCCAGGCGCTCGAGAGCGGGCTGGGCGACCTGGAGGTCTGCTTCTATCTGGCAGTCATCGGTGATGACCCGGTGGGCAACGTGACCGTGCATCGCTCGCCTCCCCCGGATTCCATCGGCATGATCCTGAACGTCTTCACTGAGCCATCTTATCGTCGGCAGGGCGTAGCGAAGGCGCTCACGCAGGCCGCGCTGGGGGACTTCGAGGCACGCGGCGGCCGCTCGCTCTACCTGACCACCCGCTACGGCGGGGCGGCCTTCCGGCTCTACCTCCAGTGCGGCTTTGAGGCTGTCGGTGAGAGCGGCGACATGCGCTGGCGGCCGTCCGGGCTGGCTGAAGAGCCGCGCTTCGCCGAGAGGCCGGCGACGATTCGCGAGGTGGCCTGGCGCGACTGGCCGGCCCTGCACGCGCTCTACTTGACGGAGGAAGGCAGCTACCTTCGCAGCCTCCATTTCTATCAGTGGGGAAGGTGCGGCTACGAGGGTGAGTTTCCGCTGCTGATGGCAGCAATGGCCTCAGGTGGGGTGCGCGGCTCGCAGGTGCTGGTGACTGACACGGGCGTGGTCGTCGGCCACGCCTATCTGGCCCGCCAGCCCGCCTGGCCGACCTCGGGCGCGGGCTACTTCGAGCACCTGAAGCGCTTGTGGGCGAAGCTGCGGTGGGTGAGGGGGGATGTGCCGAAGCTCAGGAGCCTTTCGCTGCTCGTGCCCGCGATGCGTCTCATCAGGACGCGGCGGGCGTGCGGTCGGCTGCTTGAGTTCTTTGTGCACCCCAACTTCAGTTCGCGCGCGGCGCAGTTGCTCGGCTCGGTGGGCGCAGACGAGGACGGTCTGTGGGCGGTGGCGGACAGCGAGGCTCCGGAGCGAGCCGCGCTCCTGGAGGCGGTCGGCATGGAGCGGGCGGCCATGGTGCCGCGGATTGTCCCCCGCGCCGAGGACTTCATGGACCTGAACGTGTTCCGGTCGTGATCTACCTGCGGGTGGCAGCGGGCGCACGCAGAGTGGGTCTCTGCTGGCCAGATGCTGGGCCATGTTCTGGTGCATCCTGGGCCTGCATCCTCTGCTCAGACGCGGCGACGCCTTCAGCTCGCCCCAGTTCGGGGAGCTTCGTGACGGCGGCGACGAAGAGCCAGAAGAATATGCTCTCGGGCCAGACATAGAGCGAGGAGCCGACGAGCAGGCGCGTGAGCACCCCCACGCAGGCGCCGAACATTCCGGCCACCAGCCAGCGGTCGGTGAGCCGCTGCAGGCTCGCATAGGCACGTATCATCGCCCGCACCACGGAGTAGAGCATCCACAGGAATATCACCAACCCCGGCAGCCCCAGCTCCAGCAGCGCCCGACCGAAGTCGCCCTCTGCCGAGGGCACTTTCCGTTTCGCGGGGGTGCTCGCGGTGACCATCGTGGCAAGCAGACGGCCGGCCGTGGAGCCCACCCCGACTCCGGAGCCTAGGAAGTGAGTCTTGGTGTAATTCACCGCCGTCTGCAAAGGCATGACGATGCGATGTCTGGTGTAACTCCTGTGCACCCAGAGGCTGCTCAGTCGCGTTTCCAGCGCACCGCCTGTGAGTTTGCTCGTTTGAGTGATGGCGATGAGAGCGGCGACAGCGAGGATGATGGCCACTCGTGGGCGGCGGCTGACGACCAGTAGGGCCAGAGCCCCGACGATGGTGCCGGCGAGCGGGGCGCGGCTGCCGGTCAGGAACATTGCCGTGGCGAACAACGGAATTGCGGCCAGGGCCAGGAGCTGGAGCCGCCGCCGCCCGCCGAAGTAGAGAGCGGCCCCGATCGCCATCAGGAGCACGCATGATAGGCCCGCCCCCAAGTTGCCGGGGGAAACCATCGTGGCTGCCGGTCGCGTCTCCACCTCGTACGTCTCGGTGAAATAGCCGGCCCTGCGGTACGGGTCGAAGCCCGGCCCCAGTCGCTCGAGGTGTCCGTAGCCGATCTGGTACTGCACGATGCCGTATATGCTGATGGGTATGAGCAGGAGAATAATGAACAGGACGAGTCGCTCGACCTGCCTGCGGCTTTCCAGGTAGTCATACGCGATAAAGAAGACGGCAATCCAGATCACCCACCCCCGGAAGCCCGCTAAGGCCAAGATCCAGTTGTAGCCATGCGGGTTGAACATCTGCATGGCACACCATCCCACAAAGACCAGCAGAGCCGGGACAATGGGATGTCGCACGGAGAGCCGCCGGTGACCAAGCACGCTGAGCCAGCCCCACCGAAGCATACACAGCACCAGGAAGTAGTCCTTGAGCACTTGCGTGTACCAGCCCGGGTAAAGCCCCTTAAGCATGCCGTCCGTGCAGGCTATCAGGATCAGGGCAAAGATGCCTATCTCGAGGGAGAGGAGCGTGCCGATGGTCGCAGCAGTCGTCGCCGCGGCGATGAAGGCCAAGACGACGCTCTTGCCGACGGCGAGCACGACTAGACCGATGGCCACCGCTAGAACCAGGGCCGTCGGGACTGCGATGGACAGTGCTCGCTGCTTGGATAGATGTCTCAATGCTACCAGCTTCCAGCGTGGCTGATTGCGCTGAAGGCACAGGCGCGGCTAGCGAACCATGACCTGGGGCACCGGGAGCTCCTGCGTGGGCGGTGGCTCCATGCCCCGATCACGTGCCAACAGATAGACCAGAAGGCCCCAGAGTATCACCCCGCCGTAGAACTTGCTCGAGATCGCCAACACCAGGATGCCGTGCTGAAGCTCCGGGGCTCGATACTGGAAGGGCAGTGCAAGCAGACAGTACGCTGACACCCAGACTGCTGTGAGATACCAGGACCCCTGTCGCTCTCGCCAGTCCTCGCGCACGTACGCCAACGCTGCCGCCAGCCCGAAAGTCAGCAGGAAGTGTATGTGAATCCCGGTCAGGTTGGACGCTATGATGGCCACCAGGATGAGCAGTGACACCTCCGCCAGCAGACGGCGCTCTGTGAGCTGCTGCCAGCGGCGCATCAGCAGGAGGGGAAGCACGGGCAGTAGCAGGATGATCTGGGTTGCTGTCGTAAGAGGGCCCGCCAGATAGGCATATTGGGGAAATGGAGCGATCCCCTCCCACTTGAACAGCCTTCCCCAGAAGGCGACGGCGTCCTGGAAGCTCACCCAGTAGTCAGGTAAGGCGTTGTGCTCGCCGAAGCATCGCAGCCAGTTGATATGCATTTCAGTTCCGAAGAGCGCAAGTGAGATGGCGGCGCCCAGGGCCATTGCTCCTAACCAGAAGCCAATGAGGCGCCAGCGCCCTTTGAGAAGCAGGTAGAAGGGCAATATCGCGACCGCGGGCTTGAAGAAGGTGCCAAGAGCGAGCACTACTCCTGCCGCTAGGTCCCGGTCCCTCCGCGCCAGCCTCAGAGCACCCAGCAGGAACACCGCTACGACGAGCGTAGCTTGGCCGACCTGCAATATGTGAGCAATCGAGTGATACCCTGCCAACAGGGCTGCACCCGCGCCGGCCCACAGAAATCGCTGCTCACGATCCAGGCCCTCGAGGTAATGGGAGCCCAGGAAGTAGGCCACCAAGGCCAAGCATCCGAGGTTGATGAGAAGCCACACGCGAGTTGCCAGCCAGAATGGGAGGAGACTCAGCGGGAGAAAGAAGATGGCCGCCAGTGGCGGATACACGAACGCAACGCGAGGGGTACGAGCGCGCTGGGCGAGTCTTGCCATTGTCTCATGCGAGTAGAAATCAGCCCTCTCCTGCGCGCCGCGACCCGCGAGATACATTGCCGCGAAGGCGTATGCATCTCCCTTGACGAGGCCTGTAAGCAGGCCGTTGTTGAGCAGCAGGCCAACTGCCAGCGCGAAGAGCAGACCTGCTAGAAGCCGATTGCGGGTAAAGCTACATTCTCTGCTCGTGGCGGAACCTCCTGGCCCGTCCTTGCACACGCGCACGGGTTCCCTGACTCATCCCCGCGACGATACCTCGCATGCTGGCCCACCAGCGCCGAAGCGCGGCCCGTGGGCCGCGTGGCAGCGCTAACATCATGCGCAGCAGGCCGAGCTTCCGGTCCTGGCCCAGAGCAAGCGCAAAAACCAGAAACGCCGCTCGACGCGTCGGTGATAGGTGCTTGAGCATTACGTATGCCCAGTCATGGGCGTCCGCGAAGACCTCCGCCGGCGACGCGGAGGCGCGGTCGTATCCGGACTGCCGGGCCGCCGGGTAGTGATGCACCGCGGCCAGCGGGTCATAGATGAGCCTGCCACCGTTGCTGCGCGCCGTCAACGAGGCGTCCGTGTCCGTCAGGTGCGCTCCCATGATGTTCGGGTCGAAGCCCGAGAGAGCCTCGCGCCGAAAGCTCATATTCGCCCCCTTAAGGTGCTCGACCTCGCGCGGCTCATCGAAGGCTGGCTGGTGGTGGTTGCCAATGATCCGGCCGTACCAGGTGATGCGGCCGACAGTCGGCTGGGGCACGGCCGAGATGCGTCCCAGGTGGTGCACGATGTCACGCCCGCCTGCGCCGACCACGCTGGGGTCCTCGTAGTACCCGAGCAGCCGCTCCAGCCAGGTCGCGGTCGGTCGGCAGTCGTCGTCCGTGAAGCAGATGATCTCCCCACGCGCGACGGCCAGCCCGGCGTTCGTCGCCGCGACCTGGCCGGGCTCAGAGACCTGCACCAGCTCGATGCGTTCGGCGTTGGGGCCTGCCTCCTGTCGCCAGGTCTCCAGTGCCTCCTGGCTGGCGTGGTCCGACTCGCGCAAGACCACGACCACCTGGTCGGGGAGACGCGAGCCCTCTAGCAGAGCGTCCAGACAGCCCAGCAGGCTGTCGGGACGCTGATAGCTTGGCACGATCACAGTTGCGGTCATGGCGGTCATGGAGGTCATGGCCCTAAGGCGGCTACTTGGAGCCAGCCGCTTCACGCGCGGGCCGATCGAGCACCGGGCGAAGGAAACGCCCCGTCCTGGATGCGGGATGAGCGGCGATCTGTTCGGGCGCGCCGGTTGCGACTACCCGTCCGCCCTCGTCGCCCCCGCCCGGTCCCAGGTCAATGATGTAATCTGCGCACTTGATGACGTCAAGATTGTGCTCGATGATGAGCGTGGTATTCCCGGCCTCAACAAGCTCGCCGAGCACCTCCAGCAGGCGCTCGATGTCCGCGAAGTGAAGGCCGGTTGTCGGCTCGTCGAGCAGGTACAGAGTGTGGCCGCTCTCGGGCCGGGCAAGCTCGCGGGCGAGCTTTACTCGCTGGGCCTCGCCGCCCGAGAGCGTGGTAGCCGGCTGGCCGAGCTTCAGGTACTCAAGGCCCACGCTGTCGAGCGTCTGCAGGATGCGGTGCACCTTGGGGACGTTCTCGAACAACTCCATCGCCTCGCGCACGGTGAGGTCGAGGACCTCGGCGATGTTCTTGCCCTTGTAGCGTATCTGGAGGGTCTCGCGGTTGTAGCGGGTACCGCCGCACTGCTCACAGGGGACATACGCGTCTGGGAGCATGTGCATTTCGACCCTGCGCATGCCAGTGCCGTCACAAGCCGCACAGCGGCCGCCGGCGACATTGAAGCTGAAGCGGCTCGGGTCATAGCCTCTCATGCGGGCCTCGGGGACGGCGGCGAAGAGCTCCCGGATCGGCCCGAAAACGCGGGAGTAGGTGGCCGGATTGGAGCGCGGCGTCCTGCCGATCGGTTGCTGGTCAATGCTCACAACGCGGTCGAGGCGCTCCCATCCCTTGATATCGGCGTGTTCGCCGGGCGGTTCCAGCGACTTGTGCAGTCGCCGCCTGAGGGCCTTGTAGATGATCTCATGCACGAGGGTGCTCTTGCCTGACCCGGAGACGCCGGTTATGCAGGTGAGCGCGCCCAGAGGGATGCTCACGGTGATCTCCTGCAGGTTAAACTGCGAGGCGCGGATGACACGAAGCTGCGGGCCGTCGCACCTGCGCCGGACGGTCGGGGTCGGGACCGTGCGGCGGCCCGAGAGGTAGGCGCCGGTCAGCGACTTACGGCTTGCGAGCATCCCCTCGACCGTGCCCGAATAGACGATCTCTCCACCCTTGATGCCGGGGCCGGGGCCGAAGTCCACGACGTGGTCGGCTCGCCTGATGGTGGCCGGGTCGTGCTCGACGACGATGACCGTGTTGCCGAGGTCGCGCAGGCGCTCCAGCACGTCCAGGAGGTGTTGCTGGTCGCTGGGGTGCAGGCCGATGCTGGGCTCGTCGAGTATGTAGAGGATGCCCGCCAGGCGCGAGCCGAGCTGGGTGGCGAGACGGATGCGCTGAGCCTCGCCGCCAGCGAGCGAGGGCGCGGTGCGGTCGAGGGTCAGATAGCCGACGCCGACCTCGCGCATGAACTCCAGCCGCCCGCGTATCTCATCCACCAGCTCGGTGCAGGCGGCCGCCTCAGGTCCGGACAGGGACATATCTGCGAAGAACTCGGCCGCCTCCTCGACGGTGAGGCGGCAGACCTCGGCGATGGACAGCCCTGCCACGAGAACGGAGCGGCTTTCTGGACGCAGGCGATCACCCTTACACGCCGGGCATGGCATCGGAGCGAAGAAGCGGTCATAGAAGGCCTTCTGCCCGGGGGATTCGGTGTCCTCATAGCGGCGTTGGCCGGCGGGCACGAGGCCCTCGAACTGCTTGGAGTACTCGAACCGCTTGCCGCTACGGGTCTCATAGTGGAAGGTGATCTCCGCGTCCGAGCCGTAGAGGATGACGTCGCGGGCCTGGTCGGGCAGGTCGCGCCACGGGGTGCTGAGGTCGAAGCCGTAGTGCTCGGCGAGCCCCTCCAGGACGTGACGCACATGGCGGGTGCTGATGTCTCCGTAGGGCTCCAGGGCGCCCTCGAGGATTGAGCGCTTCGGGTCGGTCACCAGGCGGCTTGGGTCCAGGTCGAGCTTGGTGCCGAGGCCCTGGCACTCGGGGCACATGCCCTGGGGATTGTTGAAGGAGAACATCTGGGGCGTCAGGTGTGGATAGGTGATGCCGCAGTTCGGGCAGTTGAAGTGGGTGGACATCACCAGGTCCTCCCCGTCCACCAAGGAGACTATCACCTGCCCGTCACCGTGCTTGAGCGCGATCTCCACTGAGTCGGCCAGCCGCGAGCGGATCTCCGGCCCGACGACCAGGCGGTCAACCACTAGCTCCAGGCTGTCGAAGCTGTGCGGCGCGCCGGAAAGGCCCGAGGAGATGTCGAGGACCTCCCCGCCAATGCGCACGCGCACGAAGCCCTGCCTACGCACCTCGCCGATTAGTTCGCCAATGGTCTGGTCCTCGGCGCGCTGCACGGGCGCCAGGACATGGATGCGCGTGCCGGCGGGCAGGGCCAGCACGCGGTCAACAATCTCGTCAGGCGTGTGCGCTCGGACCCGCTCACCGCAGCGGTAGCAGTAGACCTCGCCCACGCGCGCGTAGAGCACGCGCAGGTAGTCGTGGATCTCGGTGATGGTGGCGACGGTGGAGCGCTGGCTGCCGGAGGCGGACTGCTGGTCAATAGCGATGGCTGGCGAAAGGCCCTCGATGTGGTCAACCTCAGGCCGATGCAGGTTGTCGAAGAACTGCCGGGCATATGTGGAGAGCGACTCGACGTAGCGCCGCTGGCCTTCGGCGTAGATGGTGTCGAAGGCCATCGAGGACTTCCCCGAGCCGCTGACCCCGCAGAACACGACCAGGCGGCCGCGTGGCAACTCCAGGTCCACGTTCTTGAGGTTGTGCTCTCTGGCGCCGTAGACGCGAATGCTGTCGTCGTGCTCGACCATTTGTGTCCTCGAACTCCCACTGCTAGGCGGACGGACTGTTAATTGTACCAGCGAAGGTGCCGACAGTCAAACGCGGATTGCGGTTATGCAAGGAAGGCTCGCCAGCAGCATCGTTTTTAGCTGGCTGGTGGGTGTGAAGTCTTCTGACTAGGGCCGGGACCTGTGTCGCGCCGCATTGAGAGTCGGGCTAGGAAGCCCGACCTACGCGGGCCGGGAGCCGTTGGAGGGGCCGGGCTTTCCTGGCCGCCGAAGCCTTGGC
>JALGVE010000062.1 GCA_029820045.1 Candidatus Zipacnadia bacterium | reverse complement strand
TACGCGCCGGCGGAGGAAGCGGTGCGCGCCACGTTACTGATTGACGGGGCTTACGCGTCGGCGGGCCAGATTCGGAAGATCCCGTGGACTCAGGTCAAGGGTATCCAGCACCTGCTGAACTTCGCTGCTGAGCAGCGCAAGCTCCTCAGCGAGCTAGCCGGCTGGGACCTCCGGGGCGAGGCGGTGGAGACGGACGAGAGCTTCGCGTTCGAGGGGCTGGGGGACGACTGAGGCAAACGGCAAGGACAAGGAAAACCGCAGAGACCCAGAGAGCGCAGAGAACGGGAACAACAGAATAGGTGACGGTCGGCGGCCTGATCGCCGTCGGGGGGCTTATGGTTTCTGCGCGGCCTGCCTCAGTTCGCGGACCTCCTGCAGGAATGCCGCACGTTCGTCGTGCGGCCGAGAGAGGGCCTCGTCTGCGCTTGGCCCCAATCATAGCGCCCTTCTATTGCTCGACGTCCTCCTCGGAGTTTGCATCCTCGCTGTCAACCCTCACGCCCACATCGGCAACCCACGTCTGTGTGCACTTCCCTGCCAACCATGGCAATTCGAACGGCGAGACGACATACACGATGTGGCCAGCCTCCTCGGGTACGCCCACCATCACAGGGCAGGGTCCTGGCTCCCCGTCAGGCAGAGCTGAGACGTACGCCCGGCCGAACTCCATACTTCCATCCCAGTCTGTCGCTCTAAGCGCATCCAAGGCTTGGTGATAGCAGTGCTCGTACAGGCCCCGTAGTTGCCGATCTTCTTGGTCTGTCCAGCGCTCCACTTCCGTCCACCCATGCCAGTACATTGGGACAGGCCACTCGTGAGGATCTTCGGACTCGAATGAAAGCTTGTAGATGTACAGCTTTCGCGCTGACATAGCCACAGCCCCTTTCATTGGCCGTCGGCGTGCCCGCCTCTTTGGCCTCGAACTCCGCCTCGTGCGTCCGCCGCAGCCTGGGCGAAGGCGGATGGTTGTCGTGGGTCGCTCCCCATACCCTATTCCCCATTTCCCATCATTCTTTGCGCGTGTACGGTTCTCGAGTCGGTTCCGCAACCTGATAGGACCGCTTTCTCGGGCGGATGCCCGACCTACGCGAGTAACCGAACAACCTCGCGCGACAAGAATGTCGCGCCCCCTCTAACGAGGCAGAGCCTCCCCATTTCCAACTCCGCGCGACAGGAATGTCGCGCCTCCTTTAGCGCGGCAGGCCCTCGCCGTTTCCAGCCTCTCGCCTCTCGCCTCCCGCCTCTCGCCTCTCGCCTCCCGCCTCCGCCGTTCGCCGTTAGCCGAACCACACGCCGTAGCGCCGGTACATCTCGTTGATGAGGCTCACCGAACCCCAGACCAGGCCCGCTGTGAAGAAGTGCCCGATAACTAACCCCAAAAAGAACGGAATCGCGCGGCGGTAAGCGCCCATGCCGCCCACCCGTAGTATCAGGCTCTTGATCACCCAGACGATGAAGAACGGCCCCCAGATCGGCATCCCGTAGGAGGATACCATCACATATCCCAGGGGATGCAGCGGGAAGCGCAGGAAGATGCTGCGCAGCACCACCAGCAGCGCCGTAACCATGAACCCGGCAACGCCCGCGCCGATGCGGGGCCGGTCCGGGAGCTTGGGGGCGTCCACGAAGCTCGAGAGCGTGTCCCACGAGTTCACTGAGGTTCGGACCCGGCAGCCGCCCTGGGTGGTGCCGCCCTCCAGGATGTTGGCCCCGAAGCCGTAGTAGACCTGAAGGTGAATGGCGTAAGCCCCGATGAGGCCGATGATCAGCGCCGCGATCATCCACATCACCATCGTGCGCTGCCGTATCCTCGCGTCGGAGGCGATACGAAAGGCCTCTATCTGATACCCGCTCATCGAGGGGAAGTAGCCGCGCGACAGCCAGTAGAACAGGCCCAGCCCGCCGAGGTTGCGCCAGTCACTGCCGTGCTGATAGATCTTCGAGCCGCCGACGCTGAACATCATCTCCCAGGCCTTGGTGATGGGGAAAAGCCAGATGAGCGCGGCGCCCGCCTCGGCGCGCGCTCGCGCGTAGACGACGGAAAAGGCGAGTATTATCCCGAAGTAGATGATTGCCACCCAGGGCCACATCCCAGCCTGCATGCCGAAGAACACCATGAAGGCGAAGCCGATGATGCCCGCCCAGACGGTGGTGCGATAGCTGAAGGGCTCGTCGCTGTCATCTACCTCCGGATCGCCCAGGAACGCCTTGCGCAAGACGTTGCGCAAGTGCCCGCGCCCCACCCAGATGAGCACCGGCGCGAAGGCCAGATATGCGCCCCAGGCCTGCTCGCGGTCGAAGGGGAAGCCCGAGATCTCTCGCCCGAACATCACCGCCAACACGTTCGAGAAACGTATCAGCAGCTCGAAGACCCAGACGGAGAGCAGAATGTCCGTGGACACCAGGTAGCCGATACCGAAGTTCTCGGGCCGCCAGGCGATGCTGAGCGGGCGGATGGCCGACCAGGGCCGCTCAGTGAAGAGGCCGCCGATGTCGAAGTACTTGCCCAGCGCCGGGACGGCCGGGTTCCAAGCATTGAGCATGTTCATCACATTGTAGATGGCCGCCAGGCCGAAGCCCGCCCACATGATGGGGTTACGCAGGAAGCCACCGGGCACGCGCCTGCCGCTGTAGTCGGCCATGTCCATGACCAGGCGCACAATCGGGAAGGTCAGGTGCTCCTTCTCGATCCACTGCCGCCGGAACAACACCATGAGCGCGTACATGGTGACAAAGGTCGCCAGCAGGAAGAGCGTCCACATTGCCAGCGGCACGACCCATGGCCGCCAGGGGATCGAGCCGTCCGGGCTGCCCTCATACATGTCCTGGATGACGCCCTGGCCCGGCGTCAGCCACGCGGGGATGCCGTCCTGGTAGAGCGTGTAGTTGTTCTCAGCCGCCGCGAAGTAGAAGGGCACCGTTATCTGCGGAAGGAGCTGGCGCACCACGCCCACCGAGGGCATGGACACCGCAATGGTCAGGAAGGCGTAGATAAGTAAGGACTGATGCTCCGGGAAGCGCATGAAGCGAGGGAGGCGATTGAGCAATGGCGCCAGCGCCGACAGGATCAGGATCGCGCCGACCGCCGGAATAACCGGCACGCTCTCCCCTATCTGCGCGCCGAGGGCAATCAGCCCGACCTGGCGCATCCAGTACAGCGAAACGATGAATAGGACCAGCGCCAAGAGCGCTGCGCGCACAGTCAGGCCGTGGGCTGGCTCGGCCTCCGGCTCGCGGTCGGTTAGATGGTCTTGCTGCATCTGAAGGTCCTTCGCCATGAGGGAATGCCTCCGAAGCTGAATAGCAAGCGCCTGCGGACAACGGAATCTGAACTTCGGCCCTCGGCATGGATGCACCTCCCGCTACGCGGTGCGCTCAGGACAGCGATGGATTCGCGCAGGGCAAGGGACCGCCGAGGGCATTCGTCCGCCCTAGCTCCAGCGAGGGAAACAGGTGCCTGTTTCCTCCACGGCCCGCATGAATAACGCCGGCCAAGAAAAAACGCAAGAATTGCGCAGCTCAAGAAGGTGTGCATGCGCAGACCGCGAAGCGTGACTATGAGGTCGTTAGCAGCGTACCAGCGGAACTGCTGCAAAGGAGGCTGTTGCAATGAGGCGACACGACGAAGGCTTTACCTTGATCGAGCTGTTGGTGGTCATCGCCATCATCGCGATTCTGGCGGCGATCCTGTTCCCGGTCTTCGCCAGGGCTCGAGAGAAGGCGAGACAGGCTAGCTGTATGTCGAACATGAAGGAACTCGGTCTGGGAGTGATGATGTACCTCCAGGACTATGACGAGAGGTTTGTACCCAACTATTCGTATTGCGTCGGCCATACGCAGTTATTCTGGTGGCAGGACATGATCCAGCCCTACGTCAAGAACCGGCAGATCTTCCTATGCCCCAGCGCGCGAGTGCACCCCTATACTTACATGCGGCCGCCAGGGCAGCCGGATCCGCTCGAATTCACGTACTGCGCAAACGCCATGGGCGACGGTAGTGCCGACTGGGGCGCCGGTGGCCCAATCCGCGGCAGCGGCAATGGCCGCAGGCTTGCAAAGGTTCGGTACCCCGCCGAGTGCATTATGCTGTGCGAAGGTAACAACATAGAGATCAGCCACGCGGACCGGACCGATTGCTACGATGGGGACAATGGCAACATTGAGAAGAGACACAACGAAATGGCCAACTGGACGTTCTGCGACGGGCACGTGAAGGCTGTCAACAAGAGCGAGCCAAAGTGGTGGAGCATTACCGGCGAACTATGAGCTACGCGTTATCGATCTGGGCCCGGCGATGTGAGCCGGGCCGCTTCTTGCCTGCAGGTGAGGGATTCCATGGCGACGAGTATCGCTGAAGCACATAGTGCGGACGACCCACTGCGCATAGCACAGATAGGATGCGGCGAGATCGCCCCGGCGCACCTGCAAGCCTACGAGGAGACCTCCGCGGTCGCCCTCACTATGACCATGGACGTGGTGGAGGAGGCGGCCCGCGAGCTCGGTGAGCGCGCCGAGGTGCCCTGGACAACTGACCTTGATGAGGTACTCAGCAGCGACGAAGTTGACGCGGTAAGCATCGCCGCGCCGCATCACATGCACAGCGACATCGCTGTGGCCGCGCTAGAGGCGGGCAAGCATGTGCTCTGCGAGAAGCCCCTCGCCCACACGATGGAGGCGGGCTGGCGGATGGTCGAGGCCGCGCGCGCCCATGACCGGTTGCTGTCCATGTGGATGGTCATGCGCTACTGGCCTCATGTGCAGGAGGGCCGGCGGCTGGTGGCCGCCGGCGCCCTGGGCGAGGTAAAGGGCCTCTTCCTCGTTACCCTCGGCTACAAGGGCTCTCAGTACTGGTATCACGGGGTCAGTGGCAAGTCGCGCTACACCGACTGGCGCGCTCACCGGGAGCACGCCGGCGGTGGCATACTCATCATGAACTCGGTGCATCAGATAGACCTGTGGCGCTACGTCACGGGCCTGAACTTCGCGCAGGTTGCGGCTCACTGGGTTACTGATGTGACGGACAGCGAGGTCGAGGACTTCATCTCGGTCTCCTTCCAACTGGAGAACGGCGCGGCGGGCAGCGTCACGGCCTCCTCGTGCGTTGCAGGAGGGTCGAATGCGGCCGACCGGCTCATCGGAACCAAGGGTCAGCTTCACTTCGGAGCGGAGGGCAATCGGGTCTTCCTGCTGGAGGACTT
Source organism: Candidatus Zipacnadia bacterium (assembly GCA_029820045.1). Classification (GTDB taxonomy): domain Bacteria; phylum Armatimonadota; class Zipacnadia; order Zipacnadales; family UBA5352; genus JALGVE01. The sequence continues at coordinate 18,625 of JALGVE010000062.1, read as the reverse complement.
CGAGGGGTACGCCGCCGGCCGGTGGCTGGACCTGCAGGCAGAACCGCCCGGAGGTGAGCGCACGCGGCTGGTGGATCAGTTCGCAGCCGCGGTCGCTGCCGGAGGGCCGGCGCCGGTCTCCGCCGAAGAGGGCCTTCTGACCCTGGCGCCCATCTGCGCAGCATACAAAGCAGCAGCGACAGGCTCTGTCGTAACCGTGGAGAGTGTTACTACATGAATGACGGATTCGACCTACCGCTTGTGAAGATCGAGGCAGACGCTCTGGCGGAAGGGTGGGAGAAGGCGGTGATCGCCGCCTGGGAGCAGGGCGTCGAGATCCCGACGCAATACGACAAGCCCGACGACCCTCCCAGCCGCGACATCTCCTTGGCCCTGACCGTACGGGACCCGTTCGCGGAGCCGCGCATTCACCGCGCCTTACCCGGCGGCATCTACGACCTGGAGGTCTACCGCCAGGAGGTAGTGGACGGCATTCACGACCACTGGATTGACCCCGAGGCCGGGAAGTGGCAGTACACTTATCACGAGCGGCTGACAAGCTACAAGGTCCCTGATGGCCAGGCGCTGAACCAGCTCGACTACGTGGTGGAGGCCCTGAGCCAGGCCCCGCACACGCGCCGCGCGCAGGCAGTCGTGTGGAAAGCCTGGGAGGACGCAGGCATTGACGATCCTGCCTGCCTGCAGCGCATGTGGTTCCGCGTCTTCGGCGACCGGCTGGTGCTGGCGGTGCACATGCGCAGCAACGATGCCTTCAAGGCCGCCTACATGAACATGTACGTGTTCACCGAGCTGCAGCGCGAGATCGCTGAACGCGTGTCGGAGCGGCTGGGGCGCGAGATAGCCGTGGGGCAGTACAATCACTGCGTGGACTCCTTTCACATCTACGGTTCGTACTTCAAGGACATGAAGGGCTTCCTCGGCACGCTGGAGAAACGCAGCTTCGAGGAACGCACCTGGACCATGGCCCAGGTCGAGCCGCTGATTGAGGAGGCGCGAGAGAAGATCGCGGCCTCCCTGCAGAGGGAAGAGGAGACACCCTCGCCGCCGCCGGGACGCTGATCGCGATGACCCGCGCCATGCGCCTACAGTCATACGTATTCACCAGCTTGCTCGTGGCAGCGCTCGCGCTGCCGAGGTCGCCGCTGCTGGCAGCGGAGGAGCAGCCGGAAGCTGAGCCCAAGTCGCCCGCTGGCGAGTTCAGCGAGGTCTCGGTCCCGATCATGGCCTTCACCCTCGGCGTCATACTCATGGAAGGTGACCGCGAGGCGTCCGATGCCGTTCGCTATGCGCTGGATGCAATGGTCAGCGCCGATGTCGCGTCTGAGGCGCTCAAGCGCATCACTAAGCAGCCTCGCCCCTGCGACCCGAAGGCAGAGGACGGCTTCCCCAGCACTCATACTGCGGTCGCCTTCGCCTTCGCTCACTCCCTGGCCGACTGGCAACCTGGGGCCGCGCCCGTGTTCTACGCCTTCGGAGCCACGTGCGGCTGGGCGCGAGTGAAGGAGGGCAAGCACACGTTGGGACAGGTGGTCGCCGGGGCGGCCCTGGGCACACTCGTGGCGGAGCTGTCCCTTGACATAGACGGCGGACTTCTGCAGGGGGCCATTGCTCCGACCCAGGACACGGCGACGCTGGCTTTCAGCCCCTCACCCTCAGACGAGGGCACGCAGTACACTGTCTGGGAGACGACGTGGTAGAAATGTGCACCGCCGCAGGCCCAACTCTGGGACGGCGGAGGGCTGAGGCCGGCGCCCGCTTGTGTGAGAGTTCGCGGCGGGCGGCGAAAAAAGTTGTTACGCGACGTTGACAAAGCAAGAGCGCGTTGCTATACTGCCGCCGTACGAGACGTGTCCTCTGCGACCCTTTCCGACAGCTTCAGATGCCGCGCCATTGTTGTTCTGGTGTGAAGGCTTAACCCTTTCCTCAAGGTTGATAACCCTAGCTTGCGACACATAGACGGTCCAAACCGAGGACGGGCACGGGAGATCGCGCGACAGGCCGGCGTTCCCCTATGGTTGGAGCCCGAGCGCTGAGGCGCCGCCCCCTGAGCCTGCGGCTAGTCGAGGTACTATGGAATCCGAGCAACCCCTGACACAGCTCTCCTCGCAGCAGGAAAAGGTGCTCGTCCTGGACTTCGGGGCCCAGTACGTGCAGCTCATCGTGCGCCACATCCGCGAGCAGCGCGTCTACGCTGAGATGGTCCCGCATGATACACCGTTGGAGAGAATACTCGCGGCGCGGCCGGCTGCCGTGGTGCTATCCGGAGGGCCCTCCAGCGTCTACGAGGAGGGCGCGCCGACAGTTGACCCAAGGCTGTTCGATGCGGGCGTGCCGGTGCTCGGGATATGCTACGGCCACCAACTGATGGCGCAGGTGCTCGGCGGCGAGGTAGAGCCCGGCCAACAGCGGGAGTTCGGCAGGACTGACCTCAACATTGATGACCCGGGGCAATTGTTCACCGGGGTCGCGGACAAGACCACCTGCTGGATGAGCCATGGCGACAAGGTTGTTGAGGTCCCGCAGGGCTTCCGTAGCCTGGCGCACACGCCGCACACGCCGGTCGCCGCGATGGGTGACGAGCGGCGCCGCCTTTACGGCGTCCAGTTCCATCCGGAGGTGCAGCACACGCCCGATGGGCCGCAGATCCTGCACAACTTCCTCTATGACGTGGCGGGCTGCAAGGGCACCTGGCGCCCCAGTTCCTTCATCGAGCAGACCGTTGCGGAGCTGCGAGAGAGGATCGGCGACAAGCGGGTGCTGTGCACACTCTCGGGCGGAGTCGACTCCTCGGTTGTGGCGATGCTCGTGGACCGAGCCGTGGGCAATCAGCTTACCTGCATGTTCGTTGACCACGGCCTGCTGCGCAAGGACGAGGCGGAGCAGGTCATTGAGACCTTCGCGCCGCGCCTGGGCGATCGGTTTGTGTGCGTTGACGCCTCCGAGGAGTTCCTGAGCAAGCTGCGGGGCGTGGAAAACCCGGAGCAGAAGCGCAGCGTCATCGGCGAGGCTTTCATTCGCACCTTCGAGCGAGAAGCCGCCAAGCTCGGCGAGTTCCACTTCATCGCTCACGGTACGCTCTACCCCGACGTCATCGAAAGCGGTGGCGACGGCACCGCAACGATAAAGACGCATCATAATGTTGGCGGGCTTCCTGCCGATATGAAGTATGAGAACCTGGAGCCGCTGCGGATGCTGTTCAAGGACGAGGCGCGCCAGGTGGGGCGCGAGTTGGGCTTGCCGGAGGAAATCGTGCGGCGTCAGCCCTTCCCCGGCCCCGGCCTCGCGGTGCGCATTATTGGCGAGGTGACACCCGAGCGGCTGGAGACGGTGCGCGAGGCCGACGCAATTCTACGTGAGGAGCTGGAGGCCTCAGGCGTCGAGGGACTGGCCCAGTGGTTCGCGGTTCTCGCCACCATGCGCAGCGTGGGCGTCAAGGGCGACTTCCGCACCTACGAGCATCCGATAATCCTGCGCGTGGTGCAGACGGATGACTTCATGACCGCGGACTGGGCCGATCTGAATCACGAACTGCTGGCTACCATCTCAAACCGCATCGTCAATGAGGTGCCGGGCGTCAACCGCGTGCTCTATGACATAACCTCCAAACCGCCGGGGACCATCGAATGGGAGTAAGACGATGAGTGACCGCTCGCCACGGGAGGACGTCGCCGAGGTCCTCGTCAGCGAGCAGGAGATCCAGGAGGTGCTGGATGACCTCGCGCAGCGAGTCACCAGTGACTATGCCGACAAGAACCCCCTCGTGGTCGGCGTGCTGACCGGCGCCTTCGTGTTCCTGGCTGACCTGGTTCGACGGCTGGACTTCCCGCTCGAGGTTGACTTCGTCGCGGCGGCCAGCTACGGCGACGGCACCGTCGCGGGCAAGTTGGAGTTGACCAAGGACGTGAACCGTGACCCGAACCAGCGACACGTGCTGCTGGTGGACGACATCCTCGACACCGCTCGGACCCTGTCAACGCTGACCGAACTGTTTGTGGAGCGTGGCGCCGCCAGCGTGCGGGCCTGCTGCCTGTTGGATAAGCCATCCAGGCGCGCAGTTGACTTCAACGCCGACTACGTGGGTCTGGAGATACCCGATCTTTTTGTCGTGGGCTACGGCCTCGACTATGCGTACGGCTATCGCAACCTCCCCTTCATTGGGGTGCTGCGGGCCGAGAGCTACAGGACTTGAGCCTGGTTGTGCGTAGGAGGCTGCAAGTCGTGAGGTGCGAGTGCTGACATGCTGGACCTGGTTGACCTGAAGAAAAAGACCGTGGCAGAACTCCGGCAGATGGCGGAGGAACTCAAGATCCCGAAGACCTCGGGTCTGAAGAAGCACGACCTGTGCCTGAAGATCCTGATGGCGCAGAGCGAGCGCAACGGGCATGAGTACCGCTACGGCATACTGGAGATCATGCCTGATGGCCGAGGCTATCTGCGAGTGAGCGACCACCGCACCAGTCCCTCGATGGACGTGTACGTGGCCGACACCCAGATCAAGCGCTTTGACCTGCGCACGGGCGACCTGGTCAGCGGACCGGTGCGGCCACCCAAGGACAACGAGCGCTTCTGGTCGCTGCTGCGCGTTCAGACCATCAACGAAGCCGAGCCTGAGACTATTCGGGGCCGCCCCGTCTTTGAGTCGCTTGTGCCCGTCTATCCCATGGAGCGCCTGCGGCTTGAGACCGGAGGGCCGGACAACATAACGGGCCGCTTCATGGACATCATCACTCCCGTCGGCCGCGGACAGCGTGGCCTCATCGTCGCCGCCCCCAAGGCGGGCAAGACCACCATCATCAAGCAGATAGCTAACTCCCTCACTACGAACTATGATGACATACGGCTGATCGTGCTGCTGATTGATGAGCGCCCCGAAGAGGTCACGGACATTGATCGCTCCGTGGACGGTGAGGTCGTGGCCTCGACCTTCGATGAGATGCCCGAGAACCACACGCGAGTGGCTGATCTGGTGCTGGCCCGCTGCAAGCGGCTTGTGGAGCAGGGCGAGGATGTGGTCGTGCTGCTCGACAGCATTACTCGCCTGGCCCGCGCCTCGAACCTCACTGTAGACCCGAGCGGCCGCACACTCTCCGGTGGGCTGGACCCGAGCGCCCTCCACGGCCCCAAGCGTTTCTTCGGCGCGGCGCGCAACATCGAGGACGGCGGCAGCCTCACTATCCTCGCCACCATTCTGGTTGAGACCGGCAGCCGCATGGACGACATGATCTTCGAGGAGTTCAAGGCCACCGGCAACCTGGACCTCGTGTTGTCGCGTCAGCTTGCCGACAGGGGCATCTTCCCCGCCATCAACATCGAGGCCTCGAGCACCCGTCATCAGGAGCTGCTCTTCGACGACGAGGAAATGCAGAGCATCTGGCAGTTGCGCAAGGTCCTCCACTCCATGGACACGGAGGCGGCCACGGAGACGCTTCTGGAGGGCATGCGCAAGACCAGGACAAACGCTGAGTTCCTGGCGATGGCGAAAGAGACCTTCAAGAACTCGCGCTAGCCCCCAGCGCACCCCCGGGGGCCCTTCGCCCTCAGTTGCCCCCAACATGCTGCCACGAAATGCGCAGGCGGAAAAGGGAATCCCGCACGCGTGTTGAATACTCTCAGTGGCGCATCGTAACGCCGGACAGTCGCGCTGCACCACCAAGGTCGGTGATCGCGCGTGAATGTGTTCCGGTCAGCAGGCGACACTGATGACGTAAAGCCCAGTTACGTGGGTAATGGGGTCGCGCAGGCTCCCTCCGGGCCCAACATGTGGAAGCAGTGGATGTCACCCATGCGCTTCCTCGTCGCCGGCCTCATCATCTTGATAGTGGCCATGATCATTGCGCCCACCATTGTGCGGGCACGGGAGCCGGCGCGCGAGCTGCAGTGCCTGATGCAGCTAGAGCAGGTCGGGGCAGCCATCACGATGTACACGTATGACCACGATGGCTACCCCTTGCCCGCGAACTGGCACTGGGCGATCCGATCCTACATCGGCAATCCCGCCAAGCCGGAGGAGAGGATCGAGCCCGGTAGCGGGCGCGACCCGCTCAAGTGCAAATCTGATCCCTCCGACTCCCCTGTGTCCTACCTCTACCTGGACCGGCGCATCCTGGGCTACACGATGGGGCGCCTGAGCGACGCGGTCACGCCCTTGGCGGTTGATGAGTACTTCCACCGCTACGCGACCATGGTCTGGTACGACGGTCATGTCAGCAAGATGCCCAAGCAGGAATGGGTCTACTACCGGCTGCGGCAGTGGAAGATACGCCGGAACCTTGCCGACGCCGAGAGCTTTTCCTATGAACTGATACCGGGGAGCCAGGTTGAGCCGGTCTTTGCGCCTCCGCGGGTCGTGCCCACTGAGAAGTTCATCTGGCCGAAGTTCTAGGCGCAGCTTCGCAACTCCATCTCCGACCTCACGACAGGAAGGCATCCGCAGTGAACCCCGAGAGTAAGCGCATCGTCGTGCTGGGCTCCACCGGGTCCATCGGCCGGCAGACGCTGGAGATGGTGCGGACCCATCCGCAACGGCTTGCGGTCGTAGGGCTGGCCGCTGGCAGCAACGCCCGCGCACTCGAGGCACAGGCGGAGGAGTTCGAGGTCGGCCTGTTGGCCCTCGCCGATGAGGGGGCGGCCGCCGAGCTGGCGAGCAGCGACAGGCGCGTTTTCGCGGGCAATGACGCTGCATGTGACCTCATCAAGGCGGCCGAACCGGACCTCGTGGTGGGCGCCATCACCGGAATCGCGGGGCTCAGGCCTGTGCTCACGGCGCTGGAGGCGGGTGTGGACTGCGCGCTAGCCAACAAGGAGCCGCTGGTGGCCGCGGGGGGCATTGTCACCACCGCCGCGCGGCAAAGCGGCGCGCAGTTGCTCCCCATTGACAGCGAGCTTTCGGCCATCTTCCAGTGTTTGCGTGGGGAACGCGCCGAGGAGATAGAGAAGATTCTCCTGACCGCCTCCGGTGGCCCCTTCGCCGACCTGTCGGCCCAGGAGCTGGCGGAGGTCACACCCGAGAGGGCCCTCGAACACCCAACCTGGCGCATGGGGCGCAAGGTGACGGTGGACTCGGCAACGCTGGCTAACAAGGGTTTCGAGGTGTTCGAGATGCACTGGCTGTTCGGGGTGCCGGTGGAGCGGATCGAGGTCGTGGTTCATCACCAGAGCATCATTCACTCGCTGGCGCAGTTCCAGGATGGCTCGGTCATCGCTCAGCTAGGGCTGCCGGACATGCGGGTGCCGATTCAGTTCGCGCTGCTGTACCCGGAGCGCGTTGCCAACGAACTGCCGCGCCTGTCGCTTGCGGAGATAGGGACACTCACCTTCGCGGAGCCGGATACGGAGCGCTTCCCGTGTCTGCGGCTGGCCTACGCGGCCGCGCGCGCAGGCCGCAGCTATCCCGCGGTGCTCAATGCCGCGGACGAGGAGGCCGTCCGGCTGTTCCTTGACGGCCGCATCCGTTTCACCCAAATCCCTGAGTTGATCGAGCGCGCGCTGGATGAGCATGAGGCCTTCGGCATGAACGCCCTCGCGGATGTTGAGCGAGCCGACGCCTGGGCCCGCACGTACGTCCGCGCTCAGGCCTGAAGAGACGCCAGGAGCATCGGTTTTAGTCGCGGGCCGGGCTGAAGCCCGGCCCCTCCAACGGCTGAAGCCCGGCCCCTCCAACGGCTCCCGGCCCGCGTAGGTCGCGCTTCCTAGCCCGACTCTCAATGCGGCGCGACACAGGTCCCGGCCCTACTCAGAAGACTTCACACCCATCAGCCAGCTAAGAACGATGTTACCGGAAGAGATGCCGCAATACTTGCTAAAAGCCCCCGCAAAGGGTAGACTAAGCTAAGACGTAACCATGATCATGCCCCCGGCTGGGCTCCGGCCAGGGGCATTGCCCCTTGTATGGTGACCAGCGCAAGATGATTAATAGCATTGCCAGTGGCGCCCAAGGCGTAGCTGCTGTCGTTGTCTTGCTCGGCGCGTGCATACTGTTTCACGAAGCCGGTCACTTTGCTTTGGCAAAGCTGGCAGGCATGTTCGTGCAGGAGTTCGCAATCGGCTTCGGGCCCAGCCTGCTGGGCTTCCGCGTGGGCGAGACCCTCTACAGCGTCCGGGCCATTCCGCTGGGCGGATACGTCAAGATCGCGGGCATGGACCTGGAGAACCGGGAGGTCGAGCGCGGCTTCTACACCTTCCCGCGCTGGCAGGGATTCGGCGTGCTCCTGGCCGGGTCCGTCATGAATGTGGTGCTGGCCGCGCTTGTCTTCACGGTCATCGCCACGGTGAGCGGTCTCCCCGTGTTCCCGGACTACACGGTTCGCATCTCCAAGGTGTTGCCCGGCACCGCGGCCGAGAGCGCCGGCCTGGAAGGTGGCGACGTTGTAGTCGCCATTGACGGCATCAGCCACGGTCTGTTCATCGAGGAAGTTCGACCCAAGGGCCCCGCTGCGCAAGCGGGTATGCGTCCCACTGACCTCATCTACCAGGTGGGGAGTAAAGACGTCAGTGTCCCGCCGCAGGCGCTTGCCGCTCTGCGTGAGCGCGCCGGGGGGACAGCGAAGGTCAAGGTGGCAAGGTACGACGCTGAAGGCAACATCACCGACCTGCCTGAACTCGACATACGCGTGCCAGGGGAGGTTGCCGAAGCCGCCACCGAGGTCCAAGCCGCCAGGGTCCTGGAGGAGGTGCTGGGCGTCAAACTAGCGCCGCTTGACCGAGTCGCCACAGTAGGCTACATGTCGGACCGCCCTGGGAAGCAGGTAGCTCTAACCGTCAACCGCGAGGGGCAAGAACTGGCAGTGAACGTCACGCCGCGCGCCGAGTGGGCCCGCGTCGCCGCTCAGGACGCGCAGGGGCGGCTGAGCAGCACTCACAAGAAGGTCGGCCGCATCGGCGTCGTGCTGACCGGCACGCGGGAGAAGGTCGGCGCTATCCGCGGCATCCTTCACGGCGTCCAGCGCTCCTACGAGGCGCTCACCATGGTAACCTACGGCTTGCACGAGATGATCCGCGGGAGGGTTGCGCCTGAAGCTTCGGGGCCGGTAGGCATCGCGGCCATGACAGCGGAACGCGCCAAGATGGGGTGGACGGCGGTTGCAGAGCTGCTGGGCATTATCAGCGCCAATCTGGCCATTATCAACCTCTTCCCCATCCCGCCCTTCGACGGCTTCAAGATCGTCGCTCTCGGCATCGAAGCCATCATGCGCCGTCGCATCAAGCCGAAGCAGGAATTGGCCGTGACCGTCGCCGGTATTGCCCTGATCCTTGGGCTGTTTCTCGTGATCACCTTCAAAGACATACTGAACCTCATCGTCTACAACACCCCTTAGCCCCGCTGCCACTACTAGGCTGTGCGCATGAGCACGAAAGAGCAGTCAACCCGATCTCCGTGGCCGAGGCGCGCCACCCGCTCCGTCCGGGTTGGGGACGTCGCCATCGGCGCGGGCGCACCGGTCAGCGTGCAGACAATGACCAACACCGATACGTGCGACGTGGCCGCGACGCTGGCGCAGGTCCAGCAGTCGGCCCAAGCGGGCGCCGAGCTGGTACGGATCGCGGTGCCCCGCTTTGAGGCCGTGGACGCGTTCGCGAGAATAAGGGAAGGCTCGCCGGTCCCGCTGATCGCTGACATTCATTTCGACTACAAGCTGGCGGTCGCGGCAGCCCAAGCCGGCGCGGACAAGCTCCGCATCAATCCGGGGAATATCGGCAATGACGACCGCCTGGCCGCGGTGGCGGAGGCGGCGTCAGAGGCCGGCATCCCTATCCGCGTGGGCGTCAACGCCGGCTCTCTGGAGAAGGATATCCTCGAGCGCGATGGCAGGCCGACGCCCGAGGGCCTCGCGGAGAGCGCCCGTCGGAGTGTGCAGCGCATGCACGACCTCGGCTTCGAGGACCTGGTGGTCTCCATCAAGGCCGCGGATGTTCCGCTTACGGTGGCGGCGAACCGGCTCTTTGCCGCGGACTCCGACCTCCCGCTGCACCTGGGGGTAACTGAGGCCGGCTTCGGGCGCGCGGCCACGGTGAAGGCGGCCACCGGCCTGAGCATCCTGCTGGCCGAGGGCATCGGAGATACCATCCGCGTCTCAATGACGGACCCTCCCGAGGAAGAGGTCGAGGTGGGCCTGTACATACTGCGCGCCCTCGGTCTGCGACGCGGGCCTTGGCTCGTTTCTTGTCCGACCTGCGGGCGCTGCCAGGTTGACCTCGCTCCGTTAGCGCGGCAAGTCCAGGCGGCGCTGAACGACCTCAAAGCTCCGCTCACCGTGGCCGTGATGGGCTGCGAGGTCAACGGCCCGGGCGAGGCGAAACAGGCGGACGTGGGCTTGGCGGCCGGGCGCGGCCGCGCCACCATCTTCGCGCGCGGCGAGGTCCTGGGCACGGTTCCCATCGAGCAGGCGGTTGACGTGCTCGTCGAGCATATGCGTCGGATCGCGGCGGAGCTCGAGCAGCAACAGCAGTAAGCTTGAGGAGGACTATCTTGCTCGCATCACAGTACTATCTACCGACACTTCGAGAAGCCCCAGCCGAGGCCGAGATTCCGAGCCACCGGCTGCTGCTGCGCGGCGGCTTCATCCGCCCGCTGTCGGCGGGGGTCTTCTCCTTCCTGCCGCTAGGCCTGCGCTCGCTCCGCAAGATCGAGAACATCGTGCGCGAGGAGATGAACGCCGCCGGCGCCCTCGAGGTCTTCCTGCCGGTGCTCAGCCCCCGGGACCTGTGGGAGCGCAGCGGCCGGTGGGATACCTTCCAGCCTCAGCCGCTGCGCGTGCAGGACCGCAGCGAGCGGTGGTTCTGCCTGGGGCCCACGCACGAAGAGGTCATCACTGACCTGGTGGCGATGGACCTCGAGTCCTATCGCGAGCTGCCGGTCACGCTCTATCAGATTCAGACGAAGTTCCGCGACGAGGTGCGCGCGCGCGGCGGCCTGATACGCGTCAAGGAGTTCCTCATGAAGGACGCGTACAGCTTCGGCAGGAGTGAGGAGGACCTCGACGAGGCCTACGATGCAATGTACCAGGCCTATGTGCGCATATTCGAGCGGCTGGAGCTGCCGACCGTGATCGTGCGCGCGGAGGCCGGCTCGATGGGCGGGCACGATACCCGCGAGTTCATGCTGCTATCCGAGAACGGCGAGGACACAGTGTTCATGTGCGACAGTTGCGACTATGCCTCCAACGCCGAGTGCGCGCAGATACGTCCGCCGCAGGCGCGTTCTGGCGATAAGCTGGGGGAGCGCGAGCTGGTCTCGACGCCGGAGGCCAGGACGGTCGAGCAAGTCTGCGAGATACTCGGGACTACGCCGGAGCAGCTTGCCAAGACCCTCATCTATCGCGCTGACGATCGCTTCTTCGCGGTGATGGTCCGCGGTGACCGGAGCCTCAACGAGGCGAAGCTCTCCGGCCTGCTCAAGGCGGAAGAACTGCGCATGGCCAATGATGAGGAGGTCCGTGAACTGACCGGAGCGGAGGTCGGCTTCGCGGGGCCCATCGGCCTTCCTGACGAGGTCACAATCATCGCAGACCACGAGATCGCGACGATGAGCGACTTCGTGGTCGGCGCTAACCAGGACGATGCGCATTACGTCGCCGTGGACGTTGGCGCGGACTTCCAGGTGGCTCAGTTCGCGGACCTGCGCAGCGCCGTGGCGGGTGACGCCTGTCCGGTCTGCAACGAGGGCCGCCTTACCCAACACCGGGCTATCGAGCTTGCTCACGTCTTCAAGCTCGGCGCCAAGTATTCCGAGGACCTTGGCGCCCTCTTCGTTGACAGTGACGGCACACAGAAGCCGGCCATCATGGGCTGTTACGGCATCGGGGTCAGCCGCTGTCTCGCCGCCATCGTGGAGGAGCATCACGATGAAAACGGGATCATCTGGCCGCGCGCGGCGGCGCCCTTTGAGGTGGTCGTGCTGCTACTGGACACAAAGGACGAGGAGTTGCGTGGCGCGGCGGAGCAGGTCTACCGGTCCTTACAAGAGGTCGGCTATGACACGATGTTCGATGAGCGCGACATGAGCGCCGGCATCAAGTTCGCCGAGGCCGACCTGATCGGCTATCCGGCGAGGGTGGTCGTGGGGCGAAAGACGAAGCAGGAGGGCGAGGTCGAGGTGCGCCGACGCAGCGACGCCGAGGAGTTGGTGGTGCCCGTGGCTCAAGCTGCGGACGCAGTGCAGACGCTCCTTGGGAGTTGAATCGGCGGCGAGGGATTCATGAGGAGGCGATGAGTGATGGCGACTGAAGAGGTGAGGCAGCCGGCGGTAGCCGGGCAGTTCTACGAGGGCACTCGCGAGGGCTTGCTGCGGCAGATCGAGGGCTGTTACGAGCATCGGCTGGGGCCGGGCAAGCTGCCGGAGATCAATGAGGAAGGCCCGCGTAAGATCATGGGCCTGATCAGCCCCCACGCGGGATACCCGTACTCCGGGGCAACGGCCGCTCGCGGCTTCTTTGAGTTGGCGCGTGATGGTCGGCCCAAGGTGGCGGTCGTGATCGGGCCCAACCATGGATACGGCTTCGGCTCTGCGGTTCAGACGCAGGGGGCCTGGAGTACGCCGCTGGGTAATGTGCCGGTTGCTGCTGAGGTCGCGCAGGCAATTGCGGGGGCCTTGCCCTTTCTCAACATCGGGGCGCGCGCCTTCAGCGGCGAGCACAGCCTGGAGGTGCAACTGCCCTTCCTGCAGCACCTCTACGGCAACACGGTTCCCTTTGTGCCGATCATGATGGCGCAGCAAACGCTGGAGGAACAGAGCTTCGCGCGGGCTGAGGGGATAGGCCGCGCAGTTGCCGCCGCGTTGGAGGGCCGCGACGCGGTCATGATAGCCAGCACCGACATGACGCACTATCAACCCCCTCAGGTGGCGCTTGAGCAGGACAGCCTGCTCACAGAGCGGATAGTCGCGCTGGACCCGGAGGGCCTCATACGTGAGCGCCGCGCCCGAGACATCTCCATGTGCGGCGTTGGCCCGGTAGCCGCCATGCTGGTCGCCGCCAAGTTGCTAGGGGCGACCTCGGCCGAGAAGCTCGGCTACAGCACCTCCGGGGACGTCGTGCCCGGCCCCCAGGTCGTGGGCTACCTGTCGGCGAAGGTCCTGCGCTGAACCGTCTCCCTGCGCGCGCCCGTTAGCTGGCCTGAGCTTTCGGGAAGCTGCGAAGCCCGACGCACTCGCGCGCCGAAGAACCAACTCAACACAGTCGGGAAGGAGTGACAGCATGGGTACCGGCGGACTGTTTACCGGCAGCAACATGCTCGAGATAGCCGTGCAGATGGAGCAGGAGGGCCGAGACTTCTACCTGGCCGCGGCGGACACCACGCCCGCGGCAGACGCCGCTGAGCTGTTTCGCATGTTGGCCGACGAGGAAGTGGCTCACGAGCAGACCTTCCGCAACATGCTTGAGGAGGCGGAGGGGAGCGACAGCTGGTCTGAGAGCTACGAGGGCGAACACACTCGCTACGTCGAGGCCCTGCTTCACGCCCGCGCCTTGCCCAGCGCGGAAGAGGGCCAGCGACTCGCCGCACAGAGCGACAGCGCGCGCGACGCCCTGGAGTTCGCGCTCCGTTTCGAGAAGGACTCGGTGCTCTTCTACGGCGCGATGACCGAGTTTGCGAAGGGCTCCGACGCGGACACAGTGGCGCAGATCGCCACCGAAGAGAAGGGGCACGTCGCAAGAATACTGGGCCTTCTGCAGCAACTGGACTAGCACTGCATTCGGTAGATTGACGCTGATGAATCGCGGCGACTGTCCCCCTCAGAGAGAACTTGGAGGAGAGGCGCGGACCCTTGCCAGGCAAAGACGCCCCTGGGGAGCACGACGAGGCGAACGCCTCTGCGAGTGAGCCCCTGATCAATACGGAGATGGCGAGCGAGGACATCACGAGGGCGGCGCAGCTCAAGTTCGCTGCGACGCTTACCGCGGTGGTCGCGGTCGCTGAGGTGGTTGGCGGGGCCCTCACCGGAAGCCTGGCACTGCTCAGCGACGCCGGCCACATGTTCACAGATGTCCTGTCCCTGGGTCTTACCTACGCCGCGGTTCGCCTCGCTCAGCGCGCCCCGTCCAGCCGCCGCACTTACGGCTGGCATCGCGCCGAGGTCTTCGCCGCCCTCCTGAACGCACTCACCCTCCTGGTCATCGCCGGCTGGATATTCCACGAGGCATATCACCGCCTGCAGGAACCTCCCGATGTAAAGACACTTCCCATGCTCATCGTGGCGCTCGTCGGACTGACGGTCAACTGGGTTGTTCTCGCGCGCTTGGGCGGGCACAGCAGCCATGATCTGAACATACACAGCGCGTACCTGCACGTGCTTGGCGACCTGCTCGGCTCGGTGGGCGTGGTGATCGGCGCGGTAGTGATGGCGCTGACGGGGGTGTACCTGGTTGACCCACTCATAAGCGTGGCTATCGCGCTGCTGATAACCGCTGGCGGGATCAGGGTGCTTGGCGGCGTCATGAACATTCTCTCCGAATCGGTGCCCCGTCACCTCAGCCTGGAGGATGTCGCCGAGGCAATGCGGAGTGTGCCAGGCGTCGAGAATGTCCACCACCTCCACATCTGGAGCATCTGCTCGCACATTATCGCTCTGAGCGCACATGCCGTGATCGGTCACGAAGATGAGCAACACCGGCGGGAGGTCCGGGGTCGGCTGCAGGAGATGCTTAGAGCTCGTTTTGGCATAACGGAAACCACCATCGAGATAGAGTGGGGTGCCGCGTGCGAGGACCCGCAGATTCTTGAACCTCTTCAGCACGAGGCGCCAGGCAGTGAGGCTGACGACCACTGACAAGGAAAGGCGGCCCCCCTTGATCACCCTTGCCGGCGCTCCTGAGGAGATCGGCCGCACCTGGGGAGAGATGAACGCGGAGGCGATCCGCGAGCACTACATGGAGTTCATATCGGAGGCGGAGGAACGGGGCCTGGACGACGTGGCGCTGCTCAGCCGCGCGGGCCGCGCCACCGAGATAATCGAAGAGATCGCTCCTCACTGGGGCGCGGAGTGCGATGCGATGGCTGAGGCCGCCGACCTGCCCGCCGACCTCTTTTTCGTCTACCACCTGGGCAAGTACCGGGAGTTGCTCTTCGGCGTGCCGGAGTGCACCTCCTATGCGGCCGCTGGGGCGGCGACGGCGGAGGGGCGCTCGCTTTTTCACAAGTCCCGCGACAACCGCGCCCGCTGGCAAGCCGCTTACGTCAAGCGCCAACAGCTTGTCGGTGACGAGGTCTACGCCTTTATCTCCGTCAGCGATGTAAGCGATGTCGGCTGCATGATGATGGTCAACGAACGCGGCCTGGCCGGTTCCGCCGACACCGGGGCGAAGGACGAGAACCCGTTCTATCAGGGCCTCATGAACCCGTGGATACTGCGCTACCTCGCGGAGCGGGCCGCCGACTGCAACCAGGCCCTGGCGATTCTGCAGCAGATGGTTGAGGCGCGCTTCTACGCGGGCGGCGACATGGCCACCAACTGGATGTTCGCCGATGCCGCCGGCAACGTGCTGCGCGTGGTCAACTTTAACCATCATCTGGAGCCGGAGATGATACAGGACGGCTTCCTGCTCAACTCTGAGCGCGAGGGATTGCGGGAGTTCATGGACGAGCATAGCGGCAATCTCGACGCCACCAGCTTCAAGCGAGCCTCCCGCCTGGCATCGGTCGCGCAGGACACGACTATCTCCTCGCTCACCGTGGAGATTGACCCGCAGGCCCCGCAATACAATTGCGCCTGGGCGTCGCTGGGCCATCCGGAGGACGCGCCCTACGTCCCGATGTCTCTCATGGCCGAGCGCACACCACGGGCGCTGGCGGATGGCACTCTCTACCAGGCATCGCTCGAGTGGGAGCCCGAGCCGGAGATGCTCTACGAGCTGGAGGCTGACTTCGCTCTGCGCGCGGCGGAAGCTGAGGCGGAAGGCCGCGCGCTTTCTGACGCGGGCCAGGTGGACAAGGCGCGCGGCGTCTTTGAGGATATGACCGCGGCCTGTGTTGCGGACGCGCTGGAGGCGATGTCCGCGGGCAGGTGATCGCCCCGCGACCGCGAACCGTTCGCCCGGACGCGCCCCATCAACCTCGGCCCGCAAGTGCGAAAAGGAGAGGGTCAAATGCCGTTGCGCGTTGCCGTGGTCGGCTTCAGACACGGGCACATCACCTCGATCATCAACTCCATCCAGGATCTCGACTACGTTGAGCTCGTGGGCGCGGTCGAGGAGAGCCAGGACGATATGCAGATCGTCGAGAGGGCGGGCATTGAGCTGACCCACCCGACCTTCGACGCTCTGCTGCATGACGTAGACTTCGACCTCGTCTGCTGCGGCGACTACTACGCCAAGCGCGGGGAGCTGGCCATCAAGGCCCTCCGGGCGGGCAAGCACTTCCACACGGACAAGCCGCTGTGCACGGAGATCGAGCAGCTTCGAGAGATCAAGCGCTTGTGCGAGGAGAAGGACCTGGAGATCAACGTCCACCTGAGCATGCGCTTTGGCCCCAGGTATCTGACGATGGTCAGAGCGGTGCAGGATGGAATGATCGGGCAGTTCCTAGCGGCCAGCGCCTTCGGCCAGCATCCGCTGGGCTACCCGGGCACGCGGCCCCATTGGTACTTCGAGGAGGGCAAGCACGGGGGCACTATCAACGACCTGTGGATCCACGGCGCGGACCTGCTCCGGTGGGTCAGCGGCCGGGAATACGAGAGCGTGGTCGCCGCCGAGTGCTGGAACGCGCGGCTGCCGGAGGTGCCGTTCTTCCAGGACGGCGCGCAGTGCCTGATGACCATGGAGGGTGGTCCGCGCGTGTTCGCCGACGTCTCGTACATGCCCGGCAAAGGCTGGCAGTTCTTCGTCTCGGGCGAGGATGCTTACATGGCGGCGCCGGGCGATGCGGTCGTGATACGCCGCGAGGGCGGGCAGGATGAGACCATCGAGCTGGCGACTGCCGATGACTTCCCCAGCCCCTCGCCCTTCCACGACTTTGCGTCGCACCTGGAGTTCGGCACGGAGCGGTGGCTGTCCATGGACGACTGCTTCAAGTCTACGATGGCGGTGCTGACGGCGCAGAAGGCGGCGGACACCGGTGAGAGGGATGTACGGATACAAACGATCTGACGACCGGGGGCCGACCTCAGGTGCGCCCGCCACGGCGGGCGCGCCTTCGGGCGGCCCCTCCGTCTTCGGCGCTGCGTCGTGAGGAGGGGCCGCGCGAGCGAGCATCCCGCCGGGCGGGATGTCCGCGAGGTCGGCCCATGCACACCCCGGTGCGATCGCCTTGGCGTGAGGTCGTGACGCGCAATCAACCACCAAGCCACCGCATCGGCCGAGCTAAAGCCCGGCCCCTCCCGACGACGAAGGCCGCCGATGCTGCGGCTAGGAGTCGGTGAGGACGCCGTAAGTGTGCGGCATCCGCTCCTTGCGGAAGACATCCTTGAAGGAGCGCGGCATCAGGCGACCCTCATCAGTTACTCGCACATCGGCATACCCTGGCGTCAGGTTCACCTCCGCCACGTAGACGCCCTCTTCCCCGTTGGCATCCGCCAGGATAATCCCGTTCCGGTCCACCACGAGGCTGCGCTGCTGGCTGTAGTTGGCGGTGACGTAGAAGACGCCGTTCGCGAGTGCGTTCATGCGCACCGAGTGCGGCCAGGCCGTGCCATCTGCGCGTCCATCGCCCCAGATGGGCAGGCAGATGATGTCGGCCCCGGCCAGCGCCAGAGCGCGGGCGCCCTCCGGGAAATCGTTGTCGTAGCAGATTTGCATCCCGATCTTGCCGAGGTCAGTCTCGAAGACGGGATAGCTGTCCCCGGGCGTGAAGCCCCAGTCAACCTCCGCACAGGGCAGGTGGACCTTGCGGTAGACGCCGATCACCTCGCCGTCCCGGCCGAAGAGCGCCGCCGAGTTGTATGCGATGTCACCGTCCATCTCGTAGAGCCCCGCGACCACGTACATCGAGTGCTCGGCGGCCGCCCGGCTCAGGGCCGTAGACATCGGCCCGCTGGGGATCGGCTCCGCGCAGTCGAGGGCTTTGAGGCCTGTGCCCGCAAAGTTGATGCCCTCGCCGAGGCAGACCAGGTCGACGCCCATCTCGGCGGCCTTGCCCACCTGCGCCACCGCCCACTCGCGCGCCTGCTCGAGGGTGCTTTGCGCGGGCGCGTGGCCCTGCACGACCGCGAGCTTCGCCAGGCGCGGCTCAGGCGGCTCGCAAGGCGCTACCCGCACCTTGCCGAACAGCACCGCGCCGCCGGGCGCCCAGCGCGCCATCAGCTCGACACGCAGCCGGTTGGCGTGCTCGGGCACCAGCAGACGGGCGTCGAGTCGAGAGCAGTCAGCGCTGACCAAGTGGTCGTTCAGGAAGTGCCGGTAAAGCCACGGCGGCCAGCCCTGGTGGGCGCGTGGCTCCGCGTCCCAGAACAGACGCACGACCGAGTGCTCCCGAGGCTGTGCATTCCCGGCACAGCGGACCTCCGCGGTGACGCGCACTGCCTCCACGCCCTCCGGTATCGCGAGTGTCTGCGCCAGGCAGCCCATGGAGGCGCCGTTCGGACGCATGACGAACCGCGCCCAGCGCGCACCGTCGCGCTCGATGAGGTCAAGCTCCGGCGCGGTCGCGGGGTTGCCCACGTTCAGTTCCCAGCCCGCAGGCACACCATCCTCGCCGACCT
>JALGVE010000166.1 GCA_029820045.1 Candidatus Zipacnadia bacterium | reverse complement strand
CCACTACAACCGTAGGCTCATCTTCGGCACGCGCGAGCTGATGAAGCGCATATATGCCATCACCAAGCTCAATGACCCGAACAACGTGATGGTCTGTCACATGTCCTCGCGTCTGTGCATCCCGCTGCTCTCGTTCTGCGACGCCTACGTGGACGGGGAGCAGTACTCGTGGGCGCTGGAGGAGTTCGATGGCAGCTACCTCGACCTGACCTCCCTGGCACGCGTACGCGCTGAGATGATGGGCAGGCAGTGGGGGCTGATACCGCTGTTCCTGCCGGAGATCAAGGGCGCAGTTTCGCACCGACCCGAACGCACGCGTGAGATGCTGGCGCTGCTCTTGCCGCATGGGACGAGGTTCTGGGCCGGCGCCTGCGACCGAGACACGCTTTTCGCGGCGCTCGATGCGGTTGATGGGTTCGGCCTGGTTGGCGCCAAGTTTCTGCCGTACTGGAGCAACCAGGGTGTGCTGTGCACGGACGCCGAGGACGTGATCGTAAGCGCCTACGCCCGCGACCACAGGGCGCTGCTCATCGTCTCGAATCTAGGGGATCAGGCGAAGGAGGTCTCCGTACGGGTTGATTTCGGCGCGCTCGGGGTCGCGCCGGGGGCAAGCGCTGAGGACATCTTAGACGGCTCCGACGCGAGCATTCGGAACGGGCAAGTCACCGTCACGGTCCCGCTGCGCGAC
Source organism: Candidatus Zipacnadia bacterium (assembly GCA_029820045.1). Classification (GTDB taxonomy): domain Bacteria; phylum Armatimonadota; class Zipacnadia; order Zipacnadales; family UBA5352; genus JALGVE01. Next base: position 2,159 of record JALGVE010000166.1, on the reverse strand, counting down.
TTCCGGCTCATAGTCGTGCAAGGCGGGGACAAGTAGCACGGAGTCGGAGCAGGAGTTCCGTCCTAGGGGCTTGGGGGCTCCTTGCTGACGGCCCCGGCGCGTCCGGCGATGATCGCGGCTATGCGCTCGGTCGCTTTGCCGTCCAGCGGGCCGACGTGGCGATCAACGAACCGCTGTCGACTCGCTTGAAGGCGCTGCTGCGTAGCCTCGTCAGTGAGGAGCGCACGCAGCGCCGGCAGTATCCCCTCGCAGGAACGCGCCGCCAGCGCAGCGCCCTCTTCGGCGTACGGGTACTGCTCCGGGCCCCCTCCCACGTTGACGGTCAGCACCAGCTTGCCTGCGAGGTTGGCCTCCATCGCGGTGGTGGAGAACCTGGTCGCAAGCACTTCGCACTCCGCGATGAGTTCCTCCAGCGGGCGCTCACCGTGGGCGACGAAGGTAACAACGTCAGGACGCGCTCGCGCCAACGCGCGGTACAGTTCGAGATCAGTCTCCTGCGGGTGAGCCTTGATGACGAGCTTGGCTCCCAGCTTTTCGCAGGCGTCAGCCAGGGCCTCCAGCCAGAAGCAGGGCTCGGTAAGGCGGAGGCGCTTCTCGATGGGCTGCGTCGTCGCCAGCACCACCGGGTTGTTGGCTCTGGTTTTGGATCCGACCTCAACCGCCAAGGTGCGGTAGTCATAAGGGCTGTGGCCGGTGATGGAGAACGAGGTGCCCGGGCTGGCGATACGTCGGAGCATGTCACGACTGTACTCCCCGAAAACTAGGACGTCGTCGTACGGGAGCAGGGTCCCGGCGAGGAAGAGTGGCCCGCAGATGCCATGTTGGCAGTCAAGGGTCGGGATGCCACGGGCCTTGGCCTGAAGGATGCTGGGGGCGAGCATCGGGTTATACGAGTTGAAGGACACGAGCGCCCGGGGCTGCACGATGTCGAGAAAGCGTCGCCAGAGCCGGGAATGATACATTGCGGCCGGTAAGTCGCGAATGAGCGCATTGTGCATGCGTCGAAGCAGGACGGCGCGAGCGCCGGGGGGGAGACCGGCCAACTCCTCAAACCCCGACAAGGCCCGCTTGAAATGCGCCTGCCAGCGCCAGGACGAGCACACCTCCAGGTTGGCCCTGGCTATCATGCCCGGCGTCGAGTACGCGTGCAGATTTGTGTGGGGGAGCAACCTGCCGCCGATGCCGACTGCTGACCCCCTCAGCGGCACCTCAACCCCCAACACGCGCAGGCCGTGCTCGCGCTCCAGAGCCTCGCCCACCCTCACAAAGATCGGCGTGAGCGTCGCGGAGACGATGGCGAAGACGACGTCGAAATGCTCGCGCGCCATGTCCTGCGGGCGCCTCAGGCGCTTGAGGAAACGCAGCCGCGCTTGAGCGCAGGTGGCGGGCGCGCGGGTGACCTTCATGGCCGTTCGGCGGAGGGACCCGCTCCGAAGCCGCAGGCGGGCGTCGGAGGCCCTCGCGATGTCGCCTGCGATCTCCGCCACCATCTGACGGCCCGACCACCAGGAGGCATGACCCGGCTCCTCCCAGGCGATGACCTCCTGCGGCTTGCTGGCGACTGCTCGCTCGGCCAGCAGCGAGTTCACCATCACCGGGCCGAGCGAGAACTTGACGAAGCTGTCCGCGAACACCTCCCAGGCGCTGTGCCCCCATTCGGGGCGCGGCTCGGCGACGGCGGCTGGAAGCAGCGCAGACATCTCGCGAGCCAGCGCGCGCGCCCTTCGGTTGAGGTCGGGCACCTCGTCGTACAGCTCCTCGTAAAACGGGGACGGCATGAAGAGCGCCTCTTCGAAGGTCTCCACAAGAGGCAGCACCACGTCGTCAGGCCCCGCCACTGATGGGGGAGGTGGGGGATAGGCGAGAGCCGAGTTGGTGACGATGAGACGATTCATGCTGTACCACCGAGATGCAGCAGCCCGACCTACGCACGACTCCCTTCGACAGCCACGAGGCGAGCCGCGAGCTTGACCGACGAAGGGGTCTTCTACACCGAGCCCGTCTCGCGCGCCACGAGTTCGCGGTACGCGCTGGCGAGCCGCTTCGTCAGCGGGCCGGGCTGACCTCCGCCGACGGGCGCTTCTTCGACCTCAGTGAGTGGCATGACCTCCATGAGGGAGTTCGTCAAGAAAGCCTCGTCAGCCCGCGCCAACTCCTGC
>JALGVE010000003.1 GCA_029820045.1 Candidatus Zipacnadia bacterium | reverse complement strand
AACGTCCGGCAGGACTGAAGTCCTGCCCTCCGTACGGCACGGCTTTGCTAGCCGCCGTGCCCCGCCCTACACTACTCACAAGCCGACTTACTCTAAAACCGATGCTCCTGGCGCGGTTCTGAGCATGCTTGCGTTTTGCAGTTTGATGTCGTATAATCGCCAGCACGTTCAGGCCGGTCGAGGTTGCCGTGACAACGGGTCGAAAGGGTCTTCGCCCGAGGGGGATGTTGTGCCACGAAGGGGCTGATCCTCTGTGAAACGCCTGCTGCCGCTGTGCGTAGCCACGCTGCTGATGGTCCTCGTTGGTTGTGAGGTCACCACGAGGGAGGAGGGCCAGCGGGGCTCGTCGCCGGAGAAAACCGCTAACGACCAGCAGGTTAAGCTGCTGCAGAAGATCATGGACTACCAGAAGGAGACCGGCGTCAAGCTGGAGACCCTGGCGGAGGAGGCGGAGCGGCGACGGGCGCTAGCGGAGGCCGCAAGCGGGCCGGCGCCGCTGGTCAAGGACCTGCAGGCGGCACAATCGGTGCTCTCGGATGGGGCTCAGGCGGCCGAGGGCAAGCGAACGCAGGAGACCACGGCCGCACTCGACAGGCTCAGCGTCCTCGTCACATCCATGCGCGCGGAACTCCCCGCGGCCGTGATTAGTCAGCATGTGGAACGCGCAATGGCGGCCCTCAAGGTCTCGGAGCCACGCCTGCAGGACGCCTCGGCAGAGTTGCTGGCCGCCTACGACGCCGGCACGCGCAACACGACGCCTCGCCTCGTGCCCGCCGATGTCCTGAAGCTCGTCGAACTCGCGAAGAAACACGTAGACAGCGCCATGCCCGGAGAGGCCGTTGCTGTGCTCGAATCCGCGCTGGCGAAGTGCTCGCAGGAGTCTGTAGCCAGGCTGCTCATCAGGGTTAGCGAGGGGATCCTCGGGGCTCAGGACGCCCTGCAGCGAGAGGCTTGGCCCGTAGTCCGGGCGGAGTTGCTGGAGGTTGACAGGCTGCTCGGTGAGGTCAGCCCGCTTCTGCCGCAGGCGCCGGCGCCAGTAGCGTCCCCGGCGACTGAGGAGGGCCAGGGATCGGCAGAAGCCGCGCCGGCGGCGGCCCAAGAGAGCGCCACGGAGGCGCCGACCGAGGCGGCGGGCACGGAAGAAAGTGCTCCTGGAGCGGAGCGCGCAGCGCCTCAGGAAGCCCCCGCGGAGTAAGCTCCTCAGCAGATGACGACCACGTGCCGCCTCCGGCGGAGATGAAGCGTTCGCAGCGAGCCCCGCACCAGCAATGAGTGAGCAGGCGCCATGAGCACACAGTCACCGCCGTTCGTCCACCTGCACGTACACACTGAGTACAGCCTCCTCGACGGTTGTCTGCATCTGCCAAGGCTCGCCCCCAAGGTCGCAGAGCTGGGCATGTCCGCGGTGGCGCTCACCGATCATGGCGTCATGTACGGCGTCATTGATTTCTACAAGAGCTGCAGGGAGGCCAAAGTCAAACCTATCATCGGGTGTGAGGTGTACGTAGCGCCGCGCACCCGCTTCGACCGCGATACGCGCAAGGATCGCAGCGCCCACCACCTCGTTCTCCTCGTCGAGAACGAGGTGGGCTACCGCAATCTCATCAAGCTCGCCTCGCTGTCCTTCCTGGAGGGCCACTACTATCACCCGCGCGTGGACCTGGACCTGCTCAGGCAGTACCACGGGGGCCTCATCGCTCTGACCGCGTGTCCTCAGGGCGAGTTCGGCAAGCTGGTCACCGCGGGCGACATGACCGGCGCCCGCCAGTTCGTTGAGCGGTACCGAGAGATCTTCGGGCCGGACAACTTCTTCCTGGAGATACAGAACCATGGCCTCGAGGTGGAGGGGCCGATCAACGAAGCGGCGGTGAGCATAGGGCGGGAGACGGGGATCAGGCTGGTTGCCACCAACGACGTGCACTACTTGGAGAAGACTGACGCTGCCTACCACGACGTGCTGCTGTGCATTCAGACGAACTCCACGCGTGACCAAGAAGACCGGATGCGCTTCCAGGGCGAGGAGTTCTACCTCAAGTCGGCGGAGGAGATGGCGGCAACCTTCCCGGACCAGCCGGAGGCGCTGGCCAACACGGTGGAGATAGCCGAGCGCTGCAACCTGGAGCTGACGCTGGGGGAGCTGCGTCTGCCCGAGTTCGAGGTGCCCGAGGGCTACGACCTGGACAGCTACATAAGGCACTTGTGTGAGCAGGGGGCCATTGAGCGTTACGGCGAGCAGCGTCCAGAAGTGATGGAACGCCTCAACTACGAGCTTGAGGTCATCGAGGAGAAGAACTACGCCGGGTACTTCTTGATCGTCGCCGACCTGTGCCGCGAGGCGCGCGAGCGGGGCATGCTGGTAGGGCCAGGCCGCGGGTCGGCGACCGGCAGCATGGTGGCTTACCTGCTGGGCATCGTTGACATTGACCCGCTGGAGTACGGTCTGCTCTTCGAGCGCATGCTGCACCGGGAGAGGACCAGCCCGCCCGACATAGACCTGGACTTCCCCGACGACCGTCGTGCGGAGATCATCGAGTATTGCCGGGACAAGTGGGGCGAAGATCACGTCGCTCAGATCATCACCTTCAACACTCTAGGCGCACGCGCCGCCATCCGCGACGTCGCGCGCACGCTTGGCGTCTCACTGGACAAGGCCGACACGCTCGCCAAGTTGGTGCCGTATGGCAGTGAGATCCCGGAGGCGCTGAAGGCGTCGCCGGAACTGCGCCGGATGGGCGAGGAGGACGCGGAGGCCGGGGAAGTGCTCGAGATCGCTCAGCACCTGGAGGGCCTCGCCCGCCACGCCTCGGTGCACGCCGCCGCTGTCGTGGTCTCCGACCGGCCGCTCATGGATGAGGTCCCGCTGCGGCGCGACGACAAGGCCGCCATGCCGGTGACGCAGTACGCGATGGACCCGGTGGTGGACGTCGGGCTGGTGAAGATTGACTTCCTGGGCCTGAAGACCCTGCAGGTAGTGCAGAAGACCGTAGACATGGTCAGGGAGCGGCATGGCGTCGAGATAGACCCGCAGCACATGCCGCTGGACGATCAGAAGACCTACGAGATGCTCTCCGCCGGCGAGACGGACGCGGTGTTCCAGCTTGAGAGCGAGGGCATGAGGCGGGTCCTACGGCAGCTCAAGCCCGACAGGTTCGACCATATCATCCAGATGATCGCGCTCTACCGGCCCGGCCCGATGCAGTTCGCTGACACGCTCTGCGAGGGGCGCCACGGTGGGCGCATCAAGTATCCGCATCCGAAGATGGAGCCGATCCTGGAGGAGACCTACGGGGTCATCCTTTACCAGGAGCAGGTAATGCGCATCGCCAGCGACCTGGCCGGCTTCACGCTGACCCAGGCAGAACAGATCATGCGGGCGATGTCCAAGAAGGATCGCGACAAGATGGCCCAGATGCAGCCCCGCTTCATCCAGGGCTGCGTGGCCGGTGGCATTGACGAGAAGTGCGCGCTCGACATATACAAGCGCATGGAGACCTTTGCTGACTACGGCTTCAACAAGTCTCATAGCGCAGGCTACGGGCTCATCGTCTACTGGACGGCATATCTGAAGGCCAACTACCCCGCCGAATACATGGCCGCGCACCTGACTACCGTGATGGACAGCAGTGAGGAGGTCGCGAAGTATGTGACAGCCTGCCGCCGCCTCGAGCTTGAGGTGGCGCCGCCCTCGGTGAACGTGTGCGGGGCCGACTTCGGCGTGGACGAGGAGGGTCGTGTTACCTGGGGCCTGGGGGCGATAAAGAACCTGGGGCACAACACGGCGGTGGCAATCGAGCAAGAGCGCGCCGAGAACGGCCCCTTTACCAGCCTCGGCGACTTCACGCGCCGACTCAGCGGACAGCAAGTTCCTGCCTCGGCCCTGAGCCTGCTGATTCAGGTGGGGGCACTTGACGAGTTCGGGGATCGGGCTGCGCTGCTGGCCGCTGCGCCGGCTGCGTTCGAGGCCGGCCGCAAGTACCAGGCCGACCGGGAGGTGGGGCAGAACTCCCTCTTTGCCGGCAGCACGGAGGGCGAGGGGGAGAGGGAAGAGCCGCTCCCTCAGGTCCCGCCCATGCCGGACAAAGAGAAGCTGAGCCTGGAGAAGGACCTGCTGGGTGTCTATGTGTCGGAGCATCCGCTGGAGAGAATGCGCGACAAGCTCGAGGCGTGCACAACCGTCGGCCTGGACCGGTTGCCTGACTTCGCGGACGGCACAGAGGTCGTGGTCGGGGGCATGGTGCGCGAGACTAAGCCGTATACGACGCGCAACGGCGAGCCGATGATGTTCCTGACGCTGGAGGGCCTGAGCGGGGAGGCCGAGGTCACGGTATTCCCTCGGCTCTACCAGAAGCACCGCGACCTGCTTGAGAAAGACAACCTGCTGGTGCTGGATGCCACGGTGGACCGCCGCGGGCGCAACAGCGGTGAGGGGGAAAACGCAGTACAGCCGAAGCTGGTGCTGAAAAAGGCCCGGCTGCTGGAGAACGCTCGCAGGCCCTCCGAGAAGAGGATCGAGGCCGCCGAACGCGGGCGCGAGGAGATGGCGAGACAGCGGGCGGCGACGGCAAGGCGACAAGTAAATGTACGGCTGCGCCCTGGCCCGCGCATCGAGAACGTAGTGCGCAAACTCAAGCAACTCATCGCCCAGCATCCCGGCGACCAGGAGGTCGTGCTGCGCGTACCGGGGCCGGAGCGCACGCGCATCGTGAGGCTGGGCAGCGAGTTCATGGTGACAGGCGCCGACGGCTTCCCGGATGCGGTCCGTAAGCTCGTCGGGACGCAAGACATCTGGATCAGCCGCGACAACAACGGCGGCTAGGGCGACTGCGGAGGGCCGAAGGCAGGGGGTAACGAGCGCTGGACAGTCCGGTAGCGACGATAGACGCTCGCGCGGGCCTGGGCGTCTGCTTGGAGGTATTGCGCGAGCGGGAGCCGCGCAGGATGCCTGCGCATATCGAGGAGGCTGCGCGCGAGATCGTCCAGCGCGTGGAACGCGAGGGCGACGCGGCCGTAGTCGAGTACACGCAGCGCTTCGACTGTCCGACCTTCGCGGCCGATCAGCTCCTGGTCCCGCCTGAGGCAATCGAGACCGCGTATGATGAGGTGCCCACCGAGTGGTTAGGCGCCTTTCGTCGCGCGCGGGAGAACGTCCGCACCTATCACGAACGGCAGTTGCCGCAATCCTGGCTGGAGAGCTTCGACGGCCTGCTGCTCGGTGAGCGGGTGCGGGCGGTTGCGTCGGCGGGGATACACGTCCCGGGCTTCAGCGCGCCGCTGTTCGCCACCGTGCACATGGCGGTGGAGCCGGCGCGCGCCGCGGGCGTAGAGCGGGTCGTGATAGCCACGCCGCCGCGCAAGGACGGCTCGGTGGACCCGTTCATCCTGGTGGCGGTGGGCGAGTGCGGGGTGGATGAGGTCTACCGCATGGGTGGGGCGCAGGCCATCGCGGCGCTCGCCTTCGGCACTGAAACCGTGGAGCCGGTGGCGATGATCGCAGGGCCGGGCAACCCCTACACGATGGCCGCCAAGCGGCTCGTCTACGGGCGGGTCGGGATAGACTCGCTGGCGGGGCCCAGCGAGTCCATGGTGATCGCGGACGGCTCCGCGGACCCGGCCTGGGTAGCTGCCGACCTGCTCGCCCAGGCTGAGCACACCGGCGACAACACAGTCATACTTGCCACCGATTCCGAGGACCTGGCAACCGCGGTGTCAGCGGCGCTGGAGCGCCAACTGCAGCAGCTTGAGCGCTCGGAGCTGATCGAGCAGTCGCTGGAAGACTTCGGCATGATCGCGCTCGTGCAGGATCTCGGCGCCGCCGCCCGGCTTGCCAGCGAGGTCGCGCCCGAGCACCTTCAACTCTTCGTGGCGGAGCCCTTCGGCCTGCTGGAGCAGGTGGAGTCGGCGGGCGCGATATTCCTGGGCGCGCTGGCGACGGTGTCGCTAGGGGACTACGCGGCCGGCCCCAGCCACGTGCTACCGACGGGCGGCGCGGCCAGGTTCTCGTCGGGGCTGTCAGTGCGCGATTTCCTCAAAAGCTCATCACTCATCTATGCCACGGAGCGCGGCTTCGGCAGGCTCGCGCCGGACGTGGAGGTGTTGGCCGAGGCCGAGGGCCTTGACGCACACGCTGCCGCGGTGCGACTACGACGGCGCTTCGGCTTCGGGCCCTTCCCATCGGGAGAGGAGAGGGACAAGTGAGTGCTCGCTCAGCGACCATCGAACGGAACACCACCGAGACGCAGATCGCCCTCACGCTTGACCTTGATGGCTCCGGCCAGTACGAGATCAATACCGGCGTGGGCTTCTTCGATCACATGCTCTCGCACATCGCGCGGCACGGCCTCTTCGATCTGAGAATCGAGGCCGCCGGGGACATTGAGGTGGACTACCACCACCTGGTGGAGGACGTCGGTATCGTGCTGGGCCAGGCGATCGCCGAGGCGGTCGGGGACAAGCGCGGTCTGGTGCGCTACGGGCTGGCGCTCTGTCCCATGGATGAGGCGCTGGTGCTGGTGACGGTGGACCTGGGCGGCCGCTCCTACGTGCGTTGCGAACTCTCCTTCAATGCGCCCAAGGTTGGCGAGTTCGACACGGAGCTGGTGTGCGAGTTCTTCCGGGCCCTGGCCTCCAACGCCGGCATGGCTCTGCACGTCGTGCAGCAGTCCGGCGGCAACGCGCACCACGTCGCAGAGTCGGCCTTCAAGTCCTTGGCGCGGGCGCTCGATGAGGCGACGCAGATTGATGAGCGGGTGAGCGACATCCCGTCCACCAAGGGCGTTCTCTAGCGACGCCCATCCGCCCTGGCGCAGGGCTTCCGCCTTCGCCACGGCTACGATGGACAGGAGGGGTCCGGGAGGAGAGGGGAGGCGGTACACGCCCCGCGCCCTGGCGCCACGCAATGCGCGAGTTCAGCGAACCGGAACAACACGCGGAGAAGAGCGTTCATGATAGCCGTCATTGACTACGGGATGGGCAACCTGGGCAGCGTATACAACGCGTTGCGCTACGTGGGAGGCGAGGCTGAGGTCACCAGCGAGGCCGCGGCCATCGAGAAGGCGGACGGGGTCATCCTTCCCGGCGTTGGCGCCTTCGGCGACTGCATGGCAAATCTCCGGGAGCACGAGCTGGTCGAGCCGATCAAGCGCGTGATTGAGGCGAACCGCCCCTTCCTCGGTATCTGCCTGGGCTTGCAGATGCTGTTCTCGGAGAGCGATGAGGGGGGACCGCACGAGGGGCTGGGCGTGATCCCCGGGAAGGTGGTTCGGTTCGATCACGACCTGAAGATCCCGCAGATCGGCTGGAACCAACTCAACATCAAGCAGCAGTGCCCGCAGCTTGAGGGCGTCGAGGAAGGTTCCTACGTCTACTTCGTGCACTCTTATTATGTGGTACCCGAGGATGAGTCGGTCATCGCGACGACCACCGACTACGGCCACGAGTTCTGCTCCGCGATCCGGCGTGGCAACCTCTTCGCCACGCAGTTCCACCCGGAGAAGAGCCATGACGTGGGGCTGCGCATTCTCGACAACTTCCGCAGGCTGGTGCAGGCGCAGTGATGGTCATTCCCGCGATTGACCTGTCCGAGGGGCAGGTCGTGCGGCTGGAGCGCGGGGACATGTCCCGCCGCACCGTGTACTCGGATGACCCCGCCGAGGTAGTTCAGCGCTGGCAGGGCGAGGGCGCCGAGCGCCTCCACGTGGTGGACCTCGATGGCGCCATCCAGGGACGGCCGGTGAACCTCGCTTCCATCAAGCGCATTGTACAGGCGGTGGAGATCCCGGTTGATCTCGGTGGTGGACTGCGCAACCTGGACGACATCCAGCAAGCTCTTGACCTGGGCGTGCGCTGGGCGCTGCTAGGGACCAGCGCGGTGGGCCGCCCGCAGATGCTGCGAGCGGCGCTCGACCGCTTCGGCGACGCCATCAGCGTCAGCATTGACGCTCGCGACGGCCGCGTCGCCATCGAGGGCTGGGTGCAGACCTCGGAGATGCCGGCGCTGGAGTTCGCGCTGAGCATTCAGGAGATGGGCGTACGCGAAGTCGTGCACACCGACATCGCCCGTGATGGGATGTTGACCGGGCCCAACCTGGCGGCCCTGCGCGAGCTTGCGGAAAGCACCGACCTGAGCATCATCGCGGCGGGAGGCGTGAAGTCGCTGGACGACATCCGCGCGCTCAAAGAGTTGGAACCGTTCGGCGTGGTCGGCGCTATCACCGGGCGCGCCCTCTACACCGGGGACCTGAACCTCGCAGAGGCCGTGCGCGTCGCCGCAGGGAGGGCCTGACAATGCTGGCAAAGCGGATCATTCCGTGTCTGGACGTGAAAGAGGGCCGCGTGGTCAAGGGTGTGCAGTACGTCAACTTCCGCGACGCGGGCGACCCCGTGGAGCAGGCGGCATGGTACAACGAGCAGGGCGCAGACGAGCTGGTGTTTCTCGACATCACGGCCTCGATTGAGCACCGTGGCACCATGCTGGACATCGTGAAGCGCACCGCTGAGCAGGTCTTCATCCCTTTCACCGTCGGCGGCGGCATCCGCAGCGTCGAGGACATCCGCGCGACCCTGAACGCGGGCGCGGACAAGGTCTCCATCATGACTGCGGGTGTACAGAACCCGAAGCTCATCTCGGAGAGCGCCGAGCGCTTCGGCAATCAGTGCATTGTCGTAGCCGTGGACGCCAAGCGGGTGCCACGGGAGGGGCGCGACGACGCCTACCTGGGCCCTGCGCCGGACGAGGAGATTGAGTGGCTCGTTCACACGCACGGCGGCACTCAGCCGACCCAGGTAGATGCGCTGGAGTACGCAAAGCGCGCTGAGGACCTGGGGGCCGGCGAGCTGCTGGTCACCAGCATGGACGCCGACGGCACCAGGGCCGGCTACGACCTCGAACTGCTCAGGCGCATCTCGGAAAGCGCCGGCATTCCCGTCATCGCCTCCGGGGGCGCGGGGAACGTGGAGCACATGTACCAGGCGCTGGCCGTTGGCAAGTGTGACGCGGTGCTGGCGGCGAGCATCTTTCACTTCCGGGAGTACTCGGTGCGCCAGGTCAAGGAGGAGCTGTCGGCGCGCGGCATCCCCGTGCGGCTGTGAGTAAGACGGGCAATGGGGAACAGGCAATGGGCAATGGGCGAACGACGAAGAGCAACGATGACTTCAAGAACGCAGCGCTCTTGGCTTTGCTCAAGGGAGGAACAGCTCCGGGAGGTATTGCGGGATGTACATTGACCAGGTGAAGTTCGACGACCGCGGCCTGGTGGCGGCAATCGTCTGCGACCATGAGACGAACGAGGTGCTCATGGTCGGGTACATGAACGAGGAGGCCCTTCGACAGACGGTGGAGACGGGTCGGGCGACGTTCTTCAGCCGCTCGCGACAAAAGCTCTGGGTGAAGGGCGAGACCTCCGGGCACCTGCAGTACGTGCGCTGGATCCGGCTGGACTGTGACGGAGATGCGCTGCTGGTGGGCGTCGAGCAGGTCGTCGCCGCCTGCCACCTTGGGTACCGAAGCTGCTTCTTCCGGGAGATGCGCGATGGCGCCTGGGAGACCATCGCCGAGAAGGTTTTTGACCCGGACGCCGTGTACGAGTCGGACACCGACTGATCCCCTGCTGACTCAATTGCACCAGGTGCGTCAGAACTCGGTCGCGCCGGAGAAGTTGAAGTCGCGTATGTTCATGGCCGGAGTCCAGACGTGGCCGGTCAGCTTCCCCTCGGTCCCGATCATCTCCACCTTGCTCAGCGCCTGCAGGATACTCTGCGTGAAGCGTAGGTTCTTCACGCCGCCCACGACCTCGCCCCCCTCGATGAGGAAGGTGCCATCGCGCGTCATGCCGGTCAGCACGCTCTGCTTGGGCCTGAGCATGTTGGTGTAGTGAAAGCGCGTGACGAGCAGGCCGCGGTCGGTGGCGGCGATCATCTGTTGCAGGTCGGCGTCGCCGGTGGCAACGAACAAGTTGAGGGGCATCGGTCCGCCGCTTGGCGCGGGCAAGGCATGGCCGGTGGATTGCCTCCTGCCATGCGGGTCGCGACCTGCCGTGAAGGAATCGTACACAACGCCGGCGGCGACTCCGCCGGTGATCAGCTCCACGCGCTGCTTGGGCACGCCCTCGAAGTCGAAGGAGGACCGCAAGCCGCGCTCGTCCAGGGCGTCGTCCCAGATGGTGATGTTCCCCCCGCAGACCTGCTCCCCGAGGCGGCCGGTAAAGAGGCCGCTGCCGTCCTGATAGGCCATCGCGCCGAAGGCGTAGTACCCCAGCATCCCCACCATGTCTGCGACGGCTTCCTCCTCCAGCACCACGTCATATTCGCCCGGGTCCACCTCAACCGGATGTGCGGAGGCGCGGCACTTCTCGGCGGCGGTGCGTGCGAGGGCCTCGGGGTCAAGGTCGGCGACATCGGCGGACACGGCCTGAGCGAAGCCGCTGCTGTCCTCGGCGCTGAAGACCAGGCGCAAGTTCGCGGAGGTGCGCTCCTCGAACGCGCGCACACCCAGTGAGTTGGCAACGGCCAAGGCGTTAGCGGAGACGCTGAAGGCGCCGGCCGCGGTCTGTCCCGCGGCCTCAGCGACTGCGATGAGCGTACGCACGGCCTCCGCGCGATCCTGCGGCCCGAACTGCGCGGTGCGCGGCACGCCGCGAACTGCCTGCGCCATCTCTTGGCGCTCAGGAAGCGAGAGGAACTCCGGGTTGGGCTCGGCAAGGCGCGCAAGCTCGCACGCCCGCTCCGCCGTTCCCGCCAGCCCCTCGCGTGACACGTCATTGCCGACGGCGACGCCGATGCGCTTGCCGATGACCGCGCGCACGCGCACACCGGTGTCGTGCTCGGCGACGTTCTGATGGATGTGGTCGTTCGCGAAGCGGGTTAGCTCACTCCGGCCTGCCGAGAGGAGGACTTCCGTCTGGTCGGCGGTGGAGGCCGCGAGGACTTGCTCGCAGATGTTAAGAGCTTGTTCACGCTGCATGACCAGCTTCTCACTCATCGCCAAGTACCCCCACGCGGACGTTTCTGAAGCGCGCGGCCGACACGCCGTGGCCGACGTGCGCCGTCTGCCCGGGCTCCCCCTTGCCGCAGTTGGGCACGCCCCAGATGACCCAGCTATCAGCGCTGGCCACTGCGTCGCAGGAGTTCCAGAACTTGGGCGTTATGCCCGTGTAAGTCGGGTTGCGCACGATGCCGACGATCTCGCCGTCCTCAATCAGCCGCCCCACCTCCGCGCCGAACTGAAAGTTCAGCCGCCTGTCATCAATGCTCCAGCTTCGGTTCTCCGCCATCAAGATGCCACGCTCGGTGGAGGCGATGATCTGCTCCAGCGTCTGCTCGCCGGGCTTCAGGTTGATGTTGGTCATGCGGATGATGGGCAGCCGGCGCCAGCCGTCGGCGCGCATGGCGCCGTTGCTCGTCATCCCGAGCGTGGCCGCCGTCTCACGCGAGCTGAGGTAGCCGACGAAGAGGCCGTCCTTTACAATGTCGGCCCGCTGCGCGGGAACACCCTCGTCATCGTAGGCGAACGAGCCGAGGCCGCCCGGCAGTGTCGCATCGGCAGTGATGTTGACATGCTCGGAGCCGTAGCGCAGCTTGCCGAGCTTGTCCAGCACCAGGAAGCTGGTCCCGGCGTAGCTGGCCTCGGTCCCGAGCACGCGGTCCAGCTCGATGGGATGCCCGCAGGACTCGTGAAGCTGGAGCGCGAGCTGGCCGCCGGCGAGGATGAGGTCCATCTCTCCGCTGGGGCAGATGGGCGCCTCCAACAGGCGCATCGCCTCCTCGGCTATCTCGGCGGCGTGGTCCGCCAGGTGGAGCTCCTCGACCAGCTCGTAGCCGCGGGTCATGACCTGGCCGCCGTGCGAGGCGGGGTACGAGCGCCGCTGCGTCTGATCCGCGTCCGCCGCCAGCGCCTCGATGCCCGCGCCGGTCTCGATGCGCTCCTCGTAGATCGAGGCGCCCTCGCTGCTGGCGAAGTGCTGCTCTTGTCGGCGGGTGAAGATGCGTCCCTGCGCGACCGCGAGGTCCTGCTTGCGCATCTCTCGGTCGCACTCCAGGAGCAGAGCGAGGCGGTCCTCCAGGGGCACATCGGCGGGGTCCATCTCGACCTGCGCGCGCACTTCGTCAACGACCGGCTGCACCTCTGCGAGGCGGACGGGCTCCTTCGTGGTCGTCGCGGCGGCGCGCGCGAGCTCCACGGCGTGGCGGGCAGCCAGCCTGACCTCGGTCTCCTCCGTGTCGCCGGTCGCGGCGAAGCCCCAGGCGCCGTCGGCAATGACGCGCACCCCCACGCCCTGCGTGCTCTGCGCGACGACCGTTTCCGGGGAGCCGTTCTTGACGCGGAGGGTGTCGTCCCGCCGACTGACAAAGCGCGCGTCAGCGTAGGAGGCGCCCGCCGCCACCGCGGCTCGCACGGCGAACTCAGCAAGGCTCTGCATGTTTTCCCCCTTTACGGCAAACGTGCCGGGCAGGCGGGGCGCCTGTCCGGCCATGCGCTCTGTCGGCGGGTGTCAGACGATGCCATCGGCGAACTCGCGGGCGGAGAAGGGGGCCAGGTCATCGAGGCCCTCGCCGGCGCCGACGAACTTGATGGGTATCTCCAACTCGTGCGCCAGGGTCAACAGTGTGCCGCCCTTGGCCGTGCTATCGAGCTTCGCGATGATGACGCCGGTCACGCCGACGGCCTCGTTGAACTCGCGCGCCTGGTTGATGGCGTTCTGGCCGGTGTTGGCGTCAATAACGAGCAGGCGCTCGTCCGGCGGCCGGCCCAGGGCCCGCTCGATGATACGACTGACCTTGCGCAGTTCCTCCATCAGATTGACCTTGGTATGCAGGCGGCCAGCGGTGTCGGCGATGACGAAGTCCGCCCCGCGGGCGATGGCGGCCTGCACCGCATCGAACATCACCGCGGCGGGATCGGCGCCCATCGCCTGGGCAATGACCTCGCAGCCGACGCGCTGGCCCCACTCCTGGAGCTGCTCGATGCCGGCGGCGCGGAAAGTGTCTCCGGCCACCAGCA
This sequence comes from Candidatus Zipacnadia bacterium, assembly GCA_029820045.1. Lineage (GTDB taxonomy): Bacteria > Armatimonadota > Zipacnadia > Zipacnadales > UBA5352 > JALGVE01. The sequence goes on along the minus strand of JALGVE010000003.1, from coordinate 43,332 downwards.
GAACCTTGTTGCCCGCGGACTTGTAGTAGTGGGCGAGCTTGGCGATGCTGGTGGTCTTGCCCACGCCGTTGACGCCCAGCACCAGGATGGTCGTGGGCGGCTCGGGCGCGGCCTCAACTGACGCCTCGTAGGGTAGAAGCCTCTCGAAGACTTGGTCGCGTAGTGCGGACATCACCTCGTCCGAGGTGCGGAGACGGTTGGCCTCGGCCGTGTTGCGGAGTTGTTCGACCATCTCCACCGCGAGCGGCACGCTGACATCCGCCTGGATGAGCGCGGCCTCCAGCTCCTCGATGGTGTCGGCATCTACGGTAGGTCTGCCGCGTAGGACGTTACCGACGCGGCGCATGAAGCCTCTGAGCAAGGGGGGATCACCTCGGGTAATTGACGACCGACATCCCACGACCGACAGCCGACCACGACCTACGACAACGGCACACGGCGGGGACGTGCGGCATGGGTCGCCCGGCCTGGGGGCCTATGACCCGGCCACTTCCTCGTGTACCGGCTGCGCATCCGGAGCGTCTGTGGTGTGCTGCTCGCGCTCGACGCGCGCCCTCTCCTCGGCCTGCCGCTGCGCCTCCCGCAGTTCCACCGAGATGCGCCGGGAGACGCCGGGCTCGTCCATGGTCACGCCGTGCAGGACATGCGCCGCCTCCATGGTGCGGGGGTTATGCGTGATGATGATGATCTGCGAGCGCTCAGCGAAGTCGCGCAGCAGCTCGACGAACCTGTCAGTGTTGCTGGCATCGAGAGAGGCATCTATCTCGTCGAGCACGCAGAACGGGCTGGGCCTGACCCTGAGCATTGCGAACAAGAGCGCCAGCGCGGTCATGGCTCGCTGTCCACCGGAAAGCGACAACAGGTGCTTCTGCCGGTTGCCGGGAGGTTGCGCGACGACCTCGACGCCCGATTCGAGCGGATTGTCCGGGTCGCTCAGATAAAGCTGAGTGCTCCCGCCGCCGAAGAGCCGCACGAAGATATCATTGAACTCCTCGGCGAGCCGCTCGAAGGTAGCCATGAACTGCTGTTCGGCCGCGGTGTCAATCTCGGCAATGATCTGGAGCAGGTCCTCCCGCGCCGCCTCCAGGTCCTCGCGCTGCTCCTTGAGGAAGCTCTCGCGGGCGGAGAGCCGCTCGACCTCGTCAATGGCGCTGAGGTTGACGTGACCGAGGCTGCGGATCTCGCGCTTGAGGCGGTTGACGTCCCGAGCGAGGGTGCGCCGCTTTGTCTCCTCGTCGCCTGCCAGCTCAACGGCCTGTTCAGGTGTAACCTCGTAGACGTCGGCAAGGCGCAGCTCAATGTTCTCGAGCTGCGCCTGCTCGCGGGTGAGGGACAGCTCGGCGCGTTGGAGCCACTCGTTCTGCTCGTCCAGGAGCCGGCGCAGTCGCCGACTGCTTGCCTCAAGCTCCTCGCTCTTATCGCGTAACTCGTCAACTGCTCGCACGCCCTCGCTGACGCGCGTGCGCGCCTGCTGCGCCTGCGCGCGCTTGTGTTCGAGGTCCTGCGAGGTCTGCTCCAGGTCAGCGGTGAGTTCTTCGATCTGCCTGCGGAGTCTCTGCTGGGTTTCGCTGAGCGTTGCGCGCTCGTGCGTCAGTCGGCTGAGTTCCTCGGCCGCCTGGTTGACCAGCGCCTCCAGCGAACGCTCCTTCTCGCGCAGCTCCGCCAGGGCGACCTCCCGCTGCACGAGGTCCGCGCGTTGCTCCTCCAGCTCCTCGGTCGGACGCTGCTCGGCGCGGGCCTCCTGGAGGTCTGCCTCCACCGCCTGGGCGCGCTGGCGCAGCTCGGCGGCCTGCTGCCTCGCCTTCTGCTCACGCTGGGCGGTCTCTTGCAGCCTGCCCTGGAGATTCCCGATCTCCCCATCTATCTCGGCGACGGCCTGTTGGGTTACCTCCGCCTGGTCCTGCAGGTGCACCAGGTCGCGGTCGAGCTCGGACAGCTCGGCGCGGCCCTCACCAGCCTCACCGTTCGCCTGCTCAAGCCGCGCCGCAAGCGCCTGGGCGCTGTGCTCAAGCCGCTCCTCGCACTCCCACATGGCGGCCAGGGAGCGCTTGAGTTGGGCCAGATCGTCCTTGACCTGCGCCAGCTCGCGGGCGCGCCCGAAGAGGCGAGCTCCATCGCCAGCCGCCGCGCCGCCGCGGATGGCGCCGCTGCGCTCAATCACCTCACCCTGGAGGGTGACAGCGCGCACCTGATGACCCAGGCGGCGCATGCATCTGAGGGCGGACGAAAGGTCGCGCATGATCAGCACATCGCCCAACAAGTGCTCCACGATCTGCCTCATACCCTCGACAGGGCGCACTATCCTGGCGCCGACTCCCAGGCAGCCCTCGCCGGACGGCTCCGCGGCGCGTGGCGCAACCGTGGTCAGCGATGACAGCGGCAGGAAGGTCGCGTAGCCCCCGCCCTGCGCGCGCAGATACTCCACGGCGGCCAGCGCCTGCTCCTGGGTGTCGGTGACGATCCACTGGAGTCTCTCGCTCAGCGCGGCCTCGATGGCCTGTTCGTAGCGGCTGGGGACCTCGACAAGCTCGCCCACCACGCCGCGGATACCCCTTAGCTCTCCCGCCTGAGCAGCGGCCAGGACCCGCTGGACCGCGGCGTCATAGCCCTCATGGCCGCGCTCCAGCTCCTCCAGCAGCGCCAGGCGCGCCTCAGCCGCGGTGGCGGCACCGGCAAGTATCGCGCGCTTGGTCCGGTGCTCGCGCAGCGTCCGGGTCAGTTCCCCATGCAGGCGCTGCTGTTCGGCCAGGAGGCGCCTGGCCTCCTCGATCTGCGCGGCGAGTTGATCGTGCCTGACGCGGGTGCCCTCGAGTCCCTCCGCGGCCTCCTGGTACCTGCGCAGAAGTCCTTCGCGCTGGCTGGTAAGCCGCTCCACGCGCTCACGCAACTCTCCTTGAATGCTTGCCAGCGCCTCGGCCTCGCGCTCCTGGGCCTCGGCATCCTGTAGGTGCTGCTGGCGCTCGCGCTCGAGCGTCCGGACGCGCTGGGCCTGGGCCTCCTGTTGAGCCTGGGCCTGCTCCAGGCGTTGGCGCAGGGCGTTGAGTTCCTCCGTGAGTGCGTCGGTTCGCTGCTCGCTGTCGGCTCTCTGCTGGCGGAGCTCGGTGAGGTGGTCAGTAAGCTCCTGCTCACGCTCGCCATCCCCCCCATCAGGGCCCTCCAGCTCGGCCAAGCGCTCCTGCAGGGCGCGTAGCTTCTCGGCGCTGACCGCATGCGCGCGGTCGGTCCGCTCGGCTTCGCGCTCGGCCTCCAGGGCCTCCTGGCGCGTCTGCTCGAGCTCAGCCTCAAGGCGGTGCAGATCGGCGGCCAGGCGCTCGCCCTCGGTGTTGAGCAGCGTCAACTGAGCGCGCGTGGATTCAAGGTCTGCGGTGCGGACGCTCTGATCGTTGGCGAGCTTGCCCAGGGCCTGCTGGCGCTCCTTGTATTCGAGGCCGAGCAGCTTAAGTTCGAGTTCGCGCAGGGCGCGGTCAATCTCTCGGTACTGGCGGGCCTTGACCGCCTGCTCCTCCAAGGGCTCGCGCTGCGAGGATAGCTCGTAGATGATGTCGGAGATGCGGCGTACATTCGCCTCGGTGTCATCCAGCTTGCGGCGCGCCTCCTGCCGGCGGCGGCGGTACTTGCCGATGCCGGCGACCTCCTCGATCAGCTCCCGCCTATCCTCGGAGCGCGCGCTGAGGATGGCGTCAATCTCCCCCTGGCCAACGAGGGAATACGCCGCCTGGCCGATACCCGTGTCCACGAACAGGTCATGGATGTCGCGCAGGCGGCAGGCGGAGTTGTTGATGGCGTACTCGCTCTCGCCGGTGCGGTAGAGACGGCGGCAGATCTCGACCTCGGAGAAGTCAATGGGCAGGGCGCCGTCGGAGTTATCCACGACCAGCTTGACCTCGCCCATGCCCAGGGGGCTGCGGGTCTCGGAACCGGCGAAGATGACGTCCTGTGAGGTCTGTGCGCGTACGGCGCGGTTGCTCTGCTCGCCCAGCGACCACACGATGGCGTCGGCGATGTTGCTCTTGCCGACCCCGTTCGGCCCAACGACCGCTGTCAAGCCGGGTTCAAGCTCGAACTCCGTCCGCCGCGCGAAGGTCTTGAACCCACGCATTTCGAGGCGTTTCAGATACATTCGACAACCCCTCGGCGGCTCAGGCGCCGCCCTCGAAGCTGTGTGTGCTGGCTCAGTTCAGTGCTGCAAGCCCTGCTGCGTGGCCTGCCCCGTGGTCATGTTCTCAGGCAACTGCTCGCTTGGTCCGCCATGATCGCTCCGCCCACCTGGGAGACTATTCCCAGCGTGTGAAGGTGGGTAGTCACCTCATTAAGATATCCGGGCGCTCCAGCGCCGCGCCGCCGTAGCTGACCTCCAGCGTCGGCCAGCCAGCGGCTGAACTGAGGAACTCCGTTCCTTCAGCCCGGGCCAGAATCGTGTCCTCGGACTTGGTGCCGGTGATGGAGGGGTTCCAGGCAAAGGCCTGGTCCTCCAGCACGACTTCCTCGCAGTCGAAGCCGCCCTTGTACTCGCGGGGCGCGTAGCCGGTGGCGCCGCCCTGGTGGTGCAGCTTCCACTCCTCGGCGAAGCCGGTCTCCGCGTAGACCTCCACCGCGCGCGTGAAGACCTCCGCCACCGAAGCTCCCGGCCGCGTCTCCAGGTTGAAGCAGGCATCCACGGTGCAGCAGGCCCGATGCTTGTTGCGCAGTTCCGCCGACGGTTCGCCGAAATGCACCATGCGCGTGGCCGAGATGCCCAGGCCCCACTTAACCGCGCCCACTACCAGCATGGCGCGCTGATCGAGGGTCTTGTCGGTGGGGATCGGGTGGCGATATCTGTCAATGCGCTCGTCCGCCGCGATGAGCACAACCACGGGCGTCGCCCCCGCCGCCAGCACCTTGCCCGCCAGCAGGGCCGCTATCTCGTGCTCGGTCTGACCGGGCTCGATCTCCTGCCCGGTCTCCAGCAGCGCGCGCGAGGCGATAGCGCCCACCTGCCGATAGCGCTCGATCTCCGGCTCCATGAGCTGCCAGCGCAGACGCGCGAAGTCGTCGGCCACGTTAGCGGCGTGCTCCGGCCAGGCGCCATCTGTGCCTACGCGCCTGGGGGCGACCGAGGCCAGCATCCCCAGCGGCTCCTCCTCGTTCCACTGCATGAAGTGAATCTCGAAGGGCAGCCCGCCGAGCTCCTCGTCCTCGAAGCGCGGGGCCTCGATGTTGTTAGTGAGCAGGTGCTGGCCCTGGGCCGTCACCACCAGGGGCGCTGCGCCGCTCTCCGAGCACATGACCACGTGGTTGTCCGCGCCAGCCGTCAGCCACGCGAAGTTCGACCTGCTGGTGAGCACGACGGCGTCCAAGCCTCGCTCCTGCAGGAAAGCGCGCACCTTCTCAAGCTTGGCCTCGACCTCTTGCAGGCGGGTCACTTAGTGGCCTCCAAAGCGAGAACACTCCCGCCGGGGCGGGACATGGCTCCGTGTCGTCGCGTTTCCGCAGAGCCCGTTGCGCGTGCGCCGCCATTGTGCGACTACCTTCATGACCGGCGCGGTGCGAGTGATTATACATCATGACTTCCGGGGATACAACGCCTCAAGGTCTTCCCCAGGAGCATCGTTTCTAGCCCTGCCGCTCGTCGCCCTCGGTGGGGGTGCCGCGCCGATCGCGCCTCGGCGGCACCGCGGGCGCCGCTGTCGTATGTAGGGCGCGCACCTGTGGCGCGCCCCACGCGGGCGGGGCACCCCCCTTCGCCAAGGCTACGGGGGACAAACAGGTCCCGCCCTATACCACAGCCCGAGCCTGCCTCGCAAAAACGATGCTCCTGGGTTTTCCCGCGCTAGTACTGTCCATGTTCATGTACCAGATCCATGACATATCTGTACTGATCGAAGCTTACGTTGTCAGGCACAGAATGGTCGGAGTGATAGATGTACCCGCCACCGCGCTTGGCGATGCCGACCTTGGTGCGTATCTCCTCCTCGATGAGGCGCGGGTCGAGGTCGGCCATCTTGCGCACGTCAATCCCGCCCATGAAGGCGAGGCTCTGGCCGTACTGCTCCTTCAGCCGGATCAGGTCCATCCCAGCCTTGACCTCCAGAGGTTGGAGGCAGTCGAAGCCCGCCTCGATGAGCTGCGGCACGAGTTGGGTCACGTTACCGCAACTGTGCAGGATGACCTTGAGACCGTAGCGGTGGAAGAAATCGCACACCTTCTTGTGCGCCGGGAAGCATATGTCGCGGTACATCTTCGGGGAGAACAGCGGGCCGTTGCGGTACCCCATGTCATCATAGAGAAAGGCGCCGTCGAACTCGAAGCCGCCCTCCATCATCGGCCCGGCGGTGCCGATGATCAGGTCCGTATGCGTCATGAAGATATCCGCGACCCACTCGGGCTCCTCGGCCATGGCGATGAGCAACCGCTCGGAGCCGATGATGCCCTGGGACTTATCATAGCCGGTGGCGGCGTGGTAGGGGAACCACAGGCCCTGCTCACGCGCATGACGCTGCGCGCGGAGGCCGCCCTCCCAGTCAATGCGGTCGCGACCGATCTCCAGCTCCTGCTTATGCGCGAACCAGTCGGCGCTGGTCTTGATCTTGAAGTCCATCATTTCGGGCGTGGAGGTGGCATGCTTCCAGTTCTTGCGCAGTGCGCCGTTACTGTTCCAGGTGATGGTGTATTCGTCGGTGTCCTCCACGACCTCGGTGGGCATGCGCAGCGAGGTGTCCGCGCCGACGCCTGAGAACTCGTAGCCGAAGTACTGGTTGGGCGAGACCTTGGCGGGAAGGCCCTCCTCGTGCCAACGTATCACGGTCGTAAACCAGGGGCTATCATGTATCGGGACCCGATCCGCCTCCTGGTGATTGAGCGCAGCCAGAACTCGCTCTCTGCTGGTCATGCTCAGACGCCTCCTAGAGGCAGTGGTCCGGTCGCGTTGACGACCCGGTAACCGCCGCGCATGTTCACCCGCTCCACGTCGTCGAAGAGGTCCGCCAGGTCGCGCTGGAGCCTCTTCGCGCCCTTCCTGGTATGAGCCACCATCCAGAACGCGCCCTGCGGGCGCAAAACCCTTGCGACGTTCGCCATCATCGCCAGCATAAGGGAGCGACCCGCGCTGATGGGCGGATTGCAGATGACGGCGTCGAAGCGCTGCTCGGTGAACAGCTCTGTCGCGTCACCGCAGATAACCTCGACGTGCGAGGCCCCATTCCGCTCGGCGTTTGCCTTCGCAAGGGCACAGGCCCGCTCGTTGATGTCAACCAAGGTCACTCGGGCCTGGGGCCAGGTGAGCGCGGCGACGATGCCCAGCAGGCCCCAGCCGCAGCCCCAGTCAAGCACGTCCGCTTGCTCGGACAGCTCCATGGTCTCCGCCAACAGTCGGCTGCCTGCGTCCACCTTGCGATGGGAAAACACGCCACGGTCAGTCGTGAAGGCGAGCGACAGCCCGCGGACCTCGGCGGTTAGCTCGGCTGGGCGCGAGCGCGCCTCGGGTTGCCGGGAGAAGTAGTGCTGAACCTCGCTGCTAGCGTCCTGCTCGCTCTCCGGCGCTTCCGCTGTCAGGCTCCCCGACCTCCTCGACGCTGCCTTCGTCATCGGGCACGAACTCGATTGCTACCAGTTCCGGAGGGCAGAACAGCCGTACCCTGGGCCCGGTGGCGCCGACACCGCGTGTGACGTAGAGCAAGGGGCCGCTGGCGGTGCTCGCTGTGATAGGACGGAGCGGACGGCTCAGTATGCGCCAGTGGCTGGCGAGGCGCTCCATGCGCGGCCGCGCGGCGCCCCTGTGATGGTAGCAGAACAGGCCGGCGGAGAGCCGCCGCGGCACGCCTGGATGCACCGCAAACGCCTCCAGCCCCGGCACCCGCACCTGTCCGCCGTGAGTGTGCCCGCAGAGCAGGATGTGCGCGCCGAGGTGTTCCAGCTCACGCCAGACAGCCGGCGAGTGCGCGATTGCCACGCGCAAGGAAGGGCTCTCCTCCGCGTTCTGCAGCGCCCTCTCCACGTCCGCGCTTCCGTGCAGGGGTTCGTCGAGGCCGACGAACTCGACCGTCGCGGCGCCCACCTGCACCTGATGCGACTCATTCACCAGGAGCCTGGCTCCCGCCTCCTCCAACTGTTTGCGAAGGCGCTCGCCGTCCCACTTCTGGTAGCGATCGGTGTTGCCCAGTGTGCAGACTGTGGGCCAGCGTTGTGCGAATCGCCTCAGCAGTGCAAGGGCCGTGTCATGGTACATGGGGCGCGCGGCGTAATCACCTCCCAGGGCGAGGTAGTCGGGGTCAACCTCTTCGAGGGCCCCGAGGAGCTGCTCCTCGGAGACGTACATGCGGCCCACATGTAGGTCGGATAGAAAGGCGAGCGTCCAGCCCGACAGGGCGTCGGGGAGTCCGGGCACGCGCACCCGCAGGCGCGTCGTCCGGAGCTGCGTTCGCTCGCCCTTGGCCAGCGTTCGCAAGAGCAGCGCGATCAGGCAGAGCGCGAGCAGCCCCAGGGCAATGACTGCAACTATCATGGACGTTCACTTGCGCGGATGGGGATAGCTGTCATATTGCTCAGCGCCGTCCCCCGCTCGAGCCCTCGACGATCATCACTCCCGGCTGCACGCGCACGCTCTCGACCCGGAAGCGCTCGCGGCCTAGGAGCTTGTCCAGGGCGTCGTTGAGGCGATCCTGCGCCTGCTGGCGCAGCGCGCCGGGCGCGGGCAGCCGCCCGATGGCGACGTCGTCAACCATGAGGTCAACATTGCCGTCTGCGATGACCGGATGGGCGCGCACGGTCACGTAGGCGCTTCGTCCCTGCCACCCCACTCGCCCCGTGGTCACCACGGTGCCTTCGCCGAAGTAGACCTGAGCGTTCTGCACGTCACCTCCGCGGGCCGTCTCCCGGGCTAGATAGGAGTTGAGTTCAGCCTGCCGGATGGTCAGGCGCACCGGCACCGCCCGCTCGGAGCGACCGGCTTCATGAGCCTGCTTGAGCTGAGCTTCGAGACTCGGGGCGGCGGTTGGCCTTGAGGAAGTGGTAGGGGACGATGGGCTTGACGGCGTCGCAGACGGTGACGGGCTTGGCTGCCCGCCGGTGTCGGTGGAGGTAGTTGGCGCGTGCGAATGAGCCGCCTCCGGCGGTGGTGGGGGCTGGGACACGGCAAGCACATATGCCACCACGACAGCGATGAGGCCCAGCGCGACCGTGAGGCCGCAACCGATGCCCGCCCAGCCGAGGGGGCTGATTGAACGTCTCGGGACGGAGGTCTTGCTGAACCTGCGTGCCATTATACTTTGTTTTCGGGCGGGCGGCGCTCGTGGGGAGCGCCGCGCTACAGATTAGTTGAACTCGTTCATCGCTGCCTCAAAGCCATCGGTCAGCGCGCACTCGATGGCCCGCCTGGCACGTTCTATCATGGCCTGCGCCTCTTCCAACTCCGGCTTGGTGAAGGGAGAGAGCACGTAGTCGCGCGCGTCCACGTCGCCGGGCGGGGCGCCGATACCGAGGCGCAGGCGCGGGTAGTCCTTCGTGCCGAGCCGCTCGGTGATGGACCTCAGGCCCCTATGACCGCCCTCGGAGCCGCGCCGGCGCAGGCGCAGCTTGCCCAGGTCAAGGTTGATGTCATCCACGACGATGATGAGGTTCTCAGGCTGGAGGTCATAGAGGTAACAGATGCGGGCGACAGCGACGCCGCTGGCGTTCATCATCGTCAGCGGCTTAGCCAGCACAACCTCCGTGCCCTTGACCTCGCCCTCACCCAGCACCGCCGCCGCCCGGCCACGGCGCAAACGCACACGGTGGACGCGCGCCAAGGCGTCCACCGTGTCAAAGCCGACATTATGCCTGGTGTCCTCGTAGTCCGGGCCGATGTTACCGAGGCCGACGATGCCCCACATGCGCTTGCTCCAGCAATCGGGCTATTCGGAATCCGCCTCTGCTTCCTCGGCCGCCTCCTCCGCCTCCTCCGCTTCCTCGGCCGCTTCCTCGGCTTCCTCCGGAGCCAACTCCTCAGCGGCCTCCAGGTCAACAAGCTGCTCAAGCTCGGCCTCGTCCACGCGCACCTCCAAGTCCTCTTCCCTGATGGGAGCGGCTATTGACAGCAGGACTTCGTCGGCGTCCGCGAGGATCTCCACGTCGCTGACGGCCTGGAGAGCGCCCACGTGCAGAGCGTCCCCGATGTGCATACCGTCAATGTTGGCGATGATGCGGTCGGGGATATCCGTGGGCAGGCATGAGACCTCCACGGTGTGCATCTGCTGCTGAACCATGCCGCCGTCGTCCACGACTCCGGGGGCGCTTCCGGTCACCTCCACCGGCACCTCGACGGTGATCCTGTCCGTGAGCGAGATCCACTGGAAATCCACGTTCAGCGGAGCTCGCGTGACCGGGTCGCGCTGGATCTCCTTGATGATGCTGGCCGTGTCCTCCACTTTCTCTCTGCCGGGTATCTCCAGGTCTATCAGCACGTTGGCGCGCTCCGAGGTGTGCAGGACACGGTCAAGCTCGGCGGCGTGTACCGCCAGGTGTACCGTCTCCTGACTCAGCCCGTAAGCGACACCGGGTATCAGGCCCCGGCGGCGCAAGCGCCGTGCGGGTCCTTTGCCCGTCTCTTCGCGCATCTCGGCTCTCAGTTCGGCGAGTTCCATTGTTGGCCCCTCCTGGCCCTGAACTGCGGGGTACACGGTGCGTAGAACCCTTCTGGCTGGGGCGGCAGGATTCGAACCTGCGAATACGGGATCCAAAGTCCCGCGCCTTACCGCTTGGCGACGCCCCAGCTACTCTTGCGATGATCGCTTGTCATGGGTCAACTGGCCGACGTGTCGCCCGGCCAGCTCCAAGTCGTCCGCGTTGTCCACATCCAAGGCAAGGCCGGCATACTCCGACCTCACCGCTTGCAGGGTGCACCCAAGCATCTCCGAGGCGCGCTTCTCCAGCTCGGTGACGGATAGCCGCCCCAACGCCAGCCTCAGCACGAAGGCCCATCCGAACATGCTAAGCATGCCCAGCTTGCTCTTGCGCCGGGCGAAGACCTCCGCGATGCTCGGGCCATATTCAAGAATGAAGCGACGCGAGACGCACGCCGCACCGCCACCGGTGACACGTCCTTCGCGCAGCCTCGCTACCGTCTTCCCGCGCCCTGGCGCGGCGCGTTCGACTGCATCCGCCGCTACGATTGCGTATGATACCTCAGCTTGGAGCGGAAGACAAGAGCCTACGAAGTCGTCAATCGCCTCTGAGGTAAGCAATGGCAGATCCGCCGTCACGCACAGGATACGTTCGCTCTCAGGCAGGGCCGCCACCGCGGCGCGGAAGGTGTCCAGGACTTCCGGGCCCCGCGCCGTCGCGAGCCGCGCGGGGGCGACGAGTTGCTCGCTGAGAGGCTGCGCGGGCCCCTGAACGACGACGATCTCCGAGACCAGCTCAGCGCCGTTGAGGGCGTCCAGCACCCATGCTACCAGCGGCCGGCCGCCAACCTCTGCCAGGGCCTTGCACGGCGCGCCGGTGGCCTTGGCTACCTTGTCATCGGGACCGCCTCCGGCCAGGACGGCCACCGGCATCTGCTCTGTACTCTCGCTCATCGCTCTCACCCGCCACTCACGTATCCATCACCTGGAAGCCGCGGTGGGTCGGCTCAACGACCGTAGCCCACAAATCGCCATTGCGCAGCATTTGTGCTGCCGCATGGGCGCTCTCGGCATCCGCGAACAGGCCGAAGGCCGCCGAGCCGGAGCCGCTGATGGCAGCCGCCGAGGCTCCCGCGTTCGTAAGGGCCTCCGTAAGCTCGCCAAGCTGCGACCAGCGGGCGACCAGCGCCCGCGTGAAGCCGTTGAAGATGTGCTTTGCTATGACCTCCGCACCTGCGCCCCGCCGAAGCGCCTCGGCCATCGCCTCCGCCCTCGCTCCGTCGCTGAAGTCGCCGGTTTCGAGCAGCCCGTACGCCTCGGCGGTCGAGATGTGCAGCTCGGGCCGGATCAGCGTGAACCAGCAGTTGCCGGGGAGCGGCAAGGCCTCAAGCCGCTCTCCTCTGCCACGCCCCAGCGCCGTCCCGCCCTCAAGGAAAAAGGCCACATCGGAGCCCAGTTCCGTGGCCAGGCGCAGCAGCGCGGCACGAGCGGGCGGCTGGTCATCCAGCATTCGCAGCCCGTTCAGCACCGCCGCGGCGTTGCTGCTTCCGCCGCCGAGGCCGGCGCCGGAGGGCACGCGCTTGTCCAGCTCGATGAGGAGGCCGTCAGGCCAGCCGCGCAGTCGTTGGTAGGCCTCCGCCGCCCGCCAGGCCAGGTTATCCGGCCCGGCAGGAGCGCCTGCGCCGGGCACCCGTATCTCAATGTGCCGTCCGCCAACTTGCAGAGTCAGATAGTCGGCCAGCGACACGGTCTGAAAAATGGTGCTCAACTCGTGATAACCGTCATCGCGCCTGCCGAGTATCTCGAGGCAGAGGTTGACCTTGCAGTAAGAACTCAGCCGCACTCGCGACATCGGCGGCCACCTCAGAGTTCCGCCGTCACCTGTCGGGTCGCCTCGGTCAGCGTCAGGAACTCCGCCAGGCTGAGCGTTTCCCCGCGACGGCCCGGCTCGATGTGCGCCCGCCGCAGGGCTTGCTGGGCCTGCGCCTTATCCAGCCCGAGCTCTCCCGAGATGCTCAGCGCGTTGCGTAGCTTCTTCCGCCGCTGTCTGAAGGAGGCGCGCACCAGGGCGAAGAACAGGTCCCGCTGGTGTTCACCGAGCGGCGGCCGATCCCTTGGCAGCATCTTGACCGCGACCGACTCGACCTTCGGCGGCGGGTGAAAGGCTCTCGGCCCCAGCGAGCAGACGCTTCTCGGCTCCTCGGCGTAGAACCGCACCAGCAGCGTCAGCGCGCCGTATTGCTTCGTGCCCGGCTCAGCGCACAGCCGCTCCCCGACCTCCTTCTGCACCGTCACCACGACGGCCTTGAAGGGTGGCTCAGTCGTCAGCAGCTTGTCAAGCAGCGGCGAGGTTATCTGATACGGTAGATTGCCGATGGCGACCCATGCGCCGCGCTTCGTCAGATCGTCCAGCTCGGCCCGAAGCACGTCCTGGTAGCGGAGTTCCAGGTTGGCATGGCGTGCCTGTATCTCCGCGAGCGGCTCCCGCATCGCCTCGTCCTTCTCAATTGCCACCATGGGCAGGCCCGAGGCCGCGAGACGCTCGGTGAGAATCCCCAGGCCAGGGCCGATCTCCAGGACGCCGTCCGGCTCTTCGTCGAGCGCGGACCCAGCGATGCGGTCGGCGACCTCCTGACTGACCAGGAAGTGCTGGCCCAGCCCTTTGCGGGCCCGCAGGCCGAAGCGGCGCAGCGTCTGTCGAGGGCTTTCGGACCGACCCATGGGCTTGAGAACCTCGTCCGGCGTTTCCGTTGGCGGGGCGCGCGGAGGTGTCCTTTATTGACGCAGGGACGCCGCCTCGCCAACGGGCGAACGCGGCGCCCCACACACTCGAAGTCTACCGCAGCCCCACCGCCCCTGTCAAGCAGAACGACGACAATGGCAGCATCCAGCATCGTGATGAGGATGCAGGCTTCCGGGCGCTGTCATGGTAGCGCAGGCGCCCGCGCCTGCGCAATCATACAACCAGAAGGGGCGCCGACATTCTTGTCGGCGGCCGTTTGCCGTGCGCGACAGGAATGTCGCACCCCCTGAAGAGGAGGCCGTGCGCGACACGAATGTCGCGCCTCCCAAGAGCAAGGCTTGGCGCCAGTGTCGCAGCCCCTGTGAAGGAGGGCCCTGCACGTCTCTCCCAGACCATGCGAAACCGGCCACACTCCACCTGCCCGGTGGCCGCCCTCTAGGCCACGCACCCTCGCCACTGGATTCCTCGCTAGTGTGTGCAGGCGAGGCAGCCTGCACCACTATGCGACCACCAGAGTGCGCTGTTACGCCATGTCATCACGATTCCGGATGCTGGCGACGACAATCACCTGTTTCCTGGTGGCTTCTCAGGAGGGCTGTTCGCTCGCCTCAGGGAAACAAGTGAATCATCCCGATCCTGAAAGCATCTCGCGGAGATGGTCATGCTACGAGCAGGACGAGAGCTTGCCGCAGTCATCCTGATGTGCGTTACCGGCCTGGCCTCGGCTCAGGCGCAGATGCTTACGGCACGCTACGCGCACACCGCGACGCTGCTGCACGACGGCCGAGTGCTGATATACGGCGGCCTCGGCGCGGGCGACGGCTTTGTCATCGGCAGTGAGATCTTCGACCCGACCACGGGGCAGTTCCTGCACGGGCCACGAGGCCACAAGTGCCGCGCCTTTCACACCGCGACGCTGCTGCCTGACGGCAGCGTCCTCATCGCCGGCGGCTTCATCCTGCCCTACTCGACCTCTCGCACCGCCGAAGTGTTCGACGGCCGGCGCTTCGTCTTCCTGACGAGCAGGATGTCCGCGCCGCGTGAGCTGCACACGGCCACCTTGATCGCCGATGGGCGTGTGCTCATCGCAGGCGGGTTCGTCGGCGGAGTCACCTCACTTGCCGCGTGTGACCTGTTCGATCCTGCCACCTACAGCTTCGAGCGTACTGACGACATGGGCTTCAGCCGCTTCGGCCACGCCGCCTGCCGGCTGGCGGATGGTCGGGTGCTCATCACCGGCGGCGGGCAGTACCCTGAGGAGCGCACCCTGGCTTCCGCGGAGCTGTATGAACCGGCCATCGGTCAGTTCCGGCCGACCGGTCGGATGCTGGCCGAGCGCTCCCGCCATACCGCCACCTTGCTGCCTGATGGGCGCGTGCTGATAACCGGCGGCAACAGCCTGAAAGCGGGCGGGCAGCTTGCCAGCACTGAGCTATTCGACCCGGCGACCGGCGTGTTCACCGCCGGGCCGGACATGACCGAGCCGCGCATGGATCACACGGCGACCTTACTGCTCGACGGGAGGGTGCTCATTGCTGGCGGCTTCAACGGCGAGGGCGGGCCGCATACCGTGGCCTCCTGCGAGGTCTTCGACCCGAGAGAAGGCTGCTTCTATCCAGCGTCGCCTCTGCCTACCCCGGTCCACGAGCAGAAGGAGACGCTGCTGCTATCCGGTGATGTCCTCGTCTCCGGCGGGCTGAGGGTTGACCCGACAAGCAGGCAAGTAGTCCCGGATGCGACCATCATCGGCCCGTGACAGCCGTGCCTACCGCCCGTCCACCCACACCGGGCTGCTCCACGCCATCTGCCCGTTCATCTGCTGGACGCGGACCAGGTAGTAGTCGCTGGTGTCGGGATCGTCTGACCGGTCGGTCCAGGTGAACTCCAGCTCGTAGGATTCGGGTGTCAGCAGCCGGTGCACCAGCACCGACTCGCTCGTGAACTCCCCTGTGAAGTGGCTGGAGCCAGAGGCCATCATCTCGGCGAAGCTGCGCTCGACTCGGAAGCCCGAGGGCTTTGTGAAGTCCATGATGAGCCGACTCTCGGGTCTTCCCTCGACCTCCAGGATGACACCCTTCGTGGCATCCTGGAGATACGCATCCTTGCGCGAGGTGAAGGACTGCAAGTGCAGGCCATCTTCGGTCACGCTGGTGAGCCGGTCGCGGCGCTCCTCGTCGAAGGGGCCTGCCTGGAACATCGGCGTCGCCTTGATGAGACGCGCACCCGCCACGCGTATCTGCCCCTCCCAGTCGCAGATGCGCTCCATCGCCAGTTGCCCCCAGGGCCCCCAGCCCCAGCGGATCGGGATCTTCGCCCGCCCGCCCCGGAAGGGATCGCCCGGCACGATGGTCGGCACATGCTCGCGGTGCACGACACGACCGTTCTTGAGAACCTCCACCTTGTCTATCTCATCCATCGCGTCCACCCGCACCGTCATCTCACGTTGGCTGTCGAAGACCATCTCCGAGCCCATGGGGTTTTCGTTGAGGAAGAACTCCAGCACGATGCGGTCGCCGGTGACGGCGTAGGTGCGGCGCGCGTTGATGGCCTCCCAGATGGACTCTCGCGTCAACTCGTCGGCCCATACCGCGGCCAGGCCCTCCCGGTACGCGCCGGGATAGCCCCAGTGGTCGTCGGTACTCGCAATCAGGCCGAAGCGCAGGCCCCTTGACAGCGCATACGAGATGGTGCCCTTGGTCACGGCCCCGCCGAGGCTGTGCAGGATCATCGGGTGCAGGCCGCGGTCGTCCATGCAGTTGCCGTGCTCGGAGTACACCTCGGCGATGGGACACAAGTCGGCCGGGAACCGGCTCCAGTCCACGCCGCGCCAGCCCCTGGCGTACGCGACATGATGGGGGACCATGATCGCGTCGGTCGCCCGCACCTTCTCCGCCAGCTCCTCGATGGTGTCGCCGAAGATCAGCTCCCCGTGATCGTGCGGGTAGACAACAGTGTAGTCCCCGTTGAGCGAGTGCCACTCATAGCCGGTAAAGGTGACGAACTTGCCGGGCTGGTAGGTCTCCCTCGCCATGCGGCAGCCCTCGGGCCAGAGCTTCTCATGCTTCTCGGCGCCTTCCACCCAGATCATGTGGCGGTCGCCGGGCATGGTGGGCATGTCGGGCCACTGCGCCTGGCCGGTCAGGCAGAAGAAGTCGAGGTGCTCCTGGGCGATCTCGAAGCCGCGCTCGATGGAGCCGTGGGCGTAGGAGATCGCGTTGTGAGTGTGAATGTCGCCGAAGTAGAGCATCTGTGTCCTCCCAGGACTCCTCTGCCGGCAACCGGCAGGAATGTCTGCTGCCTGCGTGGGTCGTTGGTGCGTGATGGCAGAGACTTCGCTGCGACTTGTCACTGACCTGCGCGGCCAAGGGGGGATTTCGCGCGGCTGGGAGACGGCAACAGAGCGCGAAGGGAACGAAGCATGTGGCTTTCAGCGCACGACGACGCAGCGGAAGGAACAGTGATGCCCTGCCGGGTCCTGCGGGCGCCAGAAGTAGCTCGGTATATTAGCTATCAACGGGTAGCGCCATCCTCTTCCCATAATCGCGGCGCTGCTACCATCAAGTGCCCATTCGGGGGCATTGCCTATCATGTCTCGCACGCCGTAAGGGCTGGCCCCGCGACTTGACCAGAAAACGGACGTCAGTCCACCTTGGCCAGCCTCGTAGACGTTGGACAGTAGGTTCCGGGCCTGGTCTGCGTACCTTCGCAGTTCGGCCTCGGTGTCTGCGTCTGCCCAGGGCAGGATGCAGGAGGCGGTCCCCCTGGCGGCACGTTCCCACTCCTGGCGGGTGGGCAGTCGCAACCCTCCGACGATCTCGCAAAACCGCCTGGCATCATCGAAAGTGACCAACGCGGGTGCGTTCCAGCCATCGAGCGCGGAACCGGCTGAAGGCGCGAGCTGCCGCCTATGTCCCTCGCGCACGCGCTCGTACATTTGCACGGTGACGGGCAGGATGTCAATCTCGAAAGCCCCCACGCTGGTCTGAGGTTGATAGAGGCCGCTGGCCTGCATTTGCTGCAGAGACGTCCTCCAGTGCCCTCGCACCGCAGCGTCCTGCGGCAGGAAGGGGGAGCCTCGGCCCTCCGACGAAGCCAGCAGCAGTTCCACTTGTTCCGCGCTCAGTCCAAGAGGGCCCGCCTCATCGGGGGTCTCTGCGGTCAGGCGGATGGGCTGCAGGTTGCGCCCGGAACTGCCGCCAGGCTTGGACCTGCCAGTGAAGACCGTTGGTGTCGCCCAGAAACAGCCTGTCTCCTCCAGGTCCTCAGCTTGTACGAATCGGCTGCGATACCTCGTAAACGCATGACTGATGCTGGCGTGACGCTGCAACACTAAAGCGTCGAAGAGGTCCTTCTGGAAATGAAAAGCCTTCGGCACCGCCCATTCCCACTGCGTGGCCACGATGGTGGGGAGGCTCTGCGGTCCCGGGGTTTTCGAGGCCCAGTACTTGTAGATGGCCAGCGCCACGTCTACTGACCAGCAGCAATTCAGCACCAGTAGGCTCAGGTCGCCCCGGTTCAAGTTCATGGCGATATCGCTCGCGGGGAGGAACTCACCTGCAAGAGTATCGCGTGATTTGACCAGCCAAAGGCCGGGTTGGCGTTCGTGCGCTGGCGGGCCCTGGTTGCTGCCGTGTCCCACGAAGTACACTATGTGGTTCTCGCGCAGAGCGGTGCAGAACTCGCTTGCAGAGGGCCAGCAGTTGACATCGGATTCTACATACACCCCCCAGCGCTCTCGTAGAGACTGGATCTCATCGAAACACCATTTCGTATCGAAGCCGTGTAGATCTCCCTCTGCGGGGCAGGCGAGGCCGAACCACGCCTTCACAGGCGGGCATTGCGCGGGTCTCAACGAATACTGTGAGAAGACGCGAGCCAGCGTCATGTCATAGGCGCCCACCAGGTACTGTTCGCCGGCATCGCCATCGCTCAACAGCAACTCCCAAGGCAGGCCGATAACCCAGGGATCGGAGGAGCACAGCAGAAGCTCGCTATCCTGCAGACCCGGGCTGCCGTGCTGAAGCTCCAGCAGCGTCTCGCCCACCTGATTGCGGCCCTCCCCGCTGCCGAACCAGGCAGCCCAGAGCTTGCGGCCTATGTGTTTCCCGATCCCCGGCCCCTCTCTGGGATCATTCATGAGGGTCTTCCAATCCCCAAAGTCCTCCGCCCGAAGCCCCTCGACAGAGGCTGATGGCACTTCCGCCTCTGCCAAGACATTCTGAGCGCCATCCTCGTCAACAAGCTTCATCTGCCAAGGGTCATCCTCGCCGCCGCCGGAGTCAATGTGCAGCGAGAATCTCACTGGGTACGACCTCCCTTCTCACCGGGCCAGCAAGTTGCGGCGAGGAGCCAAGGCTATGTTGCACCTCGTACGAGGCTTGCAACAGTCAGGGAATGGAACTCCCCCTGGGGAAACTCGGTTCCTGAGGGGGGGCCACCCCAAGCGCTGCCGGCAGAACTTCTCGGGCTCCATCTCGCTCCAGGGTACCATCCTGCACCGCCCTCTCGCGAAGCCTCGCCCGCGCAGTGAGCCTCAGCCATCCCCACGGGGGGGGGCAGACAGCCATTTCGGGTCCCGCCCAAGGGCGGGAACGCCCGAAATGGTGTCAGTCCCGAACGACCCGCCCCCCCCCCTGGATAAGCCCGAATAGTGCGGGCCAGCAGCGCTCTGCGGATGTTCCGGCGACGGCTTTCTGGGCATATTCCGCGCTAGGTAGGAACACCGGCGCATCTGTGCGGTTCCTGCACGTCGTCAGAGAGAAAGCTATTGCGCCATGCCGTCGGGCAAGGTGCTCGCCACCTGCAGACTCAGGGAAAGGAGCTGCTCGACTGCCGCACAGCGGGCGGCCAGGATTGCGCTCATGTTGCGGTCATCGGGCTGGTAGCCTGTCTGCTGCAGGGCGGCATGGTAGAGCTCGATCGCGATGTGCTCCGTGACACGCTCGGTCCTGTCCAGGCTACGGAACTTGGGGTCATCCAGGGCGTCGGCCAACTGCTGTATCGTGTCATTCTTAGCATTCACTACCAAGGTGGCTGTCCTGTCCTCTACCGCGGCCTGAGCCTCGGCCATCCTTATGACCTGCTGCAGGCCCCGCGGCGCATCCTGGTGTTGCTCAATGAACGCCTCGAGAGCTTGCCGCCACTCTTGGACTTGTTCCCGCGCGCGGCCCGCCGTGGGGAAGTCGAGCAGCGCCGGGAGGCCGTCGGGGTGAAACGCGCTTATGCGGACAGTCATCCCACGCTCACCGGAGTGCAGGGCTGTGCGGAAGACCTCCGCAACCCGTTCCAGTTTCGGGTCGCTCATCTCCGGGAACTTTTCGACCAGCTCCCCGGCGGCTTTGAGTTCCAGGTTGTTGGCCTGCGCGTACTTGTTGAGCACCTGCCAATCAAGGCTGCGTTCCGCACGCGAGACCACCGCCCCGGTTTCCTCGTCCACGGACGGTTCCGGTAGGACCTCGATGGCTCGCAGGCCCCGCGCGAGCAGCAACTGGTCCATCTGATAGCGGGCTGGCCCGCTGGCCGAGGAGATGAAGATCAGAGTTTTGCGCAGGGCTGCCAGGGTCTCCCGCTGGGCATCCGTCAGGTCACTGGGCTGATACACAACTTCGCCCTTTTGCTCGTCATAGAGGCCTCGGCTCTGAGCGCTCTGCATGTACTGGCCCAAGCTTTGCCTCTCCCCAGCGCCTATGAAGAACACCAGGTGGTCAGCCACCGCCTTGAAGACGCCGTCGTCCTTGACTACTCCGGCCTTGAGCTCCCTTTCGAACGTGGACTGGACGCGCCGCCACTCCTTGGGTTTCTTGACGAGCTCCCCCAGTCCAGCGTAGAGCTGCTCGGCTACGGCTACCTGCATGGCCCGAAAGGCCCGGTCCTCCATGACGTCTTCGCGGTTCATCACCATGCTCAGGTCTGCTCCGTCAACGATCGCCTCGCAGAACAACACGTGTTCGGGCAGGATGCCCGGGCGCTCTTTGCGCACGAGCATGGAGCGCGAGTACAGGTCGGCGTTGCCGTGCAGGTTGATGAAGCTCCTGTCGTCGGGGATGTAGATGACCCCCCGACAGTCCACCGGGATGTTCTCTCCGTCGAGGCGCACTGATCGGGGGGTGATCGGTATCACCCAGAGCGGAGGATTGATGGGCTCGCCTTTGTGCCGCGAGACTATGTACTCCCTGTAGTCTTCTTCCGTCTGGTCATCCTTGTACCACGGGACCTTGCCGTAGGAGTTGAGCAGCTCCCGGTAGGCGTCGTAGATCGGATACGGGAGCAAGTCACCGTAGTCGCTGACGCACTCCTTGAGTCCTGTGAGCAACATCTCGCGATGCTCCAGCGCTACAGCCACCGCTATCTCGCTGCCGGGCTTATCCCTCGAGATCTTGCGCATCTGCGCCTTGCTGGTCGTGCCGGTCGCCCGCCATTCGACCGCCTCGTCGGCCGCCGCATCAAGCGCGCGGGTCCGGATGGTCACAGGCTGGCCCAGCTTGAACGCGGCCAGCAGGCCGATCCCGAACTGACCTATTAGCTGCTTAATGAGTTCGCGGTTCTGGAACTCGTCCTTCATCAGCTCAGTACCGGAACGGCCAATGTGGTTCACGTACTTGATCACATCATCCCAGGCCATCCCGCAGCCAGTATCGGCGACGGTCAGGACGTAGTTGCTCACGTCGTAATTCACGCTTATCTCCAGGTCCTCGGGGTACATGCCTGGGTTGGCGCGGATGACATCATCCTTCCGGGTGAGCGCGTCCACGGCGTTGGCGAGTAGCTCGCGCACCGCCGCATCGGCGCGCGGGTAGAGACTTCGCGCGACCAGCGGAAGCAGGTCGGCGAGATCAATCTGAATATCAACGTCTTGCCAGTCTGCCTCGGACATCGCCATCAGCTCCTGTGACTTCCTCTAACGCAACAGGGCACTAACAAGGTCAGCCAACTGCTCCAGGGCATCTCGCCGCTCGCCGGCGTCAAGCGTCTCACTGAACAGTCGGGCCGCCGCTAGCAGCCCCCGCCCCGCGGCCACCACGCGGCCATAGTCCTCGCCACTGTCCAGGGCCCTGCGAAGCGCCTGCATGACGGGATGGCCGGCATTGATGAGTAAGGGACGCGCCTCTTCCTTCGCGCGGTCTCGCATGGCCTCGAGTAGCAGCTCCAGGCCCTGCATCTCTTCGGGCACTCCGCCTATCTGGTCAATCATGCCGACAAACGCTTCCAGCGAGGAATGCTCAAAAAGCAGCGGCGGGTCAGTGGGCTGGAGTGAGACGGCGCGCGGTTGGAGTTGGGCGTCTATGCTGGCGAAGAGGTGTTCCACCTCTCCCCATCCGGGCTCGCCTCCCGGTTCGACGAGTTCGGTGAGTCCGGTATCCGCGCGTTCGAACTCCAGACCCTCAGCCTCCGCATAACGTCTGACCACCGCGAGATCGAGTGGGTTTGAGGTATCCACGACTGGAATGCCCTTGCCCTCATACAGGGATGCGTAGTGGGTCTGCTCAGCAGGCTGATCGAGGAAGTAGAGCACGCCACCGTGGCCGCGAGCATGGTTCGCTATGTCCCGAAGACTCATCATCGTGCGCGAGCCGCCAACCGCCAGACGCAGGCTGTCGCCGACAATCCCAAGGAGCCTGTCCTCCTCCAGGCAGGCCTTCTTGAGCGCGAACTCATGGGCGTCAACGATACGCTGGAAGTCAGCGCGCCGGTTCTGCGACAGCCAGCTCAAGTGGTCTATGGTTGCCCTTCTCAGGGCCGCGTGCAGAGCCGCAAGGTTCTCGTTATCGAGAGCGGCTTCCCGGTTTAGCGCCAGGTCTATTTCTCTGGCGTCCACGATCCCATGGACGAAGGGGAAAGGCTCCTCTGTGTCCGCGTCCTGCAGGGGTCCGACCAGGATGTGGCGCACGTGCAGCTCGATCTCACCATCTCGCCGAGGCGTAATCCACAGCAAGCCCTCGAGGCCGATGGCGCTGATGGGGAATACAGTGATAGGGTCATCGGTATCGCTCAGGAGGCCGCGTCGGCGGACGAAGTCCAGGTAGTCCTCGTCGGTAGCCTGCCGGGAGCGCCAGGGCGGGGGAGGATTGAGGGGCTGAAACTCCTCGCCCAGGTAGATGGGGAACTCCACGAGAGCGGCGTACCGTAGGAGCAGCTTGCGCAGCTCCTCGCTGTCCGCCAGGGGGTTGCGCTCCCTCGCAGCCAGGTGGAGCCTGACCTCGGTTCCACATCCTACCCAGGAGGCCTCAACATCCGGCACCTCCTGCAGACCCCAGCCGATCGCCGTCTTCTCCTCAGGCTGGAAGGGCGTCTTGACGCACTGCCAGCGGAAGAGGGGCCCTGCCGCGGTGCGCGTGAACACCTCGATGCGGTCGGCCCATATCAAGGAGGCATAGAACCCCAGCCCGAACAGCCCGGAGAGCGCTTCGTCCAGACCGCCTGAATCCTGCCAGTCACGAACCGCGCGGGCACCCGAAGCAGCAATGGTGCTGAGGCCTGCATGGATCTCATCCTCGCTCATCCCGGCGCCGTTGTCGCGGATCGCGAGGACGTTCTCCCTTCGGTCTACCCCGATCCAGATGCCGCCTTCTATGTCGCCTTCGGCGCGCCGCCGCCTGACAATTGCGTCGCGCGCGTTGGCTATCAGTTCCCGGATGGCCACCTCCGGGGTCGTGTAGAGGTGACCTGACAGCACCTCGATCAGGCTGGACACATCAACGCTGAAACCTTCCAGTTCGGGGTCTGTCACCGGCGCTCACCAGCTCTCTTGGTGCTGTGCCTCGCCACCGGGCCCCTCTGGCCGACCAGGCATACGACGCGCGTCCCCGCGTCAAGTTCGCCGGCACGACCGCGGTATCCTTGCTGGACCTCAGTACCACTAACCCGCATTATTCATGCGTACCATGCGGGGCGGCGGGAATCCGGCGCAGTGCCCTGTTGCTGTGGTTGTCGTGCACTGTCCGCCATTTCCGCCGCTAGCGCAGTGTGTTGGGCGAGCCTCAGCCACCCCTACAGGGGGACAGACAGCCATTTCGGGTCCCGCCCATGGGCGGGAACGCCCGAAATGGTGTCAGTCCCCAACGGCCCACCGCCCTGGATAGGCGCCGAGGGTAAGCTCGTGAATAATGCGCGCCAACATCCCTGCGCGGGCCATGTTCGGCGACATGAGCCGGACGTGACTCTTGAGCAGATCTCGCATCGCGTCACGTACGACTGGCGCTGATGAACTTCCCCCCTTGCCACAGTTTTCCCCTCATATGTGTATACGTTCGCGGCGGGCGGTTCTTGCATGGGGGACGGTACTGGTAGGTTTGCCAGGGCCGCCGGCGAACAGTATTATTGGAGACGAAGAGCGATGAGGAAGCAGCGTCATCCGCCTTGTTGATGGCGGCGAGCAGCATGACCAGGCGCAAAGAGGCTTCACAGGCTTCGAGTGAGAGAACACGTTCATGCGGACTGCGGGCGAGGAGGTCGGCTATGAGGACAGTCGCGACAGTATCGCTTGCGTTGGCACTCGTCTGTGCCCTTGGCTCAGCTCAGGAGACAGACGCCCTTCGGGCTCTCGACTTTGAGGAGGACCTCGGCGGGTTCATCAGCCTGGACCCCGAGGCGACGCTTTCGGTCACGCACGAGGCTGAGGCAGTCTACGGTGGCGAGGGTTCGCTTCAGTTCGAGTATTTCCTGCGCGCCTTGAATCCCGAGGAGATGGCCAGGGGCCTGCCGGGAGCTATTGTGCTGCCGCTGGGGGAACCTGTGCCGGAGCTCGCAGGCGTTTCGTTCGCGCTGTGGACCGCGGTGTCAACTCCGGTCATCGTAATGGTAAGCGAGGGCGGTGACGGGCCGCGCTACAGCCGGGCAGTGTGGAGCGAGGCCAGCGCCTGGCATGAGTTCGCGCTGGGGCTGGATGACTTCGCGCATGACTGGGACAGCCCCAAGGACCCGGATGGAGAGCTGACGCCAGCGGAGATCAGCTCTATCGCCCTCGTAGACGCGGGCAGTTTCATCCGCTTCCTGGCCGGCCAGGTCAAGCTGTTCTACGCTGACCCGCCCACCGGCCAGGTCCTCCGGCTCGACGATGTCAAGCTGCGGTCCATCACCCCGGTGCGCCCGGCCCCGGCGGAGGGCACGATCACAGTCAACGATTACCAGCAGCCACCCCAGGGGGTCATCATCCTGGGCGGTAAGGAGGTCGTCGTCGGCAACGAGGATGTGCAGGGTGGTGGCGAGGCCCTGAACCTCGATTACACCGTGCCCGAGGGCACACTGATGGCCGTCCTCCACCAGGTCAAGCCCGGGACGCTGGCAGGCATTTCGGCTCTGCAATTCCGCGTCAAGTCCGCCTGGCAGACGAAGTTGATCCTCAGCGTGGAGGAGAAACGCGGCCCGGCGGATGAGGATAAGGCGAACTACCAGACGCAGGTGAGCATCGAGGGTGGCAAGCCGTGGCAAACCGTGACCGTGCCCATCTCGGACCTGCAACTGGACGAGAACAGCTTCGACCCGGATGGGACGCTCAACCTCGAACTCGTGGACATGATCACCATCGGCGACATGTCAGGCCTGCCGGGGCCGGGCGACTTCCAGAACACCCTATGGCTTGATGACCTGGTGGGCGTGAAGTAGCTCGCCGTATCCATTGCAGCGCCGACCGGCTCAGTCGCGGATAAGGAGGGAACTCATGCGAGCCATCCAGTTCGTGAGCTTGAGGTTCGTCCTGCTGGCGGCTGTCTTAGCGAGTTGCGCCTATGCGGACTGGCCTGACCTCCGAGGGCGCGATCCGCAGGCTCAGGCGGCGCTGGAGCCGGAGCTTGGGAAGATCCGTAAGCAGCATCCCCGCATCTTCTGCACCGAGGCGGACATTGCCCAGGTCCGCCAGCGGTGCGAGACGGCCCCGGCGGTCGCCGAGGTCTGGGAGTTCATCCTGGAGTGGGCCAGAGGGGAGCACTACTACCGGAACCTGTGGGCCACGCCCTCGCAGCTTCAGGGCTGTGTTATCGCCTACCGCGTATCGCAGCGTGACCCCGACATCTTGCGCCACGCCGTCGCCATCGCCGACTATCTCAGCGAGGCGCAGGGAGATGGCTGGACCTGGCCCCGCATTTCCAAGTCCCTGGCCATGACCTACGACTGGCTCTACGACGATCTGTCTGCCGAACAGAAACAGCGCTACGGTCTCGCCGCCCTCCACGCCGCCAAGCAGTGCTACAAGACCTGGCGGCACTCCGAGTTCAATAACCATCTCTACCTGGAGTACGGTCCGATACTCTACGCCGGCATTGCCCTCTGGCAGGAAGGCCTGGACGATGAGGTCGCGCACCGGTTGGCGCTCGACGGCCTGGACCTGCTCGTGAATCACTTCATGCCCGCCCATGACATTGTTACGGCTGGCGACGGTGGCTGGCATGAGAGCATGAGCTACCACGCCTTCTTCACCTACGAGTTCGCTCATCTCGTGGAGCTCTGGTCATCGGCTACGGGGCAGGACCTCTGGAAGGACTTCACCGGCCTGGACGGTGACGCGCACTGGCTCATCTACAACGCCCGGCCCTTCGATGACGGCCGCGTGAGTGTGGCGGACATCGGCGGGCACGACTCCTATGACGGAAGCGTCGCAATGTACATGCCCTTGCTCCAACGACGACGGCGCGATGGCGTCGCGGGCTGGTGGGCGGACCAGATCAAGCAGGAGGCGATGCGGCGCGACGCTGCCGGCGTCAAGTACCAGCTCGGCGCTGGGACCTGGTGGCCGTACCTGCTCTGGTACGACCCGGCTGTGCCTGCGGTGCCGCGAGATGAGCTCCCGCTGAGTCGCTACTTCCGCGGTCTCGGCTGGGTTTCCATGCGAAGCTCCTGGCAGCCGGACGCGACCTTCGCCCTGTTCATCTGCGCGCCGATCTACTTCGGCGGGCACCAGCACTGCGACAACAACAGCTTCATCATCCACAAGCGCGCCCTGCTGGCCATGGACACCGGGGTCTACGATGCCACGGCCCATCGGGCCAACTACTACGCCCGCACCATCGCCCACAACTCTGTCACCGTCACCGATCCCGGGGAGCAGTTCGATGGCGGCGTCTGGGGCCACAACCATCCCGGTGAGGGCGCAAACGATGGCGGCCAGCTCTACGGCGGCGGGCCGGACTTCGTAACCGATGTGACGCCCGGCGACGCCCACCACCGGGCGCAGATCAAGGCCTACAAGGCGACGGACCGGTACACCTTCGTGGTCGGCGACGCGACGCGCTCATACAGTCCCTCCAAGCTCAAGGAGTTCACGCGCGCGTTCCTGTACCTGCGCCCCGACTGCTTTGTGGTCTTCGATCGGGTCGAGGCTACGCAGCCTGAGTTCGAGAAGAAGTGGCTGCTGCACTGCGGGCAGCAGCCGACGGTTGACGGGGACCGCATCGAAATCATCAACGGTGAGGGGCGACTGGCCGTGGCATCACTTCTGCCGGCGCAGGCGAACATCACTACCGTCGGCGGCCCCGGCCACGAGTTCGAGGTCAACGGCGTCAACTACCCGCCCAAGAAGGAGTATGACCCGGCGGAGGCCGGGCGCTGGCGCATCGAGGTCAGCCCCGCTCGCTCCCACGCACGCGACTACTTCCTCCACGTTCTGCTGGCGACGGGCTCAGGCTCGCATGATTGGCCCGAAAGCACGTTGACCGAAGCGGAGGACACGGTCCGCCTCGCCCTGACTCTGGGTGACGCCGAGGCGGAGGTGACCTTTGCGAAGGAGGGGCCCCTCACCGGTCGGGTGGTTATCCGGGAGCGCGCCGGGGGGAAGGTCATTCTCGACGACAGCCTGGATGAGGGCACATGACCGTTTGCCGTGAGGAGCGGCGGGGCCGAGGGCGTTGGAGGGCGCGTCTCGCCGCACCACGACGAACGCCGTGGGCTGGGCTAAAGAGCCTGTCCGGAAAGTCGGAATCTGACCCTTTTGGCCCCGATTGTGTCTAAGATTGGGTGCCTAAACCTAGACCCTGAGCCCCCAAAAACGGGCCGAAATGCACTTAACGGACAGGCTCTAAAGCCCAGCCCCTCCATGGACACGGCATCTTCATGGGCTCGGTTCACGCTGCCGTATGGAGCGGCCGGGCTTCAGCTCGGCCGATGGCGTTGCCGTGGAGGCCGTTCGGCCTTGAACGACGGGGGCATCTGTGCGCGCGCCCTCAGTGGGCCGAGGCCAGCCAGAGGACCAGCTCATGCAGCAGGTCGGCCTCGCCGTCGGTCGGCTCCTGCTCCCGGGTATCGGCGTTCAGCCCGAAGGCGATGCCTGAGGCCACATAGCGGCCCTTGCCCACCTGTCCGACTACGACCACGGGCTTGCCGGCCTCGTCGGTCACCACCGCTTGCCCCTTGTCGCCCGTTCGCAGGATGATGTGATCGAAGAAGGCGTGATCGAAGACCGCGCCCCGGTACTCCTTGGGCACCAGCGGTGAGTCAGCAACCACCACGCTCGTTGCCCTGTCATGGCCCGCGCCGCCCTCGCACACCTCAGGAGCGATGGGCACGTAACCGCGATAGCCCACGGCGTCATGCGTGGCAAGCACGCTCCCGCCGGCGGCGATCCAGTTGCGCAGCGCGCGGGCTAGGCTCTCGTCAACTGAGGCGCCGCTGCGCGCCTGAGTCACCACGAGCACCTGGCACCTGCGCGCCGCCTCGGTGGATATCCCGGGCACGCCCTCGACCTGGATCTGTTGCATCTTCTGCAGCGCGGTAATCATGCCCTGGCCGCCGTAGCCGTCCATCAGCACACCCACGCGCGGCTTGCCCGTGGCTTTCTCGGGCGCTGGCAGTTTACCCTCATGAAGGGCCTGCTCGTCGGCGGTGAGTATACGGAGGGGTCGGCTGCGACAGATGTAAGGGCGGGTCGAACCGTCCGCCAGCTTGACCTGCCCGGAGACAGCCAGGCGGTAAGCGGCGGGCTCGAGGGCAAGCTCAACGTTCCACGTGCCGCTGCGACCCTGGGCGACTGTCTGCTTCTCTCCGACGGGCCGCAGGTCGCGGCCGTCCAGGCCCTGCAAGATGAGCGTTGCGTCCAGGGAGGCCACCGGCTCAGGCCAAGGGCCGCTCCCCTCGATTGTTGCCTCGATGATCTGTTTCGCCTTCGGGCCGAAGGTCCACTCGCCCTCGGCATCACCGTTGACCTTGAAGGTCGCCGGCGGGTGCAGCATGGGCGTGAAGGTGCGCGGGCCGGTGCAGCCCTCGGCGAGAGCGGGCAGGAAGCCCGCCTTGAGGCCCGCGCCGTAGTGGAAGATGCAGAAACCATCTGCACCCAGCCCGCGTGCGGTCTCGATCTGCTGGATAAGCTGGTCAGGTCCGGTGAACTGTGAGTGGCTGCTGAAGGCGCCGATGCCCTCGCCGAGGATGGCCCTCCCCTTGTTCAGCTCCACGTGCTGCTCCGTCAGCGCGGACAGCCTCTCGTTACTGTCCGTATAGGTCATAGGCATCAGCAGGTCAACGATGCCCTCCTTCGCCCAGGCGGCGGCATCCTGGCCGATGGACACTCGGGACGAGGGCCAGTTGGAGAAGACCGCCGCCGAGACCACGATGTCGGGACGGATCGCGTGCGCCCGCTTGTGCACCTCGCGCACCACCCGCGTGATCTGCTCTCGCCGCCAGTCCTGGAAGGCCTCGTACTGGGGGCCACCGGCAAGCACGTCCTGCGGCCAGTTGGCAACTTTCACCTGTGCGTCGCGCTCGAAGTTCTTGTGGCACTTCTCGCAGTAGCAGAAGTTGCTGTTAGCGTACCGGATGTAGTCGAAGTGAATGCCCTGCACGGGGTACTTCTCAGCCATCTCGACCATCGCCGCCACCTCAAGCTCGAAGTTGCGCTCATCTGAGGGGCAGAGCCAATCCCCGTCCGTACCGTCCTTGGACTTGCTCAGCCGACCCGCCTCGCGCAGCTCCGCCTTCCGCTCGTCGGTTGCCCGCGACAGCCGCCAGTTAATACGCCACGGGTGCACCTCGATGTTGTACTTCTGAGCCGCCTCGATACAGGCCGCGAGCTGGTCTCGCGTGTAGTTCTTTGACCTGGGCAGCACATCGCTCTCGTAATCCGCCCCGCCGGCATCGCACAGGCTGGGAAAGACGGCGTTGAAGCCGGCGCCGGCGAGGTCCTGCATGACCGCCTCCCAGTCCTCCACGCCCCCTCCGCTCATCCAGACGGCGCGCAGTTCGCCCTCGCGACTGCGCGCCAGCGGGTAGGTGGCTGAGCGCAGGGCCTGCTTCGCGGCGTTGGCCTGGTCGAGCGCCTCGGAGTACTTCTCCTGTTTGAAGAGGTCTTCCGCTGCGGCCCTGGCCTTGCCCGCCGCACTGAAACGCTCCTGCGCAAGGGCCACGTCTCGGCCCTCCGCCTTCGCCTGCTCTATGGCCTTCCCGACCGCATCCCACGACTCGAAGCCGTGAACGTCCGCGATGCCGGCGATGGCCTTCTCGACGGCGCCCTGCCACAGTTCGGGGAAGAAGTGACCGATGAGCGCCAGGAACATCTGACCTTTCTCGGCGATGTCGCCTCCAAGCATCACATGGCCGTGGTAGTAGCCGTTGTCATTCATGCTGATGGCGGGCATCTCGGTGTCCTTCTTTTCGCCGTCGCCCCAGTTGGCGATGATCTGCGTGCCCTCCAGAGGCGTGATGACGTGGCTGTACCATGATCCGTTCATGACCGCATCCGGCACCCCGGTGGGCGCCTGCTCGTTGAACATCATATATGTGTAGTAGCCGTCGTACTTGGGCGGCTGGCTCGAACCGAGCTTCACTCCCAGCAACTCATTGAGCACCGGGTCATGCGTGAAGCTCGCCCAGATCTTCCCGCCCTCGGCAACGAAGCGGCGGATTGCCTCGTGCTCGGCGTCAGTGAGGTTGGCGTTGTAGGGGAAGATCGCGAACTTGTGCCCCTCCAGCGCGCCCTTCTCTACCTCGGAGTCCTTGGTCTCCTCGTACGTGAGACCGACGGTGTCCAGGGCCCTGGCGATGTTTTTCAGGTAGTTATGCGTCCCGGGCGCTTCGCGCTGATTGGCGGCCGCCAGGTACTCGCCCCAGACCAGTACAACAGGTGCCATCACCTCTCCAGCCTTCTCCTGCGCGAAGATCGGAGTTGCCAGGCCTACGAGTAGCCAGCCAGCAACGAGTGAGTATCGCATGTTCGTCTCCTCCTCAAACAGATCGCCTGTTCGGGGCCAGCAAGAGGCTGGCGCATGGAGTATTGATGACTGAACGCGGAATCACCTTCCCAGTGCTTGCAGTCACCTCGCTATCTTGTGCTGCGTCGGGGAGGTGTGGCGACATTCTGGGTGAAACTACCTTGGGCGTAGTGCTTGCCGCCAAGTTCCACAATCGCGGCCTCGCTGATCGAGATCTCGTCATGCGAGGCTGTCCCATCCCATCCAGATTCCTGGAAAGAGCGCTATGACAAGTATGGTGATCGTGATGATGTTAGGTTCAGTTCTCACGGATGCCGTAGCCCAACCGGCCTCCGGGCCGCTGCGAGCGTGCGCGGAGAACCCGCGGTACTTCGGTGATGCCGACGGCAACGTGGTCTACCTGACGGGCTCGCATACCTGGTCAAACCTGGTGGACATCGGCCCCACCGATCCCCCACCGGCCTTTCGTTTCGTCCCCTACCTCGACTTCCTGGAGCAATACCATCACAACTTCATTCGCATGTGGACCTGGGAGCCGGTGACCTGGGATACCAGACGACAGGGGCGTGACGCGACCCAGACGGCCGCCCCCCAGCCCTGGGCGCGCACCGGTCCGGGGAAGGCGCTGGACGGCAAGCCGAAGTTCGACCTGAGCAAGTTCAATCCGGTCTACTTTGATCGGCTGCGCTCTCGCGTCGTGGCCGCCGGCGAGCGGGGCATCTATGTCTCCATCATGCTGTTCGAGGGCTGGGCTCTGCAACATGCGGAGGGCGCCTGGGAGGGGCATCCCTTCAACCCCGCCAACAATGTTCAGGGCCTCGACGGCGACGCGAACGGAGACGGCAAGGGCCTGGAGGTGCATGAGTTGGCCGTGCCAGCCATCACCGAGCGCCAGGAGGCCTACGTCCGCAAGGTGGTGGACACCGTCAACGACCTGGACAATGTGCTCTATGAGATATCAAACGAGAACCACCCAGCCTCCACCCAATGGCAGTACCACATCATCAACTACATCCACGACTACGAGAAAGGCAAGCCGAAGCAGCATCCGGTGGGCATGACCTTTCAGTTCAAGGGCGGCAGCAATCAGACGCTCTTCGACAGCCCGGCTGACTGGATCTCGCCGAACCCTGAGGGCGGCTACCGAGACGATCCGCCGGCGGCAGATGGGAGCAAGGTCATTCTCAATGACACGGACCACCTCTGGGGAATCGGCGGCAACCAGGCGTGGGTCTGGAAGAGTTTCCTGCGGGGGATGAACCCGATCTTCATGGACCCCTATGACGGCGGTGTGCTCGACAGTGCCTTCAACCCCGAGTGGGACCCGATCCGCCGCAGCATGGGATACGCGCGCCGCTTCGCCGAGCGCATGAACCTCAAGGAGATGTCGCCGCACGGCGAGCTGGCTTCGACCGAGTACTGCCTGGCGAATCCCGGCGTCGAGTACCTCGTCTACCTGCCCGAGGGCGGGGAGGTAACGGTGGACCTTTCAGGCGGCGCGGGGCAGT
Organism: Candidatus Zipacnadia bacterium; assembly: GCA_029820045.1. Lineage (GTDB taxonomy): Bacteria > Armatimonadota > Zipacnadia > Zipacnadales > UBA5352 > JALGVE01. Next base: position 11,381 of record JALGVE010000003.1, on the reverse strand, counting down.
TCACGGTCGAGTGGTTCAATCCGAGCACGGGCGAGGTTGCTCCCGCGAATGAAGTGACAGGCGGCGCCAAGCGCGAGTTCACGGCTCCCTTTGGCGGGGATGCAGCTCTGTACCTCACCCGGCACGGCTAGCGCGCGCTGCCAAGGTGTGCGGTACGACAGGCGCCCTCGCCTGTCGGAGAGGGGCCAGGCGTTGGGGCGGACATGCACAGGCGAGGGCGCCTGTGCTACCATGATACGATGGGGGCGCCTGCGCTACCATGACAGCGCCCGGACACTTGCGCTCTCATCACGATTCAGAATGCTGGCGCGTGTCCGCATCCTACTGATCTTTGCATGATTGCAGCTGCAGCACAAGCTACGTTCACGCAACCCGCCTCCCGAGGGCGTGCAGACGCTGTAACGTCGGGCCTTGGCAGGCACGACGGCTCGTTTGCGCCGGGGCTTCAAATGTTTTCGGATTACGAGAATATCAGTAAGAGGTGTCTTCTGATGACGAAGTACATCGCCGCGTACGACACGGAGAACCTGGAGCATGCCCCGGAGGCAGTCGCGCGCTTAGTAGAGCTGCATCGCAGATACGAGGCGCCTGCCACGTTCTTCATCGTCGGGCGGCTGCTGGAGCGCGAGGGCCCTCGCTACAAGGCCCTGCTGGACGACCCCCTCTTTGACATTCAGACGCATACCTACTCACACAAGATTATCAAGGACAGCCGCCCGCACGGACCGGCGGTCAGCCTGGAGGAGACGGAGGTGGAGGTCGGCGAAGGGAAGCGATGGGTGGAGGAGGTCTTCGAGCGCGAGTGCATCGGCCTGCGGCCGGGCTGCGGCTTCGAGGACGGCTTCCACGGTGCCCCGGAGCGCCTGGAGATCATACGCCGCCACGGCATCAAGTTCGTAAGCGCGGACCTGCGTGGCCCGCTGGACTCCATCCCCAACGACATGCAGCAGCCGTACACCTATGAGGCCGACGGCTACGGGGACATCTGGGAGATACCGGGCCACGGCTGGCATGACAATGTGCTCAAAGGCGGGACCGGGCACATCACCTACGTGCCGCCCGTGTACGAGTTCGCTCTTCCCCAACGGACCCCGAAGACCGTGGTTGAGAACTTCGCGCAGGAGGGCCGATGGCTGGAACATGCGGTGGAGACGGGGCTCGACTACGTGTCCCTGGTTCAGCACCCGTGGTCAATCATGCGCTTCGATGAGGGCATGGCGAGCATTGAGCTGCTGCTGGTCCGGGCGCGCCAGCTAGGGATGGAGTTCACGACCTACCTCGACTACTACCGGGAGCTTGCAGGAGAGACCTGAGCCGGAGAGCGGCGACCCGTTCAGCGGCTCAGTGCCAGCGTCATCTTCCGAACGCAGAAGGCGTCGTAGTCCACCTCCCCGTGCCTGCGGCCCGAGAAGACGAGGTGCATGGTCAGGCCGTCGGCGCTTATCCACTTGGTGGGCAAACGGTAGCTGTGCGTGTCACCCGCGTCCCAGGCGCGTGCTCCACGGCCCCCACGGCTCGGGCGCGTCGAATATGCCCCAGCCGCCGTGATGGTCGAAGCCAAGGGCGAGCAGGTAGCGTCTGATGCCCGGGTTGTAGACCATATCCACGCGCGCGCAGTGCCCGGGATAGGTGAAGACCGGCCCACGCTTGGCAATGTCGGAAGTCCACACAGGTGCGCCCTCGCGGTCCATCTCCACGAAGAACTCGTAGGCCTGACGCTCCCTGAGGCGGCGGTCGGGTACGCGCGCGAGCACCACGCCATCGTAGGACTCATATGCGCTCGGACCGTCTGACGAGCAGAGGTAGACGTAATGGTCCCGCGCGCCCTCGTTGTTCCTGCCGAAGTTCAGGAAGCTTGGGCAGCCGAAGCTGGTCTCGAAGCGAAAGCCCCACTGCCAGGTGCGGCCATGGTCCGGCGACCAGGCGAGCTGGGAGTTGTTCGCGTTACGAACGAGCATGTAGAGCACGCCGTTCACCATGATCATGCCGCTGGCCTTGGGGCCCTTCGGGCCATCGCCTGTGCGTTCAGCGGTCGGGGAGGGCACGTTGACACCCATGAAGTCGTCCGGGCCGCCGATGATGCGCGTCAAGCCCAGGCTGAGCTTGCGCTCGTCGGGCAGGTCAAAGCCCCAGCCATCGCCGTACGCGGCGTATTGCATGTCATCGTCGGCCCAGGTGATGGGCCAGTTGTCGCTGCCCACCGCCCTCCTGACCACTTCCTGAACCGGCGCGAACTTGACTGCCTTGATGAGGTCGCTCGGCGGATACGGCAGCAGTGATGCCTCTGCCTCGTCATCGGTGATAGCCGCCATCAGGGGGTCGAGCAGGTGCTGCTCAATGGGGTCCCAGAAGCTGCCACCCAGGGCTGAACCGTTGCGCACCACGATGAGGTCCAGGCTCGGGATGACCACCAGGAGCTGATTGCCGGCGCCCGAGCCAGCGAACATATCGCGCGGGACCTTGGAGAGCACGCCGTCCGAGTTGAGCCACCAGCAGAGGCCGGAACGGAGACTGATGCCGTGGGACCGGCCTGGCGTCGGCATCCCGGCGTCGGCCGTCACCAGCTCCACCGCCTCAGGGCTGACGAGCCGGACGCCGTCCCAGTCTCCCTTGCGCAGCATGAGCCGACCCACCCGCGCCACCGCATTCGGGCTGTAGCCGCCGCCGCCCCAGTTCGCGTGCAGCGCGAGCCCGTCCAGTTCGAAGGTCTGCCCGTAGCTCATGCTCCACTCATCGCGCGGCGCGCCGATGGGGTCCATGATGCGCTTGGTGAGCAAGGTCTTCACGTCCGGCTCAGGCGCACCTTTGAGGGCCGCAGCAATGCAGTACGAGAGCATTGCCATCCCGGGGTTGCTGTACGCAACGCGGGTGCCCGGCTCGAAGATGACCGGCGCCTGATCGCGCGCGCTCAAGAACGGGTTGGGCTTGCGCTTCCAGAAGTCGCCCTTCCAGCCGGTGAGCTGCCCGTGCGGCTTGCCCTCCTCCTCAGCGTCCTCGATCCCCGAGGAGTGCGTCGCCAGGTGGCGGATGGTGATCTTCGACTTCAGCGGGTCATCCCGCCAGGTGGGCACGTACTTGCAGGCCAGGTCATCGGCGCCCAGCCGCCCGTCATCGAGCGCCAGCATGAGCGACATGCCGCCGACCAGCGCCTTTGCCAGCGAGGCGGTGTAATGCTTCTTGTCGCGGCTCCAGCCCTGGGCGTACCGCTCGTACACGATGCGGTCATGCCTGATGACCAGCACGGCCGTCGTGCCGTGCGCGAGGAGGTCTTCACCCATCGCCTCCAGCCTCGCGCTGGACATCCCCTGGCTCTCCGGCGAGGCGGTCTGCCAGTCAAACGCTGCTGCGGCGCTGGCGGTTAGCATGAGGATCACCACGACCAGTGGGGCGTCAGTCATGCGGATGGACGGTTTTCGCTGCCTCTTCACTTTGCTACCTCTCCCCCCGGCAGCGCGCAGTCCAGCCGGCCCGGCGCTCCGAGGGCTTGCGCACTGCCAGCCTTTCCCGTATGCTCCTAAGCAGAACAAACGGATGGCCTGGTAGCAAGTTCCCTGCGCTTCGGCCTGCCTCGATTCTCCGCCGTCTGGCCCCACCCGGATCGTTTAAGCTTGTGTGTCCGGCGGAACTGCATCCTCTCGCCTGCGTTATGAACTGGTGACCGGCCACGACCCGGGTTCGAGGGATAAAGATGATGGCAGATTGTCAACGCAAGGTCCTGGTGTTCGTCGCGCTCAGCTTCGCAACGGGGCTGGCCGCCGCCGATACGAGCGACCTGGCCCTCGCGCAGGCTCTACAGGCCTCCTATGACCGCTGCACCTCAAAGGTCATGGTGCGCGTGCTCTCGCACACGGACCGCGCGGCGCTTGACTACGCGGCTTACGACCGCAATCCGATGTTTCACTTCCCCCTCACAGACCCGCTCCACGCTCCTGCTGCCCCGCCCGCGCTGAATGAGCTGACCTTCGGCGGTGCGCTTGTCCCTGATACCATCCGGGATAGGCTGAGCGAGACGCCGCTTACAGATCAGGAGCTTGAGCGCCCCCTCGCCTGGACCCCGCTGGTCAAGCACCTGCTGGAGTGGAACTACGATGCGGCGTACTCCCTGCTCGTCATCGGCAGCCAGGTCAGCGGAGAGAAGTGGAGCAACGACGACCTGGTCCGGCCGCTTCAGCAGGTATCCACGGCCTACCTGCATGGCGACGAAATCTGGGTCAAGGTCGAGTTCCGCCCGGAGGTCACGTGGCTCCCTATCACTGACGAAGACGGGGATAGCTACGGCGAGATATACGGGAAGATGAACGCGCCAGGCTGTCCGCCGGAGCTGTTGGCTGAGATACGCGGCGACTACCTGAGCAAGCCCTTGACGGTGGAGGAGATGGAGACCTACTTCTTCGAGCTGGCCTCCGACTGGTATCAGTCCCTCATGACAGAGACTCTGGAACCGGAGACGACGCATCCCTGGCCGAACGCCGATACCGAGCCGGAGATAACCCAAGCCCTCGGTGGGAAGTCGTTCGCCAGCCCCTTTGTCGTGATGAGAGGCAAGCCTTACGGCGAGGTCATCTACAACGTCTTTCTGCTGGCCGATGCGAGCGGCGCCGCGGTCAAGCCGGGCGCGACCGAGCCGCCGAGCAATCCCTGGGAGGCGGAGCTGCAAGCCTGGGGTGGGAGCTGGGAGGCGTGGTGCGGCCTGCTGGCTGACTTCCGTGCTGACGTACGCCAGCGACTTGAGGCCAGGCCTGCGGAGCTGCGCGGCCTCATCGGCAAGGACGGTTTCCTGTTCTTCCGCGGCGACCTGGAGTACCTGGTGTCGGGGGACCTGCGTGACCAGCCGGACGGGCGTGACCCCTATCCCGCCATCATTGACTTCAACCAGCAGTTGAAAGCCCGGGGCATTGACCTGCTGCTTGTAGTGATACCGACCAAGGCGGAGGTCTTCCCGGAGAAGGTCTCCGACAAGGCGCCGGCGGGCGCGAAGCCCTACGTCGCGCCCTATTGCCGGAAGCTGCTGGGCGAGCTGGCCGCGGCCGGCGTCGAGATCGTTGACCTGCTGCCGACCTTCATCGAGCAGCGGGGGGCGGGGGATGACCTCCTGTATATGCCGCAGGATACCCACTGGGCTCCCCGCGGCGTTGAGTTGGCCGCGAGGCTCATTGCCGAGCGTGTCAGACAGTACCCCTGGTACGAGTCCTTGCGCCCGCAACAGGTCCAGTACTCGGTCAAGCAGGTCAACTTCACCAGGCTGGGCGACATCTGCGAGATGCTGACCGATCAGGAGAAGCTGGCGTACCGACCGCTGCGCCTCACCGCCCAGCAGGTCGTGGCGCCCGGCGGGACGCTTTACGTTGACGATCCCGACAGCCCCATCGTCATGCTGGGGGACAGCTTCACCGGCGTCTTTCACTTCGAGGACTGCCAGCACGCGGGGCTGTCGGCGCACCTGGCAAAGGACCTCTCGCTGCCTGTTGACCTGATCATGGCGCAGGGCAGCGGGCCGCGTATCCGCGGGCAACTCGCGCGGCGCGGGCATGATGCCATCGAGGCAAAAAAGCTCGTCATCTGGACGGTAGTCGCGCGCGACCTGTACAACTACTGGGCCCCCTGGGAGATAATCAAGCTGCCGTAGGAGAGAATGCAGGCCGCAATACCCGTGCAACCATCCTCATGGTTTTCTCATCACACATCTTCATCTTCTACTTCCTGCCGCTGGTGCTGGCGCTGTACTACGCCTGCCCCATGCGCTGGCGCCAGCTCCTCATCGCGATAGTCAGCTACGTCTTCTACGGCTGGGCCAACCCGTGGTTCATCTTCCTGATGCTGTTCTCGACCACCGTGGACTACACGGCCGGCCAGCTCATCGTCGGGCGCTGGCGACTGCGGCGCTTCGCTAACGACGAGCCGGCGGGCGAGGGTCTCCCCTCGGCGCGGCAGCGGAAGCTGGCGCTCGTGATCTCCATCAGCACCAACCTGGCGCTGCTCGGTTTCTTCAAGTACCTCGGCTTCGCGGAGACGAACCTGAACTACCTGTTGAGCTGGCTGGGCCACGACGCTGTGCGCGTCTACCAGGTGGTGCTGCCGGTCGGCATTTCGTTCTACACCTTTCAGTCCATGAGCTACTCGATTGACCTCTATCGTAGGGATGCGCGGGTCGCGCGGGATTTCCTCGACTTCGCATGTTACGTCGCGCTCTTCCCTCAGTTAGTGGCCGGCCCCATCGTCCGCTACCAGGACCTGGCGGAGCAACTCCGCTGGCGCTCGCACACGGTGGAGAAGTTCGCGCGCGGTATCCTCTTCTTCGGCTTCGGCATGGCGAAGAAGATACTGCTCGCCAACCCGATGGGGCAGGTGGCGGATGCCACCTTCGGCGCGGGAGGGCTGATGTGGTACGACGCTTGGGTTGGGGTGGCCGCCTATGCCTTTCAGATATACTTCGATTTCAGCGGCTACTCCGACATGGCCATCGGCCTGGGGCTGATGCTCGGCTTTGAGTTTAAGCGCAACTTCAACCTGCCCTATCTCTCCGAGGGCATGACGGAGTTCTGGCGGCGTTGGCACATCTCGCTATCCACGTGGCTGCGCGATTACCTGTATATCCCCCTGGGCGGGAACCGGCGCGGCCCCCGGCGCACCTACGCCAACCTGGCCATCGTGATGCTGCTGGGCGGGCTGTGGCATGGCGCGCAATGGACCTTCGTCATCTGGGGCGCGCTGCACGGCGTGCTGCTGGCGCTCGAGCGCTGGAACGGGAAGCAGCCGCTCTATCGCCGCCTGCCGCAGCCGTTGAGGATCGTCATCACCTTCATCGTGGTCCTGATAACCTGGGTCTTCTTCCGTGCGGAGACCTTTGGGCAGGCCATCAGCTACCTGGGAGCGATGTTCGGCCTTCAGGAGGCCGGGCCGGCCGGGATACTGGTCGGGTCGGTGCTCTATCAGCCGCAGTTCCTGCTAGTCTTCGCGGCCTGTTTCCTGGTGCACATCTTCGCACTCGACACCTGGGATGCCGCGGAGGACCTTCGACCCGCTAAGCTCGGTCTCGCGGCTGCGTCGCTCGCGGCATCGGTGGCAGTCATGTTCACGCAGGCGTACAACCCGTTCCTGTACTTCCGGTTCTGACCAGGCGGCGGGGGGCGTGAGTCATTGCGACGCCGCGACGGAGGGTCGTATGGAGCGGCCGGGCTTTAGCCCGGCCGAGAATGTCGTCGGCGTGCCCGGGCGACCCGTTGAGCGTCATGGGCTGAGCTGAAGCCCGGCGCCTCCATACGACAAACGCGAGGCGCGTCGGAGGCAGAGACTGGTGGCAGCAAACCAGGTCAGCGAAAAGACCGCAGCAGCAACCGCGCTCCCGGCCAGGTGGGCGCAGCTTGCCGTCATCCCGTGCTTCCTCTTGCTTATCACGGTGGTGCCCGTGGTGCAGATTATCACGGAGCTGCGCCGTGGCGAGCCGGTGCAGGAGCTGGACATCTTCCGGCAGATACCGACGCTGGAGGGCATCCAGGCCTACGAGCACGCGGTCGAGGCTAACTCAGTGGTCGCGGAGGCGGTCCGGAAGCCCGTGCAGGAGTTTGATCTGCTGGCGCTGCGCGCGGGGAACCAGAAAGTCGTGGTGGGTCGAGGCGACACACTCATCTATCGGCCCAGCCTGGACGCCGTCATCGGGCGTGGGTTCATGGACAATCCCTACGGAGAGGGTCACCCCGTTGGCGCCATCGTGGCGTTTCGCGATACGCTTGCCGCTTACGCTGTTGACCTGGTGGTGCTGGTGGCGCCGGGCAAGCAGACCATCTATCCCGAGTGGCTGTCGCCTCGCTATCCAGTCGAGGAGGGCCCGCCCACGAACCGGGACATGGCGGAGTTCCTCGCTGAGATGAAGCGGCAGGGGGTGGCGGTCGTTGATCCGAGCGAAGCCCTGTGGCGGGCGAGGAGCGCTGCGGAGCTGTACCTGCGCCAGGACACTCACTGGACGCCAGAGGGCCTGGACGTAGCAGCCGATGAGCTGGTCCGGCGCCTGCCTGCGCTTGACGGGGACCAGCGGCGGCTCCGCGCGCAGCCAGTGTCGGTGACGCGCTTGGGCGACCTCTACGACATGCTCGAGGTCCCAGTCCTGCCGGGGTTTGAGCCGCAGCGCGTCAGCATCCGTCGGGTCGTAGATGCCGACACGGGCCAGCCGCTCGAGCCGGATGCCGCCTCCCCGATTGTCCTGTTGGGCGACAGCTTCACCAACATCTACTCGGACCCAAGCATGGGATGGGGCGATCACGCCGGGCTGGGAGAGCAGCTTGCCCTGCGCCTGGGCCGGGGCATAGATATCATCGCGCTCAACGATGGTGGCGTGAACACCGCGCGAGCGGCGCTGGTTCGACGCCCGGACCCTCTCAGGGGCAAGAAGCTCGTCATCTGGCAGTTCGCGGCCCGCGACCTGGTCGTCGCCAACGGCGAGTGGCAGCGCATCGAGATAGGGACGCGGTGACTGTTTACGGTGTCACCCTTAGTGCAGTGAAGGGCGCCTCGTCTACAGTAGGACAGGTGCCCCCACCTGTCCCCGTTGTTCCTCTACAGTAGGACAGGTGCCCCCACCTGTCCCCGTTGTTCGTCTGCCGATGCTTGGGACAGACAGGGCGTCTGTCCCACTATCACAATGACAGACTTACGCTGAGTGGAGCGAAGGGGCTTGCAGGTGAGCAGTTGCGCGATGCGATAGGAGGATCACGATGGGTCTCTTGCGTGCGAGGGTTATGTCCGTGGTTGTCTGTCTGAGTCTGATTCCAGTAGTGGCAGCGTTCGTTGGCTGCGCCAGGTCGCAGCAGCAGGTCGAGGAGACAGTCGCACCGGTGGAGGTCAACGAGGAGGAGCCGGTGGACACCGCTGCGGCGGAAGAAGCGCCTGCGGTTGTGGAGGAGCCTGCTGAGGCGCCCTCTGCGCCGGCCGCTGAGGCCAAGGCCAAGGCGCCCGCTCCCAAGGCGGAAGCCGCCGCGAAGGCAGCGGAAAGCAGCGGGCCGCCGGCGCGGGCCGAGGAGGCGAAAGAACCGCGAGAACCTGCCGAGAAGCCCCCCGAGGCTGACACGACCGAGGCAGGGAGCGGCGGGCCAGCCGTCCGTCCTGAGCAACCCGTGGCAGAGACGCCCGCCTCGCCCGGGCGGGCGACGCCTGAGGAGAAGCCGAAGGGCACCGTGATCGTAGGGCAGATAGAGGTCGTCTCGAATGTGCCGGAGCCGTCCTCTGTGCCCTATGACACCTGTGTGACCTTCATCAAGTACCGGGTGGACAGCGTGGAGAGCGGCAACTACGACGGCAAGGAACTTCTCGCGGTCTTCTGGGGTATGAAGGACGGCAAGCTCAAACCGGCCGCGAGGTTCAGCGTCGGCCAGCGTCATCGGCTGACCATCCAGCCCTTCGCCGAACGCAAGGAGTTCGCCCGCGTCATGCAAGCGGATGACACCAACGAGTACAGCCTCACGCCGTACTGGGTCGTTAAGTACACGGAAGAGTGATGGAACGAAACGACACCGGGGTGGCGATTTGAGCGCGCCAGGAAGGGATGAGCAGAAATGATCAGGTCGTATCGCTGTGCTCTGTGGGCTATTGCCAGTATCCTATGCGTGACCTCCCTAGCAGGGGCCGCATCGAGCGTCTCGCCGAGCGACGCCGAGCGCCAGGCGCTCGCGGGACTTAAAGGCCGCATCGTCGGGCAGATCGTCTGGGAAAGCAATCGCACCGGACAATGGCAGCTTTACACCATGAACGCCGACGGGACCGGAGCGCGCCGCCTCAGTTCCGGCCCCGGCGAGGACACGCAGGCCGACTTCTCCGCTGACGGCAAGCGTCTGCTGTTCACGCACAAGGTTCCCGGGCAGCCGGACGCGGTCTGGATCATGAAGAGCGACGGGTCGGGTGCGAGGAAACTGATTGACAACGCCGTCAGCCCGAAGTGGCGGAAGGGCGATCAGGCCATTCAGTTCTATCGCAGGCCCAACCCCAGCAAGGAAGCCTACGACACGTGGGAGTACGACGTGGCGACCGGTGAAGAGCGGAGGGTCTTCCCGCCTGAGGGCGTCAAGTTCGAGCCGGAGATCAGGGTGGCCACGGGCAATGACGAGGGCACACGCTTTGTCGCCTGGTCGCCGCGGCCGCGGGGCACATGGGTGCTATCGCCTGACGGCAAAGTGCAGGTGCACGTTCACGGCGGGTGCGAGGGACACGTTGCGCCCGATCAGCATTACGGCTACGGTGTGCAGACGGCCGGCAAGTTCATTCGCTTCAACCTCTCCGATGGTGGGGACCCTCTCGTGTTCAACGAGCGGAGCGGCCCGTGGAGCCACACGTACTTCCCGCGCGTCTCGACGGATGGCCATTGGCTCATCTACGGCGCCTGCCCTCCCGGTCAACATGACCACAACACCAGCGACTACGAGATCTTCGTGGTACCGTTGAGGGACTGGACAACGCCGGACGAGCCTGTGCGCTTAACCTTCGACAAGCGCACGGATCGCTGGCCCGCCATCTTCGTTGCGCCGGCAGGATCGCGCAACCCGTTGCCGGACGGGCCCTACGATGTGGCCGGCAACCCGTTAACCAACCCGCCTCCCAAGCCGCTCGCGATCTTTACCTTCCCGACGCAGGACGCCGCGCCGGATTGGGGCGGTGACTGGGGCCTGTGGCCGCAGGTGGAGAGGTGCATCGGGACAGCCACCTTCGTACCGGGTGATGACGCTGAGGGCGGCAGAGGAGGCTCGATGAAGGTTGATTACACCATCGAGGGCGAGCCGCACAGCTTCTCCATGTGGTTCGCGCCCGGCAAGACGGTGGACCTCTCCACGTACGATCGCTTCGTCATCTACGCCAAGGGCGACGTGCCCTCGTTCACGTTGGTGGTAAAAGACGCCACCTCAGACGAGGCGGGCGAGACCGACAACGGCATCGCCGATTATCTCGTCACTGGCGTCACGTCCAAGTGGCAGCGCTTTGAGCTGCCCTTCGCGAGCTTCGTGCCTCGACAGCAGGGCGACAGGATTAACTGGCAGGCCATCAACCACGTGGGCGTCGCGCTGATGGCCCCCACCAACGCGCTCTCTGGCAGCCTGCAGGTGGACAACCTGAGGGCATTGCCACGCGAGGCGGACTAGGTGGGACCGTTGACTGCAGTCAGAAGCATCGGTTTTAGCTGGCTGGCGGGTGTGCAAGCTTCTTTTCGGTGTAGGGCGTCCCGCCCATCGGGCGGGATGCCCCGCCGGGGCCGTATGGACGCGCCCTATGGAGGGCCCGGGCGCCCGCGCGACCCAGCGCGCGGGAGACGCAATGTGAGCGCCGTACGGACTGTGTATGTCAACTGGTAGGTGAGAAAAGGGTCATGTTGCTGCGGCTGCGTGCAGTTGTCGGTTGGCTTG
>JALGVE010000061.1 GCA_029820045.1 Candidatus Zipacnadia bacterium | reverse complement strand
AACGGCGTTGCCTCACCCCCCGGCCCCCTCTCCCGCGTGCCCCTTCGGGGCCTTGGGAGAGGGGGAGACGGCTTGCTTACTGATTGCCGTCATGCGAAGCGAGAGGCAATACGCGAGGCACTATGCGCTGACTTCGCTGCCGTTCTTCCCCCTCCCAAGACGTCCCGCCCATCAGGCGGGATCGTGGGAGAGGGGCCGGGGGTAAGTCGGCCGTTGCCGCCATCAGGGACTTGCACCCAGGGACGAGTGAGCTTCGGTGAGGAAGCGATGATGCTCAGACACAAGTGGCAGGTGATGATCGCGGCGGCGCTGCTGCTGGCGCTGGCCGGCTGCCGGCAGCCGACGCAGAATCGCGAGCCGCAAACCTACGACGACCTGTTCGCGAGCGGAAGCTGGACCACGCAGGAGCTCTCGTACTGGCGACAGGAGATTGACCTCGACCGCTCGATGCCGGACTACTCGCACCTGGGCGCATACCCCATGGGCAATGGGCAGGTGTTCGCGCTCACGGGCCTGCGGGTGCCGCTGGGAGTCATCGAGGATGTGCTGGGGCCGACGTACCAGAAGACGCAGGGGCTGCTCGGGTCGTATCTGCTCTCGGTGATGGTGGACGGCGAGCCGGTGCTGCTGCCGCACCAGTCTACGGCGTGGGTGGCGCCCGGCGGCGTCGTGCATACGCGCTGGGAGAACCGCGGCGGCCTCAGGGTTGACATCCTCGACACGGTTCCGGTGGAAGTCAACGCCGTGGTGCGCCTGGTGGTGGTGAGCAACCGCGGTCGGGAGGATATCCGGGACCTGGCGCTGGCGCAGACCTCGTCACTGCCTCGGGCCGAGCGGGTGGATGACGACCTGCTGGTGACGCGAGGGACGACGCGCGTGCGCTTCGGCTTCGCGGGCACTCGGGCGCAGATCATCCGCAAGCGCGTGGTGCCTGAGCCTCCCGAGGAGCTGCCGAAGCGCCTGCAGCCGCTGGGCGCTATGACCGGTGGGCTGAGAAAGGTTCAAGCGGTGCGCTGCCGGTTAGGGAGATTGAAGTCAGGCCAGTCGGTCGGCAAGATAGCCTACATCGCGGTGTCGGATGATGAGGCCAGCGAGCGCGCCAGCCTCGAGAACATCGAGCGCCAGGGCTTCGCGCTGGTGGAGTCCGGCCATCAGTACTGGCAGAAGCGCATCGAGGGGACGACGCAGGTCAGGGGTGTGCCCCAGGAGATCGCGCAGTTCCTGACCATCAGCAAGTACCTGTGCCAGGTGCAGCAGGCCCAGGCGGGCGGCTTCTCCCCCATGCACAAGTACTCTTACCGTTGGATACGGGATAGCAATGGGCCGATCAAGTACCTTCTGGACGTCGGGGACTTCGAGGCGGTCGCGCGGGACCTGGACTATCATTTCCGGGTCTGCGCAGAGAAGGGCGAGATAGGGAACAACGTGCAGCTCAACGCCACACCGGGGGCTGTGCCGGAGACGGACTGGAGCGAGGTCCCTTCGCCGAAGGCGGAGATAGCCAGCTTCGTGATCCTGCAGAACTACTGGTACTTCAGACACACGGGCGAGACACAGCAGCTTGAGGAGCGGTGGGGCTACCTGCGGCGCTGCCTGGAGGGGCAGGCGGTTGACGAGGAGGGCAGGCTGCCCTTCCACGGTGACGAGACCTACCGCTTCCCCGGTTATCAGTTATTCGACGGGCGTGAAGACATTACGGATTACGTGTATCTGCACCTGAGGTCGGCGGACTCCGCCTTTGAGTACGTAGCCGCGGCGGAGGCGATGGCGGAGATGGCCGAGGCGCTGGATAAGGGCGATGAGGCCAGGGAGTTCCGCCAGGCCGCGCGGCGCGTCAGGCGCGTGACCGAGCGGTACTACTGGCAGCGCGAGCGAGGTTACTACGCCCCGGCGATGTCCGACCTGTCGGGCGAGAGGTATCGCTATCCGTTCGCGAACATCAACCTGAGACCGCTGTGGATCGGGTACGGCAAGCCGAGCGAGCAGCGGCAAGTTGACAATGTGCTCAACTCGCTGGCGTACCTCTACCGGCCCAAGACTGGCACGGCGCGCACGACGCCGGCCTGCGGGTACTACGTGGGGATGACGCCCGGATACCTGCTGTCGAACCTGGCGGCGATTGACCACCCGGAGGCGGCGCAGGCCCTGGAGGGGCTGTTGTGCCCTCAAAGGAGGTCTGGGGGCTGCACCGAGTGCGACCGTGGGAGGGCGGCATCAACGCCAGCGCGGTGCTGCAATACCTCACCGGCTTCGAGCCGGACGCGCCGGCGCGAAGGCTGAGGTTGGCGCCGCACCTGCCCACGGGCTGCGCGGATATGACGGTCTCGAACCTGCGGGTGGGCGAGGCCCGGCTGGAGCTGAGGGTCAATGTGAAGGGCAAGACGGTGTCGTACGCGGTCAAGTGTCAAGAGGCTGAGGAACCGCTGACTATCGAGCTGCTGGCGTCGGCGCAAGGGGAGAGTCTCCGGGCCACCGAGGGGAACTACCGAGAGCACGGCGGATACACGCGCAGCGCGCGGGCGCGCTTCGGCCGGGCGCACCCGGTGGTGACGAACGTGAAGCTAGAGGCGGGCGAGGAGCTGGAGGTCACGGTCGAGGCCTCGGGATACGTGCCGCTGCAGAGGCTGGAGGTCGCTGAGGAGCCCTTCGATTATGCCAAGGTCAACCTGCCCTCCGGCGGGACGCTGCTGCTGACCTGGAGCCGCCAGGTGGTCGAGGAGGTCCGACGCGAGGTGGAAGGTCCGGTTCGCGTGATGGACACGCGCATCGCGTGGCCCGCCGAGTACCTGCGCAGCGCGCTGCTGACAAAGGGCGGCAGGCCGCGCTACGAGAAGCTGCTCCTGGACACGAAGGGCTTCCCAGGCGCCTTCAAGCGAGCGGAGTTCTGGACCGAAGGCGCAGGGGGCGAAGTGTTAAGGGAGTTCGAGCAGGCTGGGGGGCGGGTGGAGAAGGCGCGTGTGACAGGCGCGGGCAAGGCCCCGTCCAGGGAACTCATCAACTGACCACGTCGGGCGTGAACGGCCGCCTCACCCCCGGCCCCTCTCTCTTCCCCCGTTGCCCCGCCCACGGGGTGGGGCAACGGGGGACCACCCATAGCTTCGCCATTTGGCGAAGCGACGGGTGGCGGAACATCTTGGGAGAGGGCAGAACGCCAACGCCGGCGCAAAGGGTACTTGCCCGTAGGTCGGAGCTCCTGCTCCGACTCGCTACTGCGTGGTGTGAAGGACGTCGGAGCAGGAGCTCCGACCTGCAAAACGGCAACACGAGCAGGAACTCCGACCTGCGGGAGACAAACAGGAGCAGGAACTCCGACCTACGGGACAGGAACGGCAGCAGGTACGCATCCCACGGTCAGGGAGACTGGACCTGATGGCAAGGCCGCAGATGACGGGTCGCGAACGGATACTGACCGCGATCAGCCATGAAGAACCGGACCGGGTGCCCATCTCGCCGCGCGTCGGCGCGTGGATGACCGCCGTGTACGGTACCGGGAGCCTCGAGAAACAGCTACAGGTGCTGCCCGACATGGACTTCATGCACATCGTCGGCGGGAGCACGCCCAACTACGTCATCAGCTACCCGGAGGAGTACGACCTGCCGGAGGTCCAAGTCGAGCAGACCAAGTACCCGGAGGGCGACTACCAGGTCGTCGAGCGCACCTTTCACACGCCCGCCGGAGACCTGTCGGACCGAACGAAGATCCCACCCCCGGGGCGGGAGTACGGCGTCTCGCCCAACCCCATCAAGACCGAACACCTCATCAAAGGCCCCGAGGACCTCGATGCGCTCAGATACGCGCTGCCCGAGATCGGGACGAACTTCGATCACGTGCATGCAGCCCAGGAGCAGATAGGGCACCGGGGCGTGGTGATGGTGTGTGTGCGCAGCGCGCTGGACCACAACGCGGGTGACGCGCGGGCAATGCAGGACCTGATGATGGACTACTACGATGACCGCGAGTTCTTCGACGAGCTGCTGGACATCTTCCACCAGCGCTCGCTGGCGCAGGTGCGGGCGGCGTTGGAGGCGGGCGTGGAGTTCATCTTCGGGAGTTGGTACTTCAACTCGCTGTCGGCGGGCTGGTCGCCGGAGATGTTCGCGGAGCTTTTCGTGCCGCAGATACGCGAGCATGTGGAGCTTACGCACAGCTACGACGCCCGCTACGACTACTACGATGATGGCAAGCTGGCCGCTTCGATGGAGATGATCGCGGATACCGGCATTGACGTTCTGGAGACCTGCACGCCGCCACCGGTGGGTGACTTTGACCTGGCTGAAGCGAAGGAGAAGATCGGCGACCAGGCCACTATCAAAGGGTACGTGGACCTGCTCTACGTAGTGAAGCATGGGACGCCGAAGCTGGTGGAGGACACGGTGCGGGAGGCGATGGAGATCGCCAAGCCCGGCGGCGGCTTCATCATCGGCAGTTCTGACAGCTTCCGCGAGGGGACGCCGATGGCGAACATCGTGGCGTACTTCGAGGCATGCAAGGAGCACGGGGCCTACGCGTAGAGGCGGGAATCGGCAATCGCGAATTGAGCTATGCGCTTGACGCAGGTTCGCGCCGGCGGCAAGCCGAGAAGGCGGGGCGAGCGCGGGGGCCGTGCCCTGTTAGATGAGGACGCCCGGCCGGAGGGCCGGGCGTCTTGCTGACTGTATCGGCGATTACCACTGGGTGGTGGAGTCGGATGCGGGTGGCGCCTCGATAACAACTACGTTTGCGGCCCGCGGGCCCTTGGGGTCCTGATCCACGTCGAACTCGACCTTGGCTCCCTCAGGCAGGCTGCGGTAGCCCTCCCCCGTGATGGCGGAGTAGTGTACGAACACATCTTCCCCGTCCTCGCGCTCGATGAAACCGTAACCCTTTGCATCGTCGAACCATTTGACTGTACCAGTCGCCATACTAAGTACCTCCGTGTTGCTTTTTGGCGGTGCGCTGTTCGCCCGCCGCGAGATGAACCCCATGGCGACCCGAACCGTCACACAACCGGGCGGTCTCTGCCGCCCTTTACGCGACGGTGACGATAGCACATTGCGCGAGTACGTGCAAGGGGTTTTGGTGCGATTCCAGGGAACGCATTGCTCAGCCAGAGCGAGCGGGAGGCGGGCGGCTAGCAGGTGGACGCGAAAGCAGAGTTCGTCAAGACGCAACGTGGGTCCCCGCGATGACGCAAGGCCTGACGCATTGACTCGGCGTGGTGCGAACCGAAGACGCAGGGCGACACTACCAGGTGACCCGACGCCATGGCGGCCGGTTCGTCGGCGCCGGTGCTCCCCCGGCTGCAATCCGGCCCGTGCGCCGTAGGTGTGGGACAGCGCGCCTGGGTCCTGGAAGGAGGAGTACCCTTGCTAGTAGGTGAACATACGCCGGAGGGAGCGTCCCTGCCAGAATACTCAGCTGCGTGGGAGGAGCAGCACGACCGACAGGAGCATCGTTTTTAGCTGGCTGACGGGCGTGCAAGCTTCTTTTCGGTGTAGGGCGTCCCGCCCATCGGGCGGGATGCCGGGCCGGGGCCGCAACGTCCGGCAGGACTGAAGTCCTGCCCTCCGTACGGCACGGCTTTGCTAGCCGCCGTGCCCCGCCCTACACTACTCACAAGCCGACTTACTCTAAAACCGATGCTCCTGGCACGACCGACGGGGAACTTGCCAAGTGCGTTGAGTGTCATATACTACCCGGCACAGCTTCTGCTTGTGGATCACGAGGGTATTCCAGGTGCCACCAGGAAGGAGAAACTAGCATGGATAGGCCCGTGTTCTTTGGGGTTGGTCTCTACTTGTCTTCCGAGACCGTCAAGGATGCCCTGGCGGGGTTGAGGGCTCTTGGGCCTGAGGACATGCAGCGGCTGGCAGCAGGACTCGCCAGTATGGCCCGAGACTTCACGGCTGCGGCCGAGTTCGCGCAAGACACAGGTGTCACCGAGAGACAGATTGCGCGGGTCATATCCCTGTCCCTCAGTCTTCACATGGCGTCGGCTGCGAATCAAGTGCCCTTGGCTGCGGCGGCAGATGAAGCGAGAGAGGCTGGTCTGGCTAGCGAGGACGTGGAGGTCCTTCGGCAGTTCCTCGGGTACTTAGCGCAGGAAGATGACGCCCTCGGTGCCTACCTAGGGAGAACCGAGGCGGTACGATGCGGTATCCCTGCGATTCTTGACCTCCAGCTAGCATGGGGTCTCAGAGCGGCCTTTGGCGATGCGGTCCACAGAGAGGGAGAGCCAACAGACATCTCACGGGACTTGATGGAACTCATCCCAGTGGGAATACTGAAGATCTCGGCCGAGGGGGCGGATCCAGAGGACCACGTTTTCCAGGTGGAGGCATCTGACCTGGACTGGATGATGAGGGTCCTGGAGACGGCACGGGACAGGCTGGCGTCCCTGTCCGCATACGCATTCAGTCAAGAGGAGGACGATGCAGATGAAACCGATTGAGGCCGATTGGGTGGCTCGCGAGGAGCGCAAGGAGCGCCCGTTGCGACGATTGAGTGCTAGCGGGCGGACGCTCATGTGGGTGTCGGAGACAGAAGCGCCGTCGGCGACGTCGCCCGGCTGGGCTCATTCGCCGAGCCTGTTCAGCCCGGTCGGAGCCCGCGTGACTGGTATGCAGGCTCCGTCGGAGGAACGCGGATCAGACTGGCAGGCACTGCGCGCGCGCCAGTTGGAGATCCGGGTCCGGGCTTATGAGAACGCCGCGCGCTGGCATCAACGGCAGAACGCAGAACTCCGCGAGCGCGTTGAGCGCTTGGAGGCGCAGATGGCGGAGGTCATGGCTGAAGAGCGGGAATGGCGGGAGACTGAGCGTCAGTTGCTGCAGCACATGGGCGTGGGATCGTGGCAAGAGGCGGACGAGCAATTGTCCATGCCTGACGGCGGGATGTCTGTCCTGGACGAACTGTTTGCCGAGATGACGCCGGAGGAGTGGGACGAGTTCGCGGGAGGCGACTAGCTCGTGCCAGCGACTGTGTACGAGTTCGCAACAGTAAGACTCCCCCGGCAGCCCACCAGCGTTTTCGTGGAAACGAGCTTCCTCACGTGGGCCCTTGCAGGCAACGCGCCCCGGTGTCGCGACCGACGGATGACAGCATCGGCGCAGTTTCTCGACCGCCTGAGTGCCCACGCCACATTGGACCTGTGGACGACCCCGATGGTGTTTGAGGAAGCTGTCTTCGGGCTACTGAAGCACAGCATGAGCGTAGCCGCGAGACGCGCGGAGATCGAGTGGCAGGGATGGCGAGATCTCAAGAAAAACCATCGCGCTCAGTTCGAGACCTTCTTTGGCATGTATGCCCAGGCCATAGCGACGGAACTCCATGACTTCCTGAATAAGCACCAGGTCACGGTCCGCCTTCCCCGTCATCCGTGGCGCGGTTCAGGGGAGTTTGGGCGTAGGTTCTTGATCTATATGCGATGGCTGCTCGGCACCTATACCATTGAGCCGGCGGACGCCCTCCACGTAGCCTGCGCACAATGGGGGCGGGCCTACGCAGTCGTTACGAACGACCTCGATATCCAGCTCGTGGACGGGCTTCGCGTGATGGCCTATCGCCGGCGATGACGCGATCTGGAGACACGGGAACGTGGTGCTCTCCACGGCAGTACCTTGTGTACACTGGGTCTGCGCGGGCACGAGCTTGAGGAGCCTACTGATGTGTATTGCCCCAGGCCAGTCGCCTTGATTGGCTCTCCTGCCTCACGGGCCGCTATGTCCGCGAGTGATACTGGGGTTGGCGGGTCGCCATGGCCAGGAGAGCACAGCGCCCTTATCGGTTCTATCTCTGGCTATACGGAGTGCACTCACCCCGCGTGGAGGGGCAGGTAGGGCCTGATCTCCAGCTTGCGGATGCCGTAAGCCCCCCAGCCGCCAACTCCCAGCACAATCGAGAACTCGTCACGGTCGGCGCGTTCGCCACCATAGAGCTCGTCAAGCAACAGCGGCACATACCACCGCTGCATGCCTCTGCCGTAACGGCGATTCGCAACTACCGCCGGCCGGCAATCCCACGCGTTGGGGCCGACGTCCAGATACAGCCAGGCCTGATTCTGGGAGCGGTCGAAGACCTCCACCGCCACGCGGAAGCCCACAGATGCCTCGGGGTCCTTGGCCCGGCAGCGCAAGTGCAGCCCGTTCCTGGACTGCACCCAGCCCCAGGTCTGCGCGTTGAGCAAGGTCTGATAGGGACCGACGCGATGGCGCATGGTCAGGCCCCAGTCGCCCAGGTCGGACTCGCTGGGCCGCGCGACGCTCTCAATGACGAAGTTGCCCACGGAGACCGGTTCGCTGGTGGGCTGCTCCGCGCGAAAGTCGCCGACGCCCTGGTACACGAGAATGTCGCTGCGTCCGAAGATGATGGTTGCGCCCTCGGGCTGCTGGGCGAGCGTCGAAGAGGCTGCAACTACGATGAATACAACTGCCACTGCCGCGATTCTGCGGGCCATGGTTAGCCCACCTCCTGTAAGGTCATCCCGCGTATGCCTGAGCTGTTTGCCCAGGCTGGGGTCTGACGCTGCCCAGTCTACCCGAGAACTCGCCACATGTCCAGCGAGTCATTCATGTGGGCAGGAGCATCGGTTTTGCGAGGCAGGCTCGGGCTGTGGTGTAGGGCGGGAACCTGTTTGTCCCCCGTAGCCTTGGCGAAGGGGGGTGCCCCGCCCGCCTGGGGCGCGCCACAGGTGCGCGCCCTACATACGACAGCGGCGCCCGGCTGATGGGCGTCCTGCTTGCCAGACACCTTCAGGCGGACAGTCACCCATCTGCCTGGCGGGCTGGAAGCCCGCCCTACTGCTTGGGTGGGTCTGTCGTCCACGAATGGCTGCCTGTGCCACTCAGAAGGCCCACCCTTGTGAAAACCGATGCTCCTGTTCATGTGGGTGCCTTTCCTGATTGCCGGCAGACGGTGCCGGCTCTGGGCACGGGATCACGGCAAGCGATGGAGGGGCTGATTCTCCGTTGGAGGGGCCGGGCTTTAGGCCCCGCCGTTCGCGTCGAGCGCATATTGGGGCCGAGCTGAAGCCCGGCCCCTCCATTCACGGCGCCGGTCGGACGCAGAGCCTAGGTGAAGCCCGGCCGAGTCAAAGCGCGGCCGCTCCATTCACGGCGCCGGCCGGACTCAGTTGCCGACAATCTGAACGCGCACCCATTCATGCCCTTCGGCTTCCCTGGAAGGAATGCGGGCAAGGGCACGGAATAGTGCGCCGGATCACTCAGCGCAAATGAGCATTCAAAGGCCGCATAGCTCGAGGAGGAGACAAGGATGGCAGTGCTGGCAATCAACGGCGGCGAGAAGGTGCGAACCGAGGGCTGGCCCCCCTGGCCGCCCGACGATCCGGGCTTTCTGGAGGCCCTCAAGAAGGTCATTGACAGCCGCGTGTGGGGCACAGGCGGAGAGTTCACGACGCAAGCCGCGGAGAGGATGGCCGAATACCACGGTGCGGAATACGCGGTCACCGTCACCAGCGGCACCTCCGCGCTGGAGGTGGCACTGCGGGCGCTCGGCGTCGGCGTCGGGGACGAGGTCATCGTACCGCCGTACACCTTCATCGCGACCGCGAGTTCAGTGGTGGCCATCGGCGGCGTGCCGGTGTTCGTGGATATTGATGCGGAGACCTTCAACCTCGATCCGACCAAGATCGAGGAGGCGATCACTGAGTACACGAAGGCGATCATCCCTGCGCACATCGGCGGCTCGCCGGCGGACCTGGACCCGATCATGGAGATCGGGAAGAGGCACGGGCTCGCGGTCATAGAGGACGCCTGTCAGGCGCATGGGGCCGAATACAAGGGCCGGAAGGTCGGGGCCATCGCGGACGCCGGCGCGTTTTCCTTTCAATCCTCCAAGAACGTCTGTGCGGGCGAGGGCGGGATGCTGCTGACCAACAACCGCGAGGTGTTCGAGAAGGCCTGGTCGCAGGCAAACATCGGGCGCGTTCCCGAGGGCGGCTGGTATGACCACCGAGTGATGGGCTGGAACCTGCGCATGACGCAGTTCCAGGCGGCGCTGATCCTGAGGGGCCTCGAGCTTCTGCCGGAGCACTTCGAGCGGCGCTACCACAACGCGCAATACCTGCGCCAGCGGCTGGAGGAGATCGAGGGCGTCAGCCTGCAGAAGATGACGCACCCGAGCAACAGGTCGGCCTATCACCTCTACATCTTCAGCTACGATCGGGGGGCCTTCGCGGGCCTGCCGCGCGACAAGTTCCTGCAGGCGTTGAATGCCGAGGGCATCCGTGGCGGCTCAGGATACAACCCGCTCTACCGCGAGGGCCTCTTCAGGGACAACTGGGACCCGAACGCCTTTCCCTTTGCGCCCCAGTTCTATAAGGGGAAGGTCAACTACGATGAGGTGACCTGTCCGGCGTGCGAGCAGGTGTGTGACGAGTCCGGGTTCTGGATGTCGCAGAGCACGGGGTTGGCGGACGAGAAGGCCATGGACGACATAGCAGATGCCATCCTGAAGATACAGCAGAATGTGGGCGAGATTGAGTAGAGGCAGGGAATGGGCAATGGGAACGGATAACGGCAAGGGGGAGCGGCGAGCAGCGAGTTCGGGGAACAGCAAGAACCGCAGAGACGCAGAGAACGGAGAGCACGGCAACAGGATATCAGGGAACGGCTGACGACGGAGGCTCGCAGTTCGAAGCTGACAACAGCATCAGCAACTCAGGTGGGCTGCGTAGCTGGACTGCCAACTTGCAGGGAATGCACGGGCGCGATACAATGCTGGCGGTCAGAGGAGAAAGGGGTGAGCGCTGTGGGAGAAAAGCGGGAAGTCCAAACCCAGGATGCCAAGGCAGCCCTTGAGGAGTTGAGAAGCATCGCGAGGGTAGAAGGCGAGGCGGTGCTGCGCCCGTTCATTGATGCCCATCCAGGCTTCTTTGCGACGCTGGCGGAGAGGCTGCGAGAGTCAAAGCGCAGACATAGCGAGATAGCGGGCGTGGATATAGTGGGCGAGGTTGATCCTGAGGAGGGCTATCCACTCGTAGGGGTCGAACTGGTCATGAGCGCGTCCCCAGAGCGGGCGCATGGGATCATGAACGCTCTCCTGGATGAGTGGGTGCATGAGATGGACCTCGAAGCTCCTTTGGAGTTGGAAGTGATGGCGAAGCCGACATGAGGTTTGACTGGAACGACTACCTCGGCCTCGCACGCGAACTAGCGAATTGCCCTCGCGGTGATGACCTGCGCGAGGCGAAGCTGAGGTCGGCGATCAGCCGAGGGTACTACGCTGCCTTTCATCACGCTCGGGCCTACTACCGGAACCGCTACGACCGCGAGCCTCCTGGGGCAGGCTCCGGGAGGGAGCACCAGTTGCTGCCCAGAGCACTCAGGGATTCCCAACGGCCTCACGAACGACGAGCCGGGTATGACCTTCGCCAACTGAGACGACAGCGCCGCTACGCGGACTACCTCAGCTCGCCGAGCCCGAACGAGTGGCATGTAGCTCGCTCGCTGCATCTCGCGCGGGACATCATTGACATCCTGCAAGCATAGTGGGTGCGGGTTGTGCGTACGATGACATTGGGGGTGGCGGCGCTTGCCGCCATCGTGGTGCAGCCGGCCTGCGCCCAGTACATGATGCGCACCCTGGAGCACGGGCCGGTCGGGTATCTGCACGGCCAGGTCCTCACCCAGGAGGTCGGCAACCTCACGGGCGGCGACTTCTCGCAGCCCGCCGCCGCCGACTGGGATGGCGACGGCGACCTCGACCTGGTGGTCGGCTCCGGATACGGCGATCTGCTCCTCTTTCGGCGAGATGAGGCCACGCTGCTCGCGCCGGCGCAGGCGCTGCTCCCCCAAGAAGACCTTCGGCTCGACGCGACCCCTCAACGTAAGCAGGTCTCCCCGTGGCTGGGCGACTGGGACGGCGACGGCACGCTTGACCTGCTTCTAGGCTTGGGCGATGCGGTCTATCTGTACTCGGTGAGGGGTGGGGCCGCCTCGGGTAGGAGGCCCTTGGTCGCACCCGGTGACGGCGCGCAGCTTCAGGGGCCGCTGGCGCCGTGCGCCATGGACGTTAGCCGCGACGGGCGGCTGGACCTGATCGTGACGGACGGCGCGGGCCGGGCTTGGGCGCTGGTCGCTGACGGGGAAGGTCAATGCGGTCCGCCGCAGACCCTCACGGCGGGCGGGGAGGGCATCAAGGTCACGCCACCGGCGCGGCCGTGGGCCGGAGACTGGGACGGCGATGGCATGAACGACCTGGTCATCGGCAGCGGGGATGGGAGGCTGACGCTGTACAAGGGCGCCGAGGGCGGCTTAACCGTGGCGCAGATGATCGGCACGGCGCAGACGAGGTGGCTGCCCGGGGCGCTGGAGATGCAAGATGCGGCCCCGTGGCTGTGCGACTGGGACGGCGACGGGGACCTGGATGTGCTGCTGGGCTGCCGGCGCGGGTTTGTGGCGCTGGTGGAGCGGACCGGGCCGGCGAAGCTGCGCATCGCGGGCTACCTTCAGCAGAAGCAGGCGCCGGTGGACGCCGGGCGGTGTGCGGTGGGCACGTGCGGCGACTGGGACGGCGACGGCGATGCGGACCTGGTGGTCGGCGGCGAGGACGGCTGCGTGACGTTGTACGAGCGGCTGGAGGGGAAGGGGATACGGCTGGGGCGAGGGCGTCCCATCGTCAGTGAGGGGCGGCGGGTGCGAGCCCAGGAACGCGGGCGGGAGGATGCCCCGCGCTATGCCTGGCCGGCGCTGGCCGACTGGGACGGCGACCGGGACCTGGACCTGCTGGTGGGCTGCGGCTCGGGGAGGGTGCTGGTGTGGGAGAACGCCGGCGGCCTGCGAGCGCTGGGGCCGGTAAAGGTGGGCGAGCGAGTGCTGCGCGTGCGCGGGATCGCGACGCCCGCTCCGTGGGACTACAACTACGACGGGAAGATTGACCTCTTCGTCGGAGCAAGGGAGCCTCCCGATGAGCGGGCCAAGCCCGGCGAGCTGTCCCTGCCGGAGGTACTTCCCGGCTGCGCTTACTTCGAGAACACAAAGGAGAACGAGGCGCAGTTGCCGGTCTTCGCCAAGGGCGTGCCGATTGCCATGTGCCTGGAGAGCGAGCAGGAGCGGCACCGGGACGCTGATTTTCTGCTGCCGTACGCCACATATCCCGCCAGGTGGCGCAGCGTCGCGAAGCCCAGCTTCATAACCCTGACTGCCTACGGCGTCTTCGGCTTCGAGAACATTGCGCTGCCGGGGGCCTACGCGCACCTGCATCTGCTCTCGCATGATGGGCTTCCGCCGCCGCTGCTGCCGCCGCTGTACTCCTGCGTGCCGGTGGAGCCGGGCGCGGGCGAGGTGGGACTGCTGGCGGCGGATGCGGCCTACGGGTTCCTGTGCTACTACCCGCGGGCGAGCTTTGAGCAATAGAGACCTTGATGCGGCGCCGTGCGATGCACGAGCGCAGGCCCACCGCGCGCGAGAGGGGCGTGCGGAGGGTCGTACGGAGTGGCCGGGCTTCAGCTCGGCCACGCAAACGGCAAGACGGCGGGGCTGAGCTGAAGCCCAGCCCCTCCAGACGATGAAGGCTGATGTGAGATGGCCTGGGCGTTCAGCATCGAGGATTGGTCGGACGCTGTCGGCGGCTTCGTCGGCAAGACCATGCGGCCGGGCCAAGGACGCTTTGATGAGGCGCCTCAGGTCGCGGAAGCCCTGAACGACATGGGCGCCGCCGGGTGGCCGCTGGTGGGGGCGGAGCAGGTGCACGGGAGTGAGGTGGCCGTGGTCACCTCCGAAACGGTGAGGGCGGCTGCGGAGGTGGATGGGCCGCTTCGGCTAGCGCGGATGGATGGCCTGCTCACAGATCAGCGGGGCGTAGTGCTGGTCATCTACGTCGCAGACTGCCTGGCTATCTACCTGTACCATCGCGCGGGGCCGGCGGTTGGCCTCGCACACGCGGGATGGAGAGGCCTCGCGGCGGGCATGGCCGGAGAGTTCGCCCGCCGAGCGCTGGAAGTATGCGGGGGTAGCCCTGAGGACCTCGACCTCATCCTAAGCCCAGGCATCGGTCCCTGCTGCTTCGAGGTGGGCGAAGAAGTGGCGGCGGCATTCGAGGAGGTGCCGGGGGCAGTGGACCGCAGCCGAGAGCTGCCTCACGTAGACCTGAGGCGGGTCGCGCTGGCGCAGCTTGAAAGCGTCGGGGTGCCACGAGGGCAGGTGGAGATGTGGGATGAATGCACCCGATGCAATCGCGCAACCTTCGCGTCGTATCGGGCGGAGGGTGCAGAGTGCGGGACGAACCTGGCGTTGGTTGGGCTGAGTCCGTGAGGCACCGGCCTTGGCAGGCAGGAATGCCTGCCCCACCATGACAGCGGCTACACGGTGGCGCAGACAGTCCTGTCTGCGACGACGGCCGTCAGTCAGCGGTGTGGGGGGAGGGCGCTTCGTCGAGCACGGGCATGGGCTCGATGAGGGGCTGGCCGTCG
The DNA here is from genome assembly GCA_029820045.1 of Candidatus Zipacnadia bacterium. Taxonomy (GTDB): domain Bacteria; phylum Armatimonadota; class Zipacnadia; order Zipacnadales; family UBA5352; genus JALGVE01. The sequence continues at coordinate 7,739 of JALGVE010000061.1, read as the reverse complement.
GGGCCGAGGCGCAGGACCAGGTGATAGCGCCAGTCGTCGCTCGCCTCGGGGAAATCTGTGCGGTAATGAGCGCCACGGCTCTCCTCGCGGGTTAGCGCAGCCGCCACGACCAGGCGGCCAACCAGCAGCAGGTTCGCGGTCTCAATCTCCTCCCGCGAGGCCAGCGGCGCGGAGCCGACCTGCTTCGACCATGCAGCCAGGGCCTCGCTTGCCCGGCCCAGAGAATCGCTGCTGCGCTCCAGGCCGACGTCCACGTCCATGAGCTCCTGAAGCTGACCTCGCAGCGTGGGTGGGGCGTAGCGTACCGGCGCTTCCGGCAAGTGCGCGGCCTGGCTCGCCTGCTCCGCCGAGAGGCCTGCCAGCTTGCGGGCGACCTCGGCCGCGCGCAGCCCGAAGACCATCCCCTCCAGCATCGAGTTCGAGGCCAGGCGGTTGGCGCCATGCACCCCCGCGCAGGCGCACTCGCCCACCGCAAGCAAGCCCGGCAGGTCGGTGTGACAGCTCAGGTCAATGTTGACGCCCCCCATCATGTAGTGGGCGGCCGGCGCGACCGGAATCGGCTCGTGGTAGACATCGAAGCCGCGACGGTGACACTCCGCAATGATGCCGGGGAAGCGCTTCTGAATGCGGTCAGGCGGGATGGGCGAGAAGTCCAAGTAGACATGCCCCGCGGCGTTGCGCATCTGCTCGGCGACGGCGCGAGCTACGATGTCGCGGGGGGCAAGCTCGCCCAGGGGGTGAACGCCGGGCATGAACCGCTCGCCCGCCTCGTTGAGCAGGACGGCGCCCTCGCCTCGGACAGCCTCGGAGATCAGGAACTTGGGCGAACCCTCGTCGTCAAGCGCGGTCGGGTGGAACTGCACGAACTCCATGTCGCGGAGCGCAGCCCCGGCGCGGTAGGCGACGGCAAGGCCGTCGCCGGTGGTGACGAGGGGGTTGGTGGTCACCGGGTAGAGCTGGCCGAGGCCGCCGGTGGCGAGGAGTGTTGCCGGGGCCAGGAAGCGCCGCCGCTCGCCGCCGTCATCTACGATAGCGTCCACGCCCAGGCAGCGGCCCTCGAGCACGAGCAACCCGGTCACCTGGGTGTGTTCAAGTATCTCGATGTCCGGATGGATACGCGTACGGCGAGTGAGGGCGCGCTCGACCTCGTGACCGGTCTCATCGCCGGAGGCATGGAGGATGCGGCGCCTGCTGTGCGCGGCCTCCTGGGCCAAGGTAAGCTCGCCGTTGGTCCGGTCGAAACGCATGCCCAGCCGCATCAGTTCGCGAACCGCATCAGGCCCCTCCTGGGTCAGCACGCGGACGGCGGGCACGTCGCAGAGGCCGGCGCCGGCGGCGAGCGTATCACGCTCGTGGTCCTCGGGAGTGTCCTTGGGGCAGAGGGAGACGGCAATGCCACCCTGGGCGTACTCGGTGTTGGACTCGGTGAGGATGTCCTTGGTGATGACGGCCGTGCGCCCATGATCGGCCAGGTGCAGCGCGGTAAAGAGGCCTGCCACGCCCGAGCCTATCACCAGGAAGTCGAATTCCTCTGCGTTTGGGACCGACTTTTCAGACATTGCATGTCATCCTAAAGAGGGAGACAGTCCCCGCGATTGCGGGAATGACATTGTCGGACTGGAAGCCCGACCTACGCGGAGCTCTGAAATAATTTCTAGAGTCCTCCCTGCTCGATGGTCTCGCACAGTTGCATGGTCTTGAGCGCGTCGGCGAAGTTGGTCAGGGGCTGGACGCCGTCGTGCACACAGGTCAGGAAGTGCTCATTCTCCGCGAAGTAGCCGTAGGTTATCCGATTCTCCGAGGTGCCCGCGAGTTCCTCTCCCGTTAGAATGATAGGTTCCTTGGCGTCGTCAATCCAGACCTCGGCGCGGTGGGGCGCCCTAAGGTAACAGGCGATGCCGCGGCCGTGGACCTCGAAGCGCTCATAGCGGGCGCCGGAGGCGCGGTTGGCGGTCAGCATGGCAACGGCGTCGTTGTCGAAGGTCAGCAGGGCGTTGAAGACGTTGTCCCAGTCGTTGTACCTGCGGCGGACGGCGCTGCAGACATTGACCGGGTCCCCGCAGAAGTGGCGTATGAAGTCTATCGAGTGGATCACGTCCATGAGGACGATGCTCATGTCATAGTACGGCGGCCCGCCCAACATGTCTTTGTGGAACTCGGCGAGGACCTGGGTCGGCCCTCCACGCTCGTCCACCAGCTCCTTGCAGCGGTCAATAACGTAGGCGAAGCGGCGATTGAAGCCGACCATGGTCAGGCAGTTGTTCTCGTCGGCGGTCGTCGCGAACTGCTCGGCTTGCTCGGCGCTCATGCCCAGCGGCTTCTCCGTGAAGACGTGCTTGCCAGCCTCCAGGCACGGGAGGACCGTTGCCATGAGCATCATCGGCGGGCCGATGCAGTAGACGGCGTCAAGCTCGACGGTGTCGAGCATCTCGTGCAGGTCAGTAAAGCGATAGTCAACATCGTACTTGTCAGCGGTGGTGTTGAGCCGCTTCTCGTCGAGGTCGCAGATGGCGACCATCTCAGCGAGGTCTGGGCACTCCGCCACGCTAGGGTAGTGCCAGTTGTTAGCGATGTTGCCAGCGCCGATGAAGCCGACTTTGACTTTCGTCAGGGCAAAGGCCTCCTTCTGCTAGCAGCGCGACAGTCCCCGGGGTGGTGCGGCCTTTTCGGACAGGCTCTAACAACCAACGGTGAGGCCGCCTCACCCCCGGCCCCTCTCCCTCGCAACGGCGGCTTGGGAGAGGGGTGAACGACAGACAGCAAGGCTATTGTCTCAGTTCCCTGCTTCTGGCCTTGCGCCTTCGGCAGGGTTACGGCGGACGAGATGGCGGACAAGTTCTCCCTCGCAACGGCGGCTTGGGAGAAGGGTGAACGACAGACAGCAAGGCTATTGTCTCAGTTCCCCGCTTCTGGCCTTGCGCCTTCGGCAGGGGGACGCTTCGCGTCCTCATGGGCTGCGGCAAACAAGCCAGCTTCTCGCCTTCGCCCGTCCCCCGTGAGTCGTAACCCGCCGTTTGACTAGAAGCTGTTTCATAACCTGCGCGAACGGCATTGGCGGGCTGGAAGCCCGCCCTACGGTACGTTTTGAAACGGCCCCTAGAACGGGAGCGGCCAGGCGAACAAGATGAGCGCCAGCACAATGCCAAGCAGAGCCCCGAGAGCGACCTCCGAGAGGCTGTGAATATCGCTCTGCAAACGGCTCTGGGCGAGCAGCAGGGCCATGGCCAGCGCAAGGGCGGCGACCGGCGCGCTTCGGGTGATGAGGGCGACGGCAGTCGCGATCAGGAAGCCGAGGGCGGTGTGTCCGGAGACTACGCCCCCGGTCAGGAAGGCGCGCGAACCCTTGGCGCGCTTGACCCAGACGATGATGACGGCCAGCAGCAACATGCCCACCAGAACGATCTGAAGAGGGCCGAGTTGAGGACGGTGGGGGAACTCAGGCGGCATCTGGAAGAGCCGCTGGAAGTTCGCGTTATTGGCGAAGATCATCACGCCAGCGAGCAAGGAGTAGACGGCGGCAATGAGAACGGCGCCGGCAGCGACGTCCTTGGTGATCTTGGCCTTCTGGTTGTAGGCGTCAGTCGCGAGGTCAATGACCTGCTCAATTGTGGTGTTGATGCACTCGGCGATCAGCACTATCGCCACGCAGAGCACGATATGCAGCATCTCGATGCGACTGACACCGAGACCCCAGGCAGCAACAAAGACCAGACCGGCGACCAGCATCTGGATGCGCAGATTGGGCTGGGTGTTGAAGACGTAATAAATGCCCTCAAAGGCGTGATGGAAGCTGTCAATGAAGGAACGCTTGGGCCTGTGTCCATCAGGCGGGGTTGGGGTGGAGTTGTCAGAGGTCATAGAGATGCAGAGACTCCTTCAGGTCGGAGAGCACTTGGTCCTGCAGGGCGCGCATCTCCCGCGCGCCCTCGTCGGTGGTGTCGTCGTAGCCGAGGGCGTGCAGGAGGCCGTGGGCGGTGAGCAGGGCCAACTCGCGCTCCAGGCAGTGCCCAGCCTCGGCGGCCTGTCGCTGGGCGGTCTCGACACTTATGATGACTTCGCCGGTCAGGCCGTCGGGCTGGTCCTCGGCCTCGAAGGCGATGACATCGGTCGGCGCATCCACGTTGCGGTAGCGCGTGTTGATCAGTCGTATCCTGTCATCGTCAACCAGCGCTAGGCTCAGGGAGGCCAACCGACCACCGGCGCGCCGGAGGGCCGCCTGGGCCGCCTCGCGCAGGATGCCCTCATCTACGGGAGTGCCTTGCAGACGCCGGATCTCAACCTTCACCGCTGTCCGTGGGCCCCTCCTTCTGCTCTTCCGGCGGCTCGGGCGTCGAGGCCTTGCGCTCCTCGTTCGCGTCGCCGTGGTTATCTTCCTGCTCCGGATAGCGCAGGCGCTGGTGGAACATGCCGGTGAGAGTGCTGACGAAGCTCCTCTTGATGGCTTTGAGGTCCGCAAAGGTGAGGGGGGATTCATCGAGCTGGCCGTCATCAACCTTGGCGTTCACTACGTCTTCGACGAGGTCCACAATGCGCTCATGGTCGGGGTTGACGAGGGTGCGCGCCGCGGCCTCGACGGAGTCCGCGAGCATGACCAGCGCGGCCTCGCGGGATTGCGGCTTGGGGCCCGGGTATCTGAAGTCAGCCTCGTTTACGTTCTCGGGGCCCTCCTCCTTGATGGCATTGCGGTAGGGGATGGCGGCCAGGGAGGTGCCGTGGTGCTGAAGGATGACGTCAGCGATCTCTTTGGGCAGACCGATCTCTCGCGCCATCTCGTAGCCGTCCTTGACGTGCGCGATGAGGGTGAGCGCGCTCAGGTAAGGCCGAAGCTTGTCGTGAGGGTTGTCGCCGCCGAACTGGTTTTCGATGAAGAAGTAAGGGCGCTTGAGCTTGCCGATGTCATGGTACATAGCGGCAGTGCGCACGAGCAGGGAGGGAGCGCCGATGGCCTCAGCCGCAGGTTCGGCGATGTTCCCGACCATGACGGAGGATTGATAAGAGCCTGGCGCCTCAGTGAGCAGGCGGTGGAGGACGGGTTCGTTGGGGTTGGCGAGTTCGAGCAGCCGCAGGTCGGTGGTCACGCCCACCATCCGCTCAAGCGCCATCACTGCTACCACGGCGATGCTGGCGGAGATGAGCCCGGCGAGCACCGTTGCTATCACCTGCGGGGAGGATATCATCAGACCGAAGACTTCGCTGGTGGCGACGAAGAGCACGGCGTTGGCAAGGCCCACGAGGCCGGCGGCGCGGGCGATGGTGAGGCTCTTGCTGCCGGCCCTGGAGATAGCATAGGAGGCGAAGGTGCTACAAAGGATGGTGACGATGACGAGGCGCGCGTCACTGCCCGTGGCGACAATGCCCACCAGCACGCCCAGGAAGGCGCTCAGGGCTATCGCCAGGCGGACGCCGAAGAGCATCGCCACCATCATCGCCAGGGCCGTGCTTATGCCCAGGGCATAGGCGGCGAATACGGACCACTGCTGGGTGGCGTGCAGGCCGGTAGCGGCCAGGACCAGCACCACGCACAGCAGGAGCAGCCTGCGGTCGTCCGCGTAGACCTCAGGGGTGAAGCGAGCAACCCAGGCGCCCAGCAGCACCACGATCGCAGTCAAGAGCAGCAAGAGGGCCAGCGCCTGGGTGTAATCCACCGTGGGACGCATGAGGCCGAGGGCCTCAAGTATGTCCAGGTGTCGTTGGGTGACAGTTTCTCCGACATCAATGATGATGTCGTCGGCCTGGATCTGCCTGCGAACCTGCTCGACGGCGGCAGCGGCGCGGTTGCGCTCCGCCTTGGTCTTCTGCTCATCGTAGGATTGATTGGGGCGGAGCGCAAGGGCGGCGAGCTCGGCCACCATGCCTTGATAGACCGGCTTAAGCAGGGCCTTGGCGGCTGCTTTTCTTGCCGCCTCGCGAGCTTGCGACAGGTCATCGGTGTTGTCACGGATCGGCCTCTGCATCTGCTGTTTGACGATGTCCAGGGCAGCAGCGCGAACGCGCTCCAGCGCGCCCTCCGTGCTGCTGACGGCGAGCCGAGCGGTGTTCTCGGAGATGGGGATGTCCAGCCGCCCGATGAGCGCCTGCACCCGTGCCTCCTCGTCATCACCGAAGGACTCGTCATCTCGCAGTTCCTTAGCCAGGGAGAACACGTCATTGACGGTGCGGGCAGCCAGGGCATCGGCCCCGGGGTCACTGACGTATTGGTCCAGCACTGAATCGCGAGCCTTCTGGCGGGCGTCCTCGGTGGCTTTCTTGTCAATGTAGGTGGTGCCGCGGGGAGCGAGGATGCGGCGCGGGGCCACGTCGCCCAGCTTCAGGGAGACGCGCTGAGGCATCACCCGGGTCCACATAGCCAGGAAGAGCAGAGCAATGGTACCGACAGCCATGCCTGCCCGCCGGTAGAACATCGGGGTCAGGACGACGCCCAGCAACCTGGGAGGACCGGCGGGGTTATTGTTCTTGCGCCGTCTCCTGCTCATGGGTAGTCTCGTTGCGCCTCTCGGCGGCGGCTGGGTCTGTATCCGGCGCAGCCTCCTGCTGGGCCTGCGCCCGTGAGTAGGCGGCGACAATGCGCTGGACCAGGTCGTGGCGGACAATGTCGGCGGGCTGCAGGCGGCAGATGGTCACGCCGGGGATGCCGCGAAGTATGCGCAGGCCATGCTGCAAGCCGTTCTCGCGCCCCGGTGGCAGATCGCTCTGAGTGATGTCGCCGGTCACAACCATCCTGGAGCCGAAGCCCATCCTGGTCAGGAACATCTTGAGTTGACCGGGCGTGCAGTTCTGTGCTTCGTCGAGGACCATGAAGGCGTCGTTAATGGTCCTGCCGCGCATGTAGGCCAGCGGCACCACCTCGATGGTGCCGTGGTCGGTGAGACGGCGGCAGCGGTCGGCGCCGACGATGTCATGAAGCGCGTCGTACAACGGCCGCAGGTAGGGGCCGATCTTCTCCAGCATATCGCCGGGCAGGAAGCCCAACTCCTCGCCTGCCTCGACGACGGGTCGCGTCAGCACCAGGCGGCTGACCTCCCCGGCCTTGAGGGCGGCGACAGCGACCGCCATCGCCAGGTAGGTCTTCCCGGTTCCGGCGGGACCGGCGGACAGGGTCAGCTCGCTCTCGTTCAGGGCTCGCACGTACTGCGCCTGGCCGGGCGTCTTGGGTCGAATGGGCCTGCCGCGGTGGGTGACGACGACGGTGTCGGCAAGGAGGCTCTCGGCCGCGTCAGAGCCGCCACTGCGCACGACCTGGAGAACCGAGCGCACGTTCTGGCGGCTGAGCGACCGGCCGGCGCGGACGGCCTGCAGGCACGCCTTCAGCACCTCAGCGGCGGCTTCGGCTCCGGTCTGCTCCCCGTACACCTGAAGCAGGCCGTCACGCGGCACGATCTCCACCTTGAGGGCGTCCTGGATCAGGCGCAAGTTTGCATCCTGGGCGCCCACCAGGGCGCTTAGCTCCTCGCCCCCAACCTCCACCAGGGCCGTGGGGTCGCGTTTCTGATGGTCTGACGTGTTACTTGCCCCTCCTCATACGTGCTCATCCCTGAAAGACTTGGGCCGGGCATCGAAAGCCCAGGCCACTGTGGAAAACTGTATATCACGAGGGGCAGGGAAAGTCAATAACGGCAGGGCATGGGGCAGGAGCATCGGTTTTAGAGTAAGTCGGCTTGTGAGTAGTGTAGGGCGGGGCACGGCGGCTAGCAAAGCCGTGCCGTACGGAGGGCAGGACTTCAGTCCTGCCGGACGTTGCC